>JACZQV010000006.1 GCA_022545545.1 Pseudomonadota bacterium
CGCGATGCGGAACATCGGGCAAGCGTCGCGACGCATCCGAGAGGCCGTTTTGCCCCACCGAAGGCCGGGTTCTTTTGCGCCCTGGCGTCGTTGCGAAAAGCTTATGATGCGCCAGCATCATTGCGCATTCCGCGCCTAGCCAGGACGCAAAATAATCCCGGTCAAATGGTTCCTATCTACCAAGAACCGCTCTAGGCAGGAGCTTGGTTTCATGAAACGCATCTTCTCGGGTGTCCAGCCGACGGGGAACCTGCACCTGGGGAATTACCTCGGCGCCATCCGCAACTGGGTGACGCTGCAGGAGAGCTTCGAGTGCATCTTCTGCATCGTCGATCTCCACGCCATCACCCTGCCTCAGGATCCCGAAGAGCTTCGCGCCAACACCCGCGAAGTCACCGCCGCCTATCTCGCCGCCGGCATCGATGCCGAGCGCTGCGTCATCTTCAACCAGAGCGCCGTGCCTGGGCACAGCGAGCTCGCCTGGCTCTTCGCCTGCCTGACGCCGCTCGGCTGGCTCAACCGTATGACCCAGTTCAAGGAGAAGGCGGGCAAAAAGCGCGACATCGCGGGCCTCGGGCTTTACGCCTATCCGGTGCTGATGGCCTCGGACATCTTGCTCTATAAGGCGTCCCACGTGCCGGTGGGCGAAGACCAGAAGCAACATCTGGAATTCTGCCGCGACATCGCCGGCGCCTTTAACCGCCAGTTCGGCGTCGATTACTTCCCCCTGCCCGAGCCCCAGATATTCGGCGAGGCGGCCCGGGTCATGAGCCTGCGCGACGGCACCGCGAAGATGAGCAAATCCGACCCCTCGGATTATTCGCGCATCAACATGACGGACGACGCCGCGACGATCCGGACCAAGATCCGCAAGGCGCGTACCGACCCCGATCCTTTGCCCGGGACCGCCGAGGGATTGGAGGGCCGGCCGGAAGCGGCGAACCTTATCGGCATTTACGGGGCGCTTGCCGGCATCAGCGCCGAGGATGCGCTGGTTAAGTTCGAAGGCGCGATGTTCTCGGCCTTCAAGGACGAACTCGCCGATTTGGCGGTCTCCGTATTGGGGCCGATCGGCGAAAACATGAAGCGCATCGCGAAAGACCCGGGTTACGTGGAGGGCGTCCTCCATCGAGGCGCCGAGCGCGCCAACGAGATCGCCCAGCGCCACCTCGCCGAGATTCACGACATCATCGGACTGCTCGACGCCTGAAGCGGGATCGGCGGATCGTTCCGAAGCGGGTCGTGGCCCACCGCCGCCACCGCCGTTCGCGGAGCGCGCCTTTGGCCGCCCGATTTCGTCGCTGGGCGGCCTTTTATTATTTTGAAAACATTGCGATTTTTTCTTGCGCTCTTGCGCCGCCGGGCGCACAAGGGAGACCGCAGATTCACCCATCCATTTTCAACTGCGCTTTTTTCAGAATAAACCAGTCCGATGCAGATTTATTTGCCGATAGCCGAGATGTCGGTAAATGTGTTCTGGTTGCTGGGATTGGGCGGAGGTGTCGGTTACCTCTCGGGCCTGTTCGGCGTCGGCGGCGGTTTTCTCATGACACCCCTTCTGATCTTCATCGGCGTACCGCCGGCGGTGGCGGTCGCGACCGAGGCGAATCAGATCGTCGCCGCTTCCGTCTCCGGCGTGCTCGCCCACTGGCGGCGCGCCAACGTCGATTTCAAGATGGGCGGGGTGCTTCTGGCGGGGGGCTTGCTTGGCTCGACCTTCGGCGTCTGGCTGTATTCGCTGTTGCGCGAGCTGGGGCAGCTCGATCTCGTCATCGCGCTGGCCTATGTGGCGTTCCTCGGCATCATCGGATCCCTGATGCTGGTGGAAGCGGCGCGCACCATCCTCCGCCGCCGCAGGCCCTCGGGCGCCGCGCGCAAGCTGCACCAGCATACCTGGCTGCACGGACTGCCGTTCAAGCTGCGCTTTCGCAAGTCCAAACTTTATATCAGCGCCATTCTGCCGCTCGGGGTGGGGCTCTTCGTCGGCGTCCTTGCCGCTATCATGGGGGTGGGCGGCGGTTTCGTCATGGTGCCGGCGATGATCTATCTTCTCGGCATGCCGACGGCGGTGGTCGTCGGCACGTCCCTGTTCCAGATCATCTTCGTGACCGCCAACGTCACCTTCCTGCAAGCGGTCAACAACCAAACCGTGGACGTGGTGCTGGCGGCCATGCTGTTGACCGGCGGGGTCATCGGCGCCCAGCTGGGTAGCCGTCATACCGGCAAGCTGCCCGGAGAATATTTGCGCGGGTTGTTGGCCCTGTTGGTCCTTTTGGTGTGCGGCAAACTGATCTTCGATCTCGTCGCCGAGCCGGACGACATTTATTCCCTCGGCTCCCAGGTGATGCTATGAGGACACTGGCTTTGCTTAGTACTTACTTTCATAGGAGGGTGATGACCGGGACGGCGCTGATCGGGGCGGCGGCGTTGGGCCTGGCACTACTTGGCCTTGCACCTTCCCCAGCCAAGGCGGAGCCGCTGATCGCCGATCTTTCGGAACACCGGGTGTCGATCACCACCGGCTTCGTCGGCACCGATGTCTTGCTGTTCGGCGCCACCGACGGCGAAGGCGATGTGGTCGTCGTCGTGCGCGGTCCCGCCCGGCGCGAATTGGTGCGGCGCAAGAGCCGCATCGGCGGCATCTGGGTCAACGACGCCGAGATGGCTTTCGATGGGGTGCCCGCCTTCTACGTGGTGGCCGCCAACCGAGCCATCGCCGAGATCGTGCCCGAAGCGCTCAGGACCCGCCATGAGATCGGGTCCGGATATCTGCGGGTAAAGGCCGAAAAGGGCGCCGATCCCAAGGAGGTGCGCCGATTTTGGTCGGCGCTGGTGCGCAACAAGGAGCTCGACCAGCTTTACGGCAAGGAGACTCGCCGGGTCAGATTCCTCGGCCCGCGGCTGTTCCGCACCAAGGTATTTTTCCCGGCCAACGTGCCCACCGGCATTTACAAGGTCGAGGTCTTCCTCCTCCGCAAGGGCGCCGTGGTCGGCGCCCAGACGACGCCCCTGGTCATCAGCAAGGCCGGCATCGGCGCCGAGGTGTTCGAATTTGCCCACCGGAATTCGGCGCTTTATGGCATCATGGCGATCGCCATCGCCCTTGCCGCGGGGTGGCTGGCGGGCTTCGTCTTCCGCAAGGCTTAAAAGATGAGCGAACCCTCCCCCGAACCCCAGGAACGCACCTTCCTCGTGGTGGTGGACAACACCGAGGAGCTTCACGTCGCGCTGCGCTTCGCGTCCTTGCGCGCCAAGAAAACGGGGGGCCGGGTCGCCCTGCTCTATGTGGTCGAACCGGCGGATTTCCAGCACTGGATGGCGGTCGAGGATCTGATGCGCGAGGAGGGCCGTCAGGAGGCGGAAGCCGTGCTGCAGAAATATTCGGCCGAGGTCCAGGAATGGTCCGGAAAGACGCCGGTGTTCTATCTCCGCGAGGGCAAACTGCGCGATGAGCTCCTCAAATTGATCGACGAGGACCAGAGCATTTCCGTCCTCGTCCTAGGCGCCGCGACGGGTACCGAAGGGCCGGGACCGCTGATATCCTCCCTGGCCGGGAAGATGACGTCCGACCTCAGGGTTCCGCTGACGATCGTGCCCGGATACCTTACGGACGAGCAGCTCGAAAGCCTGACCTGATCTTGCCGCTGCCGCCAGGCTGACGTCCGCCCGCCGTAGAACCGGGCCTCACGCCCCGGGGAAGTTTCTTTCAATTCAATTTCGGTCGTTGTAATATTGTTTCTTCGTGCGGTGGCGGCGCTTCTTGCCGCCGGGACTCGCCAATCGGCCGCAAGGCACTGCAGGTACTGCCGAAATCCCGCTGTATCGTTGTTAACACATTGATATCGTGGACAACTTCTCTTGATTTTGGCGGCGCTTTGGACCATTTGTTCAGATGGGTTTGAGCCAACATTCAGATAAATGTCCGGGGTTCTCCAACTTGCTTCAGTCCAGACATATCACCAGCCATGACATTTTGGCGATCTTCAAGGACCAAGACGTGATGGGCCTTGAGCCTGGTGAATTGAGTGTCACGGACGCGGCCAAGCGCGCACCGCGAACCAAGAACGCGCCCAATCAGGTTTAAGCTTTCACCTCCGGCGGCGGCGCCGGAAGGGACGCGTAAAAAAATGATCGGGGAGAATGTCTTGTTCCGAATCACACGGCGTTGGATCGGCTTGCGACGATCCCTTTCCAAAGGGCCGCAATTCGCGCCGGCGATAAGACGGGCGTGGAGCGATTTGCGCCGTCCCGTCGTCGACGGGCGGCGATTCACGGCGGCGGTCAAACAACGTTGGGACGGTTTGCGTCGTCCGCTTGCCCAGGGGCCACGATTCAAAGCCGCGGCTGGCCGGATTTGGCGCGATATGAGGCGTCGTCTTCCGGTCTGGCGGAGGTTCGCGCCCGAATTCTCGGTCGATCCCAGGTTCGTTACCGTCGCCGGTCTCATCGCGGCCGTCGCCTTGGGCATGGTCTTCCAGCCGCCCGGACCCGAAGAACCGGCGCCCGGCTGGTGGGAGATCGAAGAAGTCGCGGTGGATTTAGACGCCGACACGCCGTCCCTTTTCAAACCCACCGGCGTCGTGCTCGTGCCCGAGAGCGCGGCGAAGCTTTCCGCGATCTTCCGCAGGATCGGCTACCGTCTCGAGGCCATCCGTCAGGGCGCGCGGCCGGTGCCCCGGGTGTTCGTCACCGTCATGCCGGCGGACATGCTGTTGCTGGATTCGATCGAACATCGCAAGACCGTCTTCTTCAAGAGCATGCTGCCGTTGATCCTGCACGTGAACGAGGAGATCCTTGAGCAGCGTCAGCGATTGCTCGCCCTTCGGAACCGTATCCGCGCGGGCCAGAAACTGTCGACCGAGGAGAGGTTGTGGATCGAGGACATGGTGGACCGCTACGAGGTCAAGAGCGCCGATCACGATGATCTTTTGCGCCGGATCGACGTCATCCCGCCCTCCCTGGCACTGGCGCAGGCGGCGGAAGAGAGCGGCTGGGGGACATCCCGCTTCGCCCAGAAGGGAAAGGCGCTGTTCGGCCAGCGCACCTTTCATCAAACGTCGGGCCTGGTGCCGGCGGAGCGGCCGGAGGGCAAGCGGCACAAGGTCAAGTCCTTCGGGCGGCTGCTTGACGGGGTGCATTCCTATGCCCGCAATCTCAACATCCATCCCGCCTATGAGGAGTTCCGCAAGGTGCGCGCCGCGCTCCGCGCACGACACGGCGAGGGGACCATGGTCGATGGCCTGACGTTGGCCGGGACCATGTTGCGCTATTCGGAGCGGGGCGCCGATTACGTTCGCACGATCAAGATCATCATCCGCGGCAACGAACTGGGCCAGTTCGACAAGGCGCGCCTAGGCGCCCATGGCCCGGGCGCCTAAGGTTTCCTGACGTAAAATTGCATTCCGAACCAGCGCCACCGATTGCCCGGACCCGGCATCGTACAGTTGATCCGCGTCCGTCCTGGCCGGAAGGCCAGTTTCGGGCGCACCTCGACCCGGCGGCCGAGCCGTTCGACCGGCAGCTTGCCCTGGCCGCTGTGATAACAGGCCAGCCGGCTGATCTGCTTCAGGCTGGGATCGACGGTGAAGCCGAAAGCCGGCGGGTTGTCTGTCAGCAAGGGATCCCTGGGCGTAATCTCCGATACCGGCAGGGGCAACGCATTGGCCGCTAACCGGAAGCGGTCGATGTTGCCATAGGCTTCATTCAGGGCGAAGCGCGGTAGATAGGAAAAATCGGCCTTGTCGTACACCACGCCCGAATGCTGACCGAAGGCCGCCACGAACCCCTCGGCGATCACCAGCGTCTTCACGGCCAGGCTCGCCTCGCCGTAGGGGTAAGCGAAAAGTTTCGGCTTCTCGCCCAATTCGGCCACGAAGCGGGCGTTGGATTTCTTGAGATCGGCGGCGTTACGGCGGGCGGAAGAATCGGCCATATGAAGGTGGCGCGCGGTCTGACTGCCGATGGTGATGCCGGCCTTCGCCAACTCCCGGATCTGATCCCAATTCATGTAGTTCCTGAGTTTGCCGTCGATGGGATCGGTGGCGACGAACAGGGTAAAGGGGAAGCGGGCAGCTTTCAGGCGTGGCCAGGCAACCCTGTAAACCGAAAGGTACGCGTCATCGATCGTCAGCGCGATGGTCTTGTCGGGAAGCGCCTCGCCCCGCTCAAGCGCGGAGAGGATCCTCGGCAACGGCAGCACCTCGTAGCCGCCTTCCGCCAACTCCTTCAGATGGGCCTCGAACTGATCGATGCGGATATTGGTGGAGGGAGAGGAGGATTCGCCGAAACGGTGATACATGAACACCACCGCCGAGTTGGCCGCTTCGGCCGGGGGCGGGGGAACGAACGCCGCGACCGCCATCCCCAGGGCGAACAGCGAAACAATGCGGGACTTGGCTCCCATCACCGGCGAAATCTTTCCGGGCATTGAAATCTCGGACGATTATGCGGCGTTGATACCGGGACACAAGGGTTTTGAGGCCGGCGAATGGGGCCCCTCGCCGCCAAGGCACTACATCATGCCGGCGGGCAACTCCTTGTCGCTGATCAGCGGGTAACGCCTGGCATCGAACATTTGGTAATGCCACCACTCATTGCGGTAGAAATCCCAGCCCGCCGCCATCATCAGCCCCAGCAACAAATACCGGTTGCCTTGCGCCTTGACCGAAACGTCGGTCACGCCATGATGGGCGTCAGGCGTGAAGGCGTCGAATTCGGTGCCCATCTCAAGCGGCGTGCCCGTGCCGTCGATGAGGGTAAGATCGATAGCGACACCGCGCGAATGAGGGGAACCCTTGCGCGGATCGGCAAGGAACGCGGGGTTGGGAGTATGATTCCACAACACCCACTGGGCCTCCACCGGCCGGAAGGCGTCGAAGATCTTGAGGCGCAGGCCGAGCTCGGCGGCGAGCGCGATGGCGCGGTCCAGGAGCTTCGCCGCGTCCGCATGGAGATAGCAGGCCGCCCGGCGGTAGATCGGTTCGCCCGTCAGGTTGTTGGCGATGGCGTAGGCGATCTCGAACTCGACATCGAATTCAGGAGCGGCGATCTCGACCAGGTCCATGGGCGTCGCGTCCCTTTCGCCAAGACGGTGGGCAACCACACATACTCTAGCACGGCCGGCGCCGCCAGGCGTCGGGCGGCTGGCCCGCCGGGTCGGATCGGCCCTCCTCCGACGAAAGTAAGGACTAGGGCCGGGGCATGAAGATTCTCGCCTTCGATTCGGCGACCTCGGCGTGTTCCGCCGCGATCTGGCGAGATGGCGAGATTCCGGCACGCCGCTTCGTAGCCATGGAGCGGGGACAGTCCGAAGCGCTCATCCCGATGGTCGTGGAGGTCTTGAAAGAGGCCGGCCTGACCTACGCGGAAATCGATTTTATCGCCGTCACCGTCGGTCCCGGCTCTTTTACCGGCGTTCGCATCGGCCTTGCCGCGGCCCGCGGCATGGCGCTTGCCGGCGGTCTTCCCGTTATCGGCGTCACCACCTTCGAAGCCGTGGCCAAGGGCGTTGGCGCGGCCGAGCGCGCCGGTCGCGGTCTGGTGGTGGCGATCGATGCAAAACGCACCGATATCTACGCCCAAAGCTTCGGCCCTGATCTTGCCGCCCTGGGGCCGCCGGCGGCGGTGATGCCCGAGGTGCTGGCAAAGGCGCTGCCCGCGGGCCCGCTCCTCGTTGCCGGCGACGGCGCGGCCCAGTTGCGCCCGGCCCTCGAGGCGGCCGATATGGACCGCATCCGTTTTGCTTCAGGCTCAGGCGCGCCAGACGCGGCCCATATAGCGGCCCTGGCGGCGGAGCGTACGGTCACCGCTCCCGTCGATGCCGCCCCGCGCCCCCTTTATTTGCGCCCCCCCGACGCTAGATTGGCGGAGAATGGCGGCGCCAGACGGTGACTCCGGAAATGTCGGGATCGGCGGGTATGGGAGCGGGCCTTCGCCACGCCGACCCGCTACGCCAGCGAAGCGTGGCGAGAGCGGCTCTCGCCTCGGCGAAGCCTCCGGCGGAGCCAGGGCCGGCGGCGCAGGCGGGCCGGCGCCCGGAAGGCCGTAGATGAGGGCCCCGCGATCATCGTTGATCGATGCCCGGCGTTAAGATTTACGGATTCGCAGCACATAGACCCCGGTGTCGCCGGTGGCCCCGTCTTCGGGCTCCAATGACAGGACCTCGTGGCCGTGTTCGCGTACCGAGCGCGGCACGTTTTCGAGGGGTTCCGCGCCTTTCAGCCGTATCTCCGCGGTTTGTCCCGGTGACAGCCGCTCGATCAGCAACTTGGTTTTAACAAACGTGAGCGGACATACTTCCCGTGTTATGTCAAGATATCTGTCCATTACTGTCACTTGTGCGCCTTGGCTTTGGTTTAGAGAAATAATTATTGCTAAAAGAATTGAATCAATTTATATTTCATTTAATATACGGGCAGCGAGAGAACAGGGAGAACAGTTTTTATGGCTGACAATACGGATTCCAACGAACTTCTGGCTCTGACGACCGAGATCGTCTGCTCTCATGTGGCCAACAATACGGTCAACGTGAACGATCTGGCGCAGCTGATCCAACAAGTCTATGCCACCCTGGCGAACATCGGCAAGGCGCAATCAGCCGCCGTTGAGCGGCCCCAGCCGGCCGTTCCCATCAAGCGTTCGATAACACCCGATTTTATCGTGTGTCTCGAGGACGGGCGGAAGCTCAAGATGCTCAAGCGCCATATCAAGACCGCCTATAACATGACCCCCGAGGAGTATCGCGAACGGTGGAGGCTGCCGCCCGACTATCCCATGGTTGCTCCCAACTATGCCAAGCAGCGGAGCTCCCTGGCGAAAAAGATCGGTCTTGGCACCAAGCCCCGGAGACGGCCACAGGCCGGTTAGGACACTCTCTCCCGTGGGCGCCAAATTCGGCACCGGTCCCCGATTTTCCGGGATCGCCGAGTCTGCAAGGCAATAGGTTTGCGGAGCCAATTGTTTTATACTGTTTCTCGGTAACCGGTCTTGGTGAGCATCGTTAAGACCAAGAGGTCTGGCGACGTGATGTCAGCGCTAGAAAAGCTTTGTGTCCAGAAGGGCATGAAAATGACCGGCCAGCGCCGGGTCATCGCCCAGGTGTTGTCGGAGGCGTTGGATCACCCCAATGTCGAGGAAGTGCATCGCCGTGCCGCGGCGCTCGATCCAGGGATCAGCATCGCTACGGTTTACCGCACGGTGCGGCTGTTCGAGGCGGCGAACATCCTGGAACGTCATGACTTCGGGGACGGCCGGGCCCGCTATGAGAAAATGCCGGTGGGGCATCACGACCACCTCATAGATCTGGAAACCGGAGACGTCGTCGAATTCAACAGCGAGAAGATCGAGGTGCTGCAGCGCGAGGTCGCCAAGAGCCTCGGCTATGATCTTGTCGATCACCGCCTGGAACTCTTCGGCGTCTCGTTAAAAGGTCGGCGAAAAAGGGGAAGACAGACGTAAGCCCACCCGGGTTTCGTTCACCGGCTCGTGAATGGAGGCGGCGCGGCGGCGGACGTGGTTCATGGAAGCGATAAGGTTTAGCGAGTATCGGCCTGTCAGCATCCGCTCCAGAAATTTGGAGGCTCGGCTGGCCGAGACCGAGGCCGATGTCGATGCGGCGCAAGCCCTCCGCTATCGGGTATTTTACGAAGAGATGTCGGCGACGCCGAGCGCCGAAATTGCGGCGGCGCGACGCGACTTCGACGCCTTCGATTCATTTTGCGATCATTTGCTGGTGATCGATCGTGAACGGAGCGACGGGCTTAGTAACGTGGTCGGTACTTACCGGTTGATCCGCCGCGAGGCGGCGGCGCGCAAGGGCGGGTTCTATTCGGCCGGCGAATATGACATCAGCAAGCTCGTCGCCTATCCCGGCGAGATCCTGGAGTTGGGGCGGTCCTGCGTCGACGCGGCGTACCGCAACCGGCCCACCATGCAGATGTTGTGGCAGGGAATCAGCGCCTATGTCGCCCATTACGATATAGAGCTGATGTTCGGCTGCGGCAGCTTGCCGGGGACCGACGTGAAAGAACATGCCGAAACCCTGTCCTATCTTTACCACTATCACTTGGCGCCGCCGGCCTTGAGGCCGCGGGCGCTGGACCAGTTCTACGTCGATATGAACCTGATGAAATCGCCCAAAATGGGTCCGCACGAGACGCTGGTGTCCATGCCGCCCCTGATGACACTGGCTTCGGTGCCGCCCTTGATCAAGGGATATCTTCGCCTCGGCGGCTTCGTCGGCGACGGCGCCGTGATCGACGAACAGTTCGACACCATCGACGTCTGCGTCATCGTCAAGACCGACCTGATCGCCGAGAAATACACCCGCCATTACGAACGCGCCAAGCGCCAGGCGGGGAACCCCTGACGACCATGAGATCTTCGCTCCGGGCCGTCGCTCGGCTGCTGCTCCTGGCCGCATGGACCGTGCTGTTGGCGCCGCTTCAGATCGTCGCGCTTCTATTGGGGCTGGGGCTCGCCGAGCGTATCCCCATGCTCTATCATCGTGTCTTCTGCCGCGTGATCGGGCTCGATGTCGTCAAGCGGGGAACCGTGTCCAAGGATCGGCCGACGCTTTTCGTCGGCAATCACATCTCCTATCTCGACATCACGGTCCTCGGCTCGCTGTTGCCCGCTTCCTTCATCACCAAGGCCGAGGTCGCGTCCTGGCCGCTATTCGGTATTTTGGCGAAAATGCAGCGTTCGGTCTTCGTCGAACGGCGCGCACTGTTCGCCGCCCAGCATCGCGACATCGTCAAACGCAGGTTGGAGGCGGGAGACAACCTGGTCCTGTTTCCCGAGGGCACCAGCAATGACGGCTGCCGGGTGTTGCCGTTCAAGAGCGCGCTGTTCAGCGTCGCCGAAGGCGAGATCGGCGGCAAACCCCTTACGGTCCAGCCGCTATCCATCGCCTATCTCGGCCCGGAGGGCCGGCCCGCGGGTGCTGAGTGGCGGCGCCAATATGCATATTTTGGGGACGACGTTCTGGTCCCCCATTTGTGGCATGTTCTTGGCCTCGGCCGGGCGACGGTGGAGATCCGGTTCCACCCGGCGGTCGCCGTTCAGTCGATGGCAAGCCGCAAGGCGCTATCCGACTTTTGTTACGAAGTGGTTGCCGCCGGTCTCGCCGATTCTCTTGGCGCATAAGGGGACGGCTCGGCCGTGGGCGCCGCCGGCCCTTAAATCTTGTGCCGACGGGCGAAAGGCCTCATATGTTGGGAATTCGATGTGCGATAATCGGCCGTGGATACGAACTTGACCGGTGTAGCCCAGGTACCTGTGATGTCGTCTGTCATCGGAATCAAAGGAGTTTTGTGCCCGTCGCGGGAGGCCTGCCGGCGCCGGTAGGATTGGGTGTTTGACCAAGAAGCTGTTCATCAAAACCTATGGCTGTCAGATGAACGTCTACGACTCCGCGCGTATGGCGGACGTCCTGGCGCCCCTGGGATTCCGCCCGGTTGACGCGCCGGAGGGGGCGGATTTCATCATCCTCAACACCTGCCATATTCGGGAAAAGGCGGCCGAGAAGGTATATTCCGAGCTCGGCCGGCTCCACCAGCTGAAAAAGAACAGGGAGCGGAACGGTGATTCCCTCCTCATCGCCGTCGCCGGCTGTGTCGCCCAAGCCGAGGGGACGGAGATCATGCGCCGCGCCCCGTTCGTCGATATCGTTTTCGGCCCCCAGACCTATCACCGGCTTCCGGAAATGGTGGCCCGCGCCGCCCGCGCCAATGGCAAAGGGTCACGGCGGCGCGTGCTGGACACCGAATTTCCGGTCGAGCCCAAGTTCGATTTCCTGCCCCAGGCGGCCGCGCCCCAGGGACCTTCGGCCTATCTTTCGGTGCAGGAAGGCTGTGACAAGTTCTGCACCTTTTGCGTCGTGCCCTACACCAGGGGGCCGGAATACTCCCGACCGGCGGCGGACGTGCTTGACGAGGCGCGCCGGATGGTCGCATCGGGGGCGCTGGAGATCGTGCTCCTGGGCCAGAACGTCAACGCCTATCACGGCGCCGCGCCCGGCCGGCCGGGAGGCGAATGGGGCCTCGGCCGGCTCATCCGGGAACTGGCGGAAATCGGCGGTCTTCGCCGAATCCGCTACACCACGTCCCATCCCAAGGACATGGACGCGGATCTGATCGGCGCCCATGGCGAGGTCGAGAAGCTGATGCCCTATCTGCACCTTCCGGTGCAGTCCGGGTCCGACAAGGTGCTGGCGGCCATGAACCGGCGCTATGGCGGCGACGATTACCGCCGGATCGCCGATAGGCTGCGTGAGGCGCGCGAGGACATCGCGCTTGCCACCGATTTCATCGTCGGCTTTCCCGGCGAGACCGACGCCGATTTCGAAGCGACCTTGCGCCTGGCCGACGACATCGGCTTCACCCAGGCCTATGCCTTCAAGTTCAGCCCGCGCCCGGGAACGCCGGCGGCGCTCATGGAGGGTCAGGTCGAGGATTCGATGAAGGCGTCGCGGCTCAAAATCCTGCAGGATCTTTTGGCTGCCCGGCAACTGGCGTACAATGTGGCGTCGGTCGGGGCCATGATGGAGGTGCTGTTCGACCGGCCGGGCAAGCGTCCCGGACAGCTGGCCGGGCGAAGCCCTTATATGCAGGCGGTCCATGTCGACCCGCCTCACTCCGGCGGCGATGATGCGCCGGCCCGGGCCGGCCGGGCGGATGGCCCCGATGCGATCACCGGCGTGATCGGATCGATCGCCCGGGTTCGTATCGTCGAAGCCCACGGCAATAGCCTCAAAGGCGCCTTGCAGGGGGGCGCGGGCCCTGCCCGCATTGCCGCCCAGGCGGGCCCCGATCAGAGGATTTGCGCTTGAAATCCACGCGCATCAAGCCTTCCTCGGGCGAGCCCCAGGTCCAACTGCAGTTCGACGACAACAGCCTGCTGCCGCTGCTGTTCGGAGAGCATGACCAATATCTGGCGCGGATCGAACAACAGCTGGAGATCACCTTGGTCAGCCGCGGCAACAGGATCGCCATATCCGGCCCTCCCGGGGCGGCGGAGGTGGCGCGCGCGGCGCTCGAGTTCCTCTATGACAGATTAGAACGCGGCAGAATCGTCGATCAGGGGGAAGTGGATGGGGCGATCAGGCGGGCATCGGCAAATGACGGTACCGGCAAGGGCGCCGGCGGGGCTTCGAAGGGAGCGGACGCGGGCGAAGTCGTGATTCGCACCCGCAAGAGACTGATCGCAGCGAGAACGCCGGTCCAGGCGACCTATATCGAGGCCATGGGCGCATACGAACTGGTCTTCGGTCTCGGTCCCGCCGGCACCGGCAAGACGTACCTCGCGGTGGCGATGGCGGTCTCCTTGCTGATGGCCGGAGAAGTGAACCGGATCATCCTTTCGCGCCCGGCGGTGGAGGCCGGCGAGCGATTGGGGTTCTTGCCGGGCGATCTGCGCGAGAAGGTCGATCCGTATCTGCGCCCCCTTTATGACGCGCTTTACGACATGCTGCCGGCCGACCAGGTGATGAAGCGTCTCGGCAGCGGCGAGATCGAGGTTGCGCCGCTGGCTTTCATGCGGGGCCGGACCCTGGGCCATTCCTTCATCATTCTCGACGAGGCGCAGAACACGACGCCGGTGCAGATGAAGATGTGCCTGACCCGGCTCGGCGAGAATTCCCGCATGGTGGTGACCGGGGATACCAGCCAGGTCGATCTGCCCGCCGGCGCCCGGTCGGGATTGGCGGACGCGATCGAGACCCTCGAGGGAGTCGATGGCGTCACCTTCGTCCATTTCACCGATGTGGACATGGCCCGTCATCCCCTCGTCACCAGGGTCGTCAGGGCCTATGAGAAGTCCGAACGCCGCCACGCCAAGAAGGTCCAGGACGAAGGAGGCGGGCGATAACGGGTGGTGATGAATGCCGGCCCGCCGTCGGCCTGAGGCGAGGGTGACCGGCGTGGCCGAGGTTCTCGTTTCCGTTCCTTGCGGGCGGTGGCTCCAGCGCCTTCCCGGCGTCAGGGCGCTCTGCCGGAAAGCGGCGTCGGCGGCGTTCGAGATCGGCGCGGACGTTGCGCTCACCGGGCGCGGCACCTTCGAGGTCAGCCTCGTGTTGGGCGATGATGACTTCGTGCGCGCGCTCAACCGCACCTATCGCGGCCGGGACGTGGCGACCAACGTCCTTGCCTTCGGGAATTTCACCGCCGGCGAGGCGGTCAACCCGGCGTCTTCGCGCCGGCGATCCGCCGCCATGACCAAGGACGGCGAAAAGCCGGTCCTGCTGGGCGATGTCGTCATCGCTTACGAGACGGCGGTGGCGGAAGCCTCGGCCCAGGGCAAGAGTCTCGAGGCCCATCTCTGTCACCTCGTGGTGCATGGCGTGTTGCATCTTTTGGGTTATGATCATAAAGACGAGACGGATGCGCTGGGAATGGAACGCATCGAGGCGTCGGTTTTGGGACGGTTCGGCCTGCCCGACCCCTATCGGCTCGAAAGCGCGGCGTCTGATTGACGAAGGACGATGAAAGTAGGCACCACATTGCCCCATGAAGACGGGGCCGGCCGCACCGCTGCGATTGTTCAGGCCATATTACAGGCCACCCGCGGCTTGTTTCGCAAACTCCGGTGGAGCCGAAACGGCGAAAACTCCATCCGCGAAACCCTCGAGGAGTTGATCGAGGAGCGCGAGGAATCGGAGGTCCCGATCAACGCCGACGAGCGTGTCCTCATCGAGAACATCCTTTCCCTCCAGAATGTCACGGTCAAGGACGAGATGGTGCCGCGCGCCGAAGTCGTTGCCGTCGAGGCCGACATCATCCTTCCAGACCTGATCGAGTTGATGAGCCGAACGGCCCACTCCCGCCTGCCCGTCTATCGCGAGACCCTCGATGACGTCATCGGCATGGTCCACATCAAGGATGTGCTTGCCTGTTCCGGCGGCGGCGAGCCCGGATTCATTTCCGAGATCACCCGCAAGGTATTGTTCGTCGCACCCACCATGCGGGTGTTGGACCTGCTGTTTCAGATGCGCCTGACGCGCGTCCACATGGCCCTGGTGGTGGACGAGTATGGCGGCATAGACGGTCTGGTCACGATCGAGGATCTGGTCGAGGGGATCGTCGGTGAGATCCTGGACGAACACGACGTCGAACCGCCGGCCTTGATCGAGCATCCGGACGGATCGATCATCGCCGACGCCCGCGCCGCCATCGAGACGCTCGAGGAGAAGCTCGGACCGGTGTTGACGCCCGAGGAACGGGAGGAGGATATCGATAGCTTGGGCGGGCTGGTATTCTCCCTCATCGGACGGGTGCCCGGCCGCGGCGAGGTTATCCGCCACCCCTCGGGCCTCGAATTCGAGGTCATCGACGCCGATCCGCGCCGCATCAAGAGGCTGCGCTTGCGCAATTTACCCCAGACGGCGCCCGAGACCACCGCATCGCCGCCGGACAAACCCCTTGGCCGGACAAACTCCTTGGACAGTGAGCGGCCAGAAGACCAATAGGCCTCGGCGGCGGCGCGCCGGCGGTTCCCCGGTCTCGCGCCGGCGTCTGTTTTCGCCGCATGACCTGGCGCGGCGGACGACGGCGCTCGCGGGGTGGCCCCGCCGCCTGGTGGCGGTTGGTCTGGGCGCCCTTGCGACCGCTGCGCTGCCGCCGCTCTTTGCCGTTCCCCTCCTTGCCGTGGCCTTCACCGGGCTCCTCTGGCTCATCGACGGCGCCGGCTCCGCCCGCTCCCCGGCCCGTGCCGCATTTACCGCCGGCTGGTGGTTCGGCTTCGGCCATTTCGTGACCGGACTCTACTGGATCACCAATTCCTTGCTGGTCGATGCCGATAGATTCGGCTGGCTGGTTCCTTTCGCGGTCTCCGGCCTGTCAGCCGGTCTCGCCATTTTCCCCGGCCTCGCGGCGGCGGCTGTCCGGCTCAGCGGCGCGAGAGGGGCCGGGCGTGTCCTGGTTCTCGCGGCGGCCTGGGCCGGGGTCGAGTGGCTGCGCGGGCATGTCCTTTCGGGATTTTCCTGGAACCTCATCGGCACCGCGTGGGTCTTCTCGGACGCCGTGAGCCAGACCGTGGCCGTGACCGGCACCTATGGGTTGAGCCTGCTGACCGTGGCGCTGGCGGCGGCGCCGGCGACGCTTGGCGATCCCGTGGGCGGCGGGGCGGACGCGGGTGCGGGGCGGGACCGGCGTTGGGCGGCCCTCGTCGTCATGACGGCGCTGTTCGGCGTCCTTTGGGCGGCGGGCGAGGTCCGGCTGGCCTCGGCGCCGGCGATAGTGGACCCGGCGCCGGCGGCAGGGTCCGATGGCTCCGTGGTGCCCGGTGTCCGGCTGCGTCTGGTGCAGGCCAATATCGACCAGCGGCTCAAATGGAGCCCCAGCGAACGTGCCGCCAACTTCCGCAAATACCTGTCGATGACCAAAGGCCCGGGTTTTGAAAAAGTGACACATGTCATCTGGCCCGAGACCGCGGTTCCCTATATCGTCGTCCGCGACGGCGAGGCGCGCGCCGCCATCGCCGCCGTCGTGCCGCCGAAAGGTTTGGTCATCACAGGCGCGATTCGCGCCACCCCTACCGGCGTTAAACCGTTCCAGGTGTGGAACAGCGCCCACGCCATCGACGAAAGCGCCCGCATCGTCGGAACTTACGACAAGTTTCATCTCGTCCCCTTCGGTGAATATGTGCCCTTGCGCGGCGTCTTGCCGGTGAAAAAGATCACCCGCGGCGCGGTGGATTTCTCGGCCGGGCCGGGGCCCATGACCCTCGCGCTTCCAGGCCTGCCACCGGTCAGCCTACTGATCTGTTACGAAGTGATATTCCCAGGTAATGTCCTCGATCCGCGAAATCGGCCGCGCTGGCTCTTGAACCTGACGAACGACGCCTGGTTCGGCGAAAGCACCGGCCCCTATCAGCATTTCGCCGCCGCCCGCTTGCGCGCCGTCGAGGAGGGCCTGGCCCTGGTGCGCGCGGCCAATACCGGCATATCGGCTGTCGTCGATCCTTATGGCCGGGTGATCGCCCGCCTTGGTCTCGGCGTCGACGGGGTTCTCGACAGTCCCCTGCCATTGCCGCTCGAAGGGCTCACCCCCTATGCCCGATTCGGCGGCTGGATTTTGCTCGGACTGTTGACCATCGCCGCCGGTCTGGCATTCATCGCTTCGCCACCACCACCCCGGCGCGGTGGCCGGAGAGATCGCGATTGAGAGCACTTTGGGGTCCCTTCGGGCCGCTTCCGCCCGCCTCCCGGAAGTGAACCTAGGTTTACGGAATTTCTGTTGACGGCACTCTCGCCGATGCTGCATACATGTGTATGAATTTCTTTATATAAATTAGCATTAGATGAAGTCGTAAAATGCCTAGGTCACCTCGTGCACGTAAACGCGTAAAAAAACAGGCTTCCCTCCGTGGTCCCCACCCCATTGACATCCATGTCGGTTTCAGGGTGCGCTTGCGCCGCAACCTGCTTGGCATGAGCCAGGAAAAGCTCGGCAGGGCCGTCGGGCTCACCTTCCAGCAGATTCAGAAATACGAGCGCGGCGTCAACCGCGTCGGCGCTTCGCGGCTGTTCAACCTGGGCCGTGCGCTGGACGTGCCGGTGTCCTTTTTCTTCGAGGACCTTTCTCCGGCAGCGGCGGGTGGCGGCAAGCGGCGGGCCAGAGGTCTCAGCGAGGCGCCGGCGTCGGTGCTCGAACCGGATTCGCTTTCCAAGCGCGAGACCGTGGAATTGATCCGCGCCTATTACCGGGTCACCGACCCCAAGCTGCGCAAGCGTGTTCTGGATCTCCTGAAGGCTCTCGGCAAAGCTTCCTGAAAATTCACCCAAGCCGCGGCCTTGCCGGGCCGTGTTCCCGGTACCGTATCCCGTCAACCGTAGGGTGGCGGGGGTCGTCGCCGAATCCTCTTGACTGAACGCATAAAGGTTGCGACATGTGCGCGCCAACGACAGTGCGCGCACCGCCGAGTCCTTGGGGCGGGGTGGAACAGCCTGCCGGGGCCGGGGCCGATTCGACCGGCGGGCAACGTCGCGAGATCAGCCGCATGGCCGCCGCAGACGGTGGGATCGCCGCCGGCGTCCCAGTCGCGAATATCAAACCATCAGCCGGAGGTTCCGTCCGTGTCCAAGGGTGATTTTCTCTTTACCAGCGAATCCGTTTCCGAGGGCCATCCAGACAAGATTTGCGACCGCATTTCCGACGCCGTGGTCGACATGTTCCTGACCGCGAACCCTGAATCCCGTGTCGCCGCCGAAACGATGGTGACCAGGAAACTCATCGTCATGGCGGGAGAGGTCCGCGGCCCCGACTCGATCACCCACGAACACATGGAAAAGGTGGCTCGATCCTGCGTCAAGGAGATCGGTTACGAGCAGGAAGGGTTCCACTGGCAGAAGTCGGCGGTGAAAATTTACATCCACGGCCAATCCGAGGATATCGCCCTTGGCGTTGACGCCAAGGGCAACAGGGATGAAGGCGCCGGCGACCAGGGGGTGATGTTCGGCTATGCCTGCCGCGAGACCAAGGTGCTGATGCCGGCGCCGATCTATTATGCGCACGCGATCCTGCGCTCGCTCGCCGAGGCCCGTCATTCCGGGGCGGAGCCCGGCCTTGGCCCCGATGCCAAGAGCCAGGTCACGTTGCTGTATTCGAAGGGAATGCCGGTACGCGCGACCTCGGTGGTGGTGTCGACCCAGCACGACGCCGAATTGTCGCAGGACGAAGTGCGCGAGATCGTCCGCCCCCATGTGGAGAACGTGCTGCCCGAGGGCTGGATGTGCGATGAGGAGGAATTCTACGTCAACCCGACCGGCCGTTTCGTCATCGGCGGCCCGGACAGCGATACCGGCCTGACCGGGCGCAAGATCATCGTCGACACCTACGGCGGCGCCGCGCCCCATGGCGGCGGCGCCTTTTCGGGCAAGGACCCCAGCAAGGTCGACCGCTCGGCCGCCTATGCCGCGCGCTATCTCGCCAAGAACGTGGTCGCCGCCGGCCTTGCGGAGCGCTGCATCATTCAGATTTCCTATGCCATCGGTGTCGCCAAACCGCTGTCGGTTTATGTCGACACCTGCGGCACGGGGCAGGGCGACGAGGAAAAGCTCGCCGGTGTTCTACAGGAGGTCATGGATTTGAGCCCGCGCGGCATCCGAGAGCATTTGGAACTCAACAAGCCGATCTACGCACGCACGGCGGCGTATGGCCATTTTGGCCGCGCGCCGGACCCCGACGGCGGGTTTTCGTGGGAGCGTGAGGACCTGGTCGCCGATTTGAAGTCTGCCTTCGGTTGACCGGCCGATCGTGGTTGGCCGGTCGAAGCGTTGTCCGCTGCCACGCGGTTGCGGCGGGAAGCCGGGGAGCCGGCCTCGAAAGGCGGATTGCTCGGGACAAGCTAGCCCGAATATTTCATGAAGGCGCTCCGTCGGGGTGTGTTAAGTGTTTTGTTTCAAGGGCTTGATTCGTTTTTCGAAAAGGGGCGTTTGATACCCTCCTCGGGTGAACGGTTTTGCGCCGGCCCGGTATATCCAAATCGGCGCACCAAACCTCGAGCCATGGCTATGACTTTCGGCTTCGCACACCGCCTTGGACAAACATCGCTCGCCGCAAATTCCGTTCCCTTCATGAAATATCCGGGTTAGCGATGAAACCCGGATCTGATCCCAGCCTGGGCGAGCGGCGGCGCATCCTCTATGGCCGGCGCCGCGGTCGGCGATTGAGACCGGGCCGCGAGGCCCTCCTCGCCGATCTGTTGCCGCGCCTCGCCATCGATGTCCCGGCCGAAGCGGACGTCCCCCTTGACCCCGGCGCCCTGTTCGCCGGGGGGGCTTCGGATCCGGCGGCCGGGGCCGGAAACGCCGTTGGCGGATTCGTTCCAGCGGACGTTTGGCCAGAGGACGTCTGGCTCGAGATCGGTTTCGGCGCCGGCGAACACCTGGCGGCTCAGGCCCTGAACCACCCGGAGATCGGCTTCATCGGTTGCGAGCCTTATATCAACGGGGTCGCCAGCCTGCTGCGTGAGATCGAGCGCCATGGCCTCAACAACATCCGGGTGCTGATGGACGACGCGCGGGCGTTGATCGAGAGGCTCGAGCCGGCCAGTATCGGCCGCGTCGACATTTTGTTCCCCGACCCGTGGCCGAAAAAGAGACACCATAAGCGCCGCTTCATCTTGCCGGCGAACCTTGATGCACTGGCCTCGGTTCTCAAGGACGAAGGAGAGTTTCGATTCGCCAGCGACGATGCGGGCTACGTCCGCTGGACACTCGAGCATGTTCTCGACCATCCCGATTTCGTTTGGCTTGCCCGTGGCCCGCGGTCGTGGCGCGAACGCCCCGAGGAATCGATTCCCACGCGTTACGAGGGCAAGGCCGCCGATCAGGGCAGGGTCTGCGTTTTCCTGGGATTTCAACGCCGCCGGAGACCCCAGGCACGGTCTTCTCGGTGAATGAGAAAGTTGAGATAAAAGCCTTCTAATGCCTTCTAAAACACTTGAAGCGGCGCCGAAGATGGCTATATTTCTAGCAACGTTAAATTCGGGCCGGTTCATAAGGTTAAGTCGTTCGGGGGTTGGACCACCGGCCGGCTTTTTTGTTGGCCGTGGTCCGGCCGACCGGCCCGAGATTGCTGATCAGGTGCCCGGGCGTCGCAACCCCCTGGGAACTCCGGGCGCGGAAGGGTAGCTATGAACCAAGCGCGTGACCGGGTGGAAGCTTTGCTCCAACCCGTACTCGAAGCCATGGATTTCGACCTCGTCAGGGTGATGGTGCAAGGCACGGTCCGCACCACCCTGCAGGTAATGGCGGAACGCCGGGACGGCGGCGCCATGACGGTCGACGATTGCGCCGAGATCAGCCACGCCGTTTCGGCGGTTCTCGATGTCGAGGACCCGCTGCCGGGGCCCTACACCCTGGAGGTGAGTTCGCCCGGCATCGACCGTCCCTTGGTGCGCTCTCAGGACTTCGAGCGCTTCACGGGGTTCGAGGCCAAGATTGAAACCGCCAGGCCCATTTCCGGCCGCAAGCGGTTTCGCGGCAAGCTTCTGGGGACGACGGAGGCAGGCGTGCGTATCGCGCTTGCCGAGGGAGAGACCGAATTGCCCTTTGGCGAAATCCACCGGGCGAAACTGGTACTATCGGATGAACTGATTGCCGCGACGGAACGGCAAAGAAGGGTGTAGATCGAGATGACGATGGAAGCGACCCTGGGATTGGTCAAACCGGAACTGCTGCAGGTGGCGGACAATGTCGCCCGCGAAAAGGGCATAGACCGCGAGGAAGTGCTGGAAGCCATGGAGCAGGCGATCCAGAAAGCGGGCCGTTCGAAATACGGCCACGAATACGATATCCGCGCCGATATCAACCGGACGACCGGACAGATCAGCCTCTGGCGTTATCGCGAGGTGGCCGATCCGGTCGAGGACCAAGCGATGCAAATCTCGCTCGGGGACGCGCTGGCGCTGAAATCCGATGCCGAGATCGGCGAATTCATCATCGATCCCTTGCCACCCATCGATTTCGGCCGTATCGCCGCGCAGACCGCCAAGCAGGTCATCGTCCAGAAGGTTCGCGAGGCCGAACGCCAACGCCAGTACGCGGAATACAAGGACCGGGTCGGCGAAGTCGTCAACGGCCTCGTCAAGCGGGTGGAGTTCGGCAACGTGACGGTGGACCTCGGCCGCGCCGAAGCCGTGCTGAGACGCGACGAGTGCGTACCCCGCGAAAATCTACGCCAGGGCGATCGCGTCCGCGCCTACATTTACGATGTGCGCGAGGAAGTGCGGGGACCGCAGATTTTCCTGTCGCGCACGCGGCCGGAATTCACCACCAAGTTGTTCGCCCAGGAAGTGCCGGAAGTCTATGACGGCATCATCGAGATCAAGTCGGTCGCCCGAGACCCCGGAAGCCGGGCCAAGATCGCCGTCCTGTCCAACGATTCCAGCATCGACCCCGTCGGCGCATGCGTCGGCATGCGCGGCAGCCGCGTCCAGGCCGTGGTCGGCGAGTTGCAGGGCGAGAAGATCGACATCATCCCATGGTCGGCGGATCACGCCACCTTCGTCGTCAACGCCTTGGCGCCGGCGGAAGTCACCAAGGTGGTGCTGGACGAGGACGCCAACCGCATCGAGGTCGTGGTGCCCGATGATCAGTTGAGCCTCGCCATCGGCCGGCGCGGGCAGAACGTGCGCCTCGCCTCTCAACTCACCGGCTGGTACATCGACATCCTGACGGAAGCGCAGGAATCGGAACGCAGGACCGAGGAGTTCCACAGCCGTTCGCGGATGTTCATCGAGACCCTCGATGTCGACGACATGATCGCGCATCTGCTGGTCACCGAGGGATTTTCGGCGGTCGAGGAGGTCGCCTTCGTGCCGGTCGAGGATCTGTGCGCCATCGAGGGGTTCGACGAGGACGTTGCCCAGGAATTGCACGCCCGCGCCCAGGCCTATCTCACCGAACGCGAGGAGAAGCTGGCCGTCAGGCGGCGTGAACTCAACGTCGCCGAGGATTTGGCCGAGATACCGGGCCTGACCTCGGAGGCGCTCGTGCATCTCGGCGAAAAAGGGATCACGACGCGCGATAATTTGGCCGACCTCGCGAGCGACGAGCTTCTGGAGTTGCTGCCGGAAGGCGAGATCACGGCCGAGGACGCCGACAAGGTGATCATGGCCGCTCGTGCCCACTGGTTCGAGGACGATGAGACGGACGAAACTTCGGCCGAAGGAGAGCCGGGCGGCGAAGAAATACCGTCCGAAGAGACGGCTTCCGCCACCGAGCCGGCCGGACAGGAGGGCGGGGAAGCCGAACCTACGCCCGAGGCCGAGGAGGAAGAAGTCGCCGGTGGAACGGTTGGCGGGGAAGTCTCACCGGCCAAGAAGACGACTGAGGGGGGGTGAAAACTGGCAAGGATGGCGAGAGCGGCACGCGAATCCGGACCCGGATCCGCCCAAAAGGGCGGGGACGCGACCGGGAACATGCGGCGATGCATCGTCAGCGGCGAGGTTTCGCCCCGTGAACGCCTGGTGCGGTTCGTCGTCGGTCCCGGACGGCGCCTGGTGCCCGATATCGCCGGCACGTTGCCGGGCCGGGGAATTTGGTTGAGCGCGCGCCGGGATGTGATAAATACCGCTTGCGCCGGCAGCCTGTTCCAACGATCGGCCAAGGCGGAGGTCGTGATCGGCGAGAATTTGGCCGATCAGGTGGAACACCTGCTGGCAGGGCGCTGTCTCGATCTGCTGGGGCTCGCGCGGCGCGCCGGGATCGTCGCCGCGGGGTTCGAAAAGGTCACCGCCATGCTCGATGCCGGCAAGGCGGCGGTGTTGGTGACGGCGCTGGAAAGTGCCGAGGGGGGCCGCGCCAAATTGTGGGCGCTGGCGCCGGATTTGCCCCTGATCGACCTTTTCAGGGGCGAGGAATTGGCGGCGGCGCTGGGGCGCGGCCATGTGATGCACGTCGCGCTTGGCCACGGCCGTTTGGCCACGCGCTTCCAGGTGGAAGCCGGGCGCCTCGCCGGATTGCGGTCCGGTGCGGCACCGGCGGTGAGAGAATCGACGGCCGGAGAGTTGGTTTAGAGAGTCGGTTTAGGATGACGGACGCCACGAACGAACAACAAGGGAAGAAGCCGCTGACCCTGTCGCGGCCCGGCCGTCTGGAGCTGAAAAAGACGGTCGAATCCGGCCAGATTCGCCAGAGCTTCTCCCATGGCCGCTCCAAGGCGGTCCGAGTCGAGGTCAAGAAGAAGCGGACTTATGCGCCCGGCGACGGCGGCCGCATGACCGAGGTCAAGCCGGGGGCAGAGGTCGCGGCTGAGCAGGCGCTGGCGGGAGGGGCGAAGGCGGCGGTAACCGCGCGCGCGGGGGAAACGGCCCGGGAGGCCGAGCTTCGGGCCCTGACCGAGCAGGAAAAGGCGACGCGGGCCCGGGCGCTCGAGGGGGCGATCCGCGCCGGCGAGCAGGTTCGCAAGGACGCGGAAGAAGAAAGAATGGCGCGCGCGGAGGAGGAACTCCGCGCAAAGGTCGCCGATGTTGTCCCGGAGACGGTGATCGGGGAGGCGCCGGCACCCGAGCCCGAGGAACCGGAGGAAGTCAAGGAAGAGGCAGGGGAGGTCACGGGAGAGACGGCGCCCGCGGCCGAACCGGCGCCCGACGGGCGCGCCGCGGAGAAACTGAAAGCGCCCCCGGTGTCCGCCAAGGCGATAGAGGAAGCCGCCGCGGAAGAGGCCTTGGAGAAACGGCCGAAGCGGGGCGGGCGGTCCGAGGCAAGGCGGCCCAGCCTGTCCCTGCGCAGGGACGTTGAACGCCGCCGTGGCGGTAAGCTGACGATCGCGCGGGCGCTCGACGATGACGCCCATGAACGGGTCCGCAGCCTGGCCTCGGTGCGCCGCCAGCGCGAGCGGGAAAGACGCGCCCAGCAAGCCGCGACCCCGGTGGAATTGGTCAAGGTCGTGCGCGACGTCGTGATCCCGGAATCGATTACCGTCCAGGAATTGTCGAACCGCATGGCCGAGCGCGGCACCGAGGTGATCAAGGCACTGATGAAGATGGACGTGATGGCGACGATCAACCAGACCATAGACGGCGACACGGCGGAGCTTTTGGTCGCCGAATTCGGCCATAACGTCAAACGTGTCAGCGAATCCGATGTCGAGGTCGGCCTCGAGGGCGCGCCCGACACCGAGGAGAGCCTCAAGCCCCGGGCGCCGGTGGTCACCATCATGGGCCACGTCGATCACGGCAAGACGTCTCTTCTCGACTCTCTGCGCCAGACCGATGTCGCCAGCCACGAGGCCGGCGGCATCACCCAGCATATCGGCGCCTACCGGGTGGAGCTCAAGTCGGGAAACCACATCACCTTCCTCGACACGCCGGGCCACGAGGCGTTCACGGCCATGCGCTCGCGCGGCGCCAAGGTGACGGACATCGTCGTTCTGGTTGTCGCCGCCGATGACGGGGTCAAGCCCCAAACCGTCGAGGCGATCCACCACGCCAAGGCCGCCGAGGTGCCGATCATCGTCGCCATCAACAAGATCGACAAGCCCGGCGCCGATACCGACAAGGTGCGCCAGGAGCTGTTGCAGCACGAGATCGTGCTCGAATCCATGGGCGGCGAGGTTCTCGCCGTCGAGGTTTCGGCCAAGGAGGGAACCAATCTCGACAAGCTGGAAGAGATCATCCTGCTGCAGTCGGAGATCCTCGAGCTCAAGGCCAACCCGGACCGGCCGGCCGACGGGGTGGTGGTCGAGGCCAAAATCGAGCGGGGCCGGGGCAACGTGGCGACCGTCTTGGTGCAGCGCGGCACGCTCAGGATCGGTGACGTGTTCGTTGCCGGCCGCGAATGGGGACATGTCCGCGCCCTGATCGATGATCGCGGCCGCAAGGTGGAAGAGGCGGATTCCTCCATGCCGGTCGAAGTGCTGGGGCTGAACGGGACGCCGTTGGCCGGCGACGAATTCACCGTCGTCGAGAACGAGGCGCGGGCGCGTCAGGTCACCGAATTCCGCCAGCGTAGCCTGCGCGATGCGCGCGCCGCCATTGGCGCCCGGGGCACCGTCGAGCAGTTGCTGTTGAAGATCGCCGATGGTGGGTTGAGCGAGCTTCCGGTGATCGTCAAGACGGATGTGCACGGTACCTTGGAGGCGATCATCGGCGCCTTCGAGAAGTTTTCCACCGACGAGGTCGCCGTGCGCGTGCTCCACTCCGCCGTCGGCGGCATCAACGAATCCGATGTCACGCTGGCGAACACGACGGATGCGCTGATCGTCGGCTTCAACGTTCGCGCCAATCCGCAGGCGCGGGACCTGGCGCGGCGCGATAACGTGGAAATCCGGTACTATTCGGTCATCTACGATCTGACCGACGACATCAAGGCGGCCTTGAGCGGCATGCTGTCGCCGACGATCAAGGAGTCCCTGTTGGGCAATGCCGAGATTCGCGAGGTCTTCTCCGTCACCAAGGTCGGCAAGGTCGCGGGCTGCATGGTCACCGAAGGACTCGTCAAACGCGGGGCCAAGGTCAGGCTGCTGCGTGACAGCATCGTTATCCACGAGGGCTCCCTCAAGAGCCTCAAGCGCTTCAAGGACGAGGTCCGCGAGGTCAAGGAGGGATTTGAGTGCGGCATGGCCTTCGAGAATTATCAGGATATCCAGGCCGCAGACGTGATCGAGTGCTTCGAAATCGAGGAGATCGCCCGCACGCTTTAGGGCGCCCGTGGCGGACGGCACGTTCCGGATCTAGCGCCAACAGTGTGTTTGTTTGAATCATCGTGGCCGGTTGAGATGGGCTCGAAAAGACGGCATGACAAAACCCCTTCCCAGCGCCAGCTTCGCGTCGGCGAGGAACTGCGCCATGGGATCGCGCGGATACTGGAGCGGTCGAATTTCCGCGATCCGGACCTCGCCGGCGTTCCGATCACCGTCACCGAAGTCCGCGCCAGCGCCGACCTCAAGAACGCCACCGTGTTCGTCACCCCGTTGGGCGGCGCGAATGTGGATGCGGTGATCTCCGCGTTGCGCCGCGCCGCCCCCTATTTCCGCGGTCAGATCGCGCGCGAGGTGCGCATGAAATTCGTCCCCACGGTCTCCTTCGAGCCCGATATGTCATTCGAGTACATGTCGCACATCGAGTCCCTGTTGCGCGATCCGGCGGTTGCCCGCGACATCGGTAAGGGTCTCACCGCCGGCGAGGAGAGCGCCGCCGCCGCCCCGGGCGCGGTGAAACCCGGCGAGGCGACATCGGGCGGGATCAAACGCCATGGGGCGTAGACGCAAGCCGGCGCCGGGCGCCCGCCCGATCCACGGCTGGCTGGTGGTGGACAAGCCTTCGGGCATCTCCTCGGCGGCTGTCGTGGCGCGTGTCCGTAAGGCGCTGAACGCCGCCAAGGCCGGCCATGGCGGCACTCTCGATCCCTTGGCGACCGGGGTCCTGCCGGTGGCGCTTGGCGAAGCCACGAAGACCGTCTCCTATGTCATGAGCGGCGAGAAGACCTACCGCTTCACCTTACGTTGGGGCGAGGCGCGTACGACCGAGGACGCCGAGGGCGAGGTGACGGCAACCAGCGAGGTGCGCCCGGAACGGCAAGAGATCGAGGCGGCACTCGGCGATTTCGTCGGTGAAATCTCTCAGGTCCCGCCGATCTTTTCGGCCATCAAGGTCAAGGGCCGGCGCGCCTACAAGCTGGCGCGCGGCGAAAATCGGTTTGAGCTTCCCCCCCGCCTGGTGACGATCCGGGACCTGAAGCTTTTGCGGATCCTCGACCCGGACCACGCGGAGTTCGAGGTTATCTGCGGCAAGGGCGTCTATATCCGCAGCTTGGCGCGGGATCTGGCGGCCCGGCTTGGCACCCTTGGCCACGTCGCCCAGTTGCGACGGACCAGGGTCCATCCCTTCACCGAGGACATGGCGATTTCCCTAGATAAACTCGTCGCGCTGGGGCATAGTGCGGCGCAATTGGAACTCCTGCTTCCGGTCGAGACCGCGCTGGACGACATCCCGGCACTGGCCTTGACGGAGAACCAGGCAGAGGCCCTGCGCAAGGGCCGGGCCGTGCAGGTGTTCCGCACCGATAAATCGGAGCCTTCAAGCCAAATGTCCGAAGGCACGGTCGTCTGTGCGATGACCCGGGGCAAGCTTGTGGCTCTGGCCCGTGTCGAACACGGCGAAATACGTCCGGTGCGTGTTCTGAACCTCTAACCATCGGAGAGATGCGATGTCGATAACGTCCGAGCGAAAGGACGCGCTAGTCAAGGAGTACGCAACGAATACAGGCGACACCGGTTCGCCCGAGGTGCAGGTCGCGATCCTGAGCGAAAGGATCGGCAACCTCACCGAACACCTCAAGATCCATAAGCATGATTACCATTCCCGGCGCGGCCTCATCATCATGGTCGGAAAACGCCGGCGGCTGCTGGATTACCTGAAGCGCAAGAACGAAGACCGTTACGCGCAACTGATCGAACGCGTCGGCCTGCGCCGATAGGAGGGATCCCATGGTGGATAACCTCGCGGCGCATGGGGCCGGAGCCATATGAATTGCAAGAAGGCTGGCCCGTCATAGGGACGGGACCGGCATTGGAAGGAAGAAAGACATGTTTGATGTACATAGGAAAGAAATCGAATGGGCAGGGCGCAAGCTGGTCCTCGAGACCGGGAAGATCGCCCGCCAGGCCGACGGCGCCGTTCTCGCCACCTACGGCGAGACCTCCGTGCTTTGCACCGCCGTCGCCCAGAAGGAACCGCGCGTGGGGATCGACTTTTTCCCGCTGACGATCAACTACCAGGAAAAGACCTTTGCCGCCGGCAAGATTCCCGGCGGATTTTTTAAACGCGAAGGCCGGCCCAGCGAGAAGGAAACCCTGACCTCGCGCCTGATCGACCGGCCCATCCGCCCCCTGTTCCATCCGCGGTTTCACAACGAGACCCAGGTGATCTGCACGGTGGTGAGCCATGATCTGGAGAACGATCCGGACATCGTCGCCCTGGTCGGCGCCTCGGCGGCGCTGACCCTTTCGGGCATCCCCTTCATGGGGCCGATTGCCGCCGCCAGGGTCGGCCGAATCGACGGCGAATTCGTCCTCAATCCGCAGATCGACGAGATGGAGAATTCAGACCTCGATCTCGTCGTCGCCGGCACCCAGGAAGGGGTGTTGATGGTCGAATCCGAGGCCAGCGAGCTTTCGGAAGAGGTTATGCTCGGCGCCGTCACTTTCGGCCACCAGCATTTCCAGCCGGTCATCGATCTCATCATCGACCTCGCCGAGGTAAGCGCAAAAACGCCCTGGGATTTGCCCGATCCGCCGGCGGAACTCGAAAACGCCACTCGGCGGGTGAAGGAGCTTGGCGAAAGCGAACTGCGCGCCGCCTATGGCGAGGCCGACAAGGGGGCCCGGCGCGACAAGATCGACGGGGTCAAGGCGGCGATGCTCGAGCAGTTGGGGCCGGAAGAGTTCGAACCGGAATTATTGTCGGCACTGTTCAAGGGTCTGGAGAAGGACATCGTGCGTGGCTCCATATTGGAGACCGGCCGGCGCATCGATGGACGCGATACCAAAACGGTGCGTCCCATCCAGTGCGAGGTCGGGGTCCTGCCCCGGGCCCATGGCAGCGCGCTTTTCACCCGCGGTGAGACCCAGGCACTGGTCGTCACCACGCTTGGCACCGGCCAGGACGAACAGATCATCGATGCGCTTGCCGGGGATTACCGCGAACATTTCCTCCTCCACTACAACTTCCCGCCCTATTCGGTGGGCGAGGCGTCTTTCCTGCGCTCGCCGGGGCGCCGGGAGATCGGTCACGGCAAGCTCGCCTGGCGGGCGTTGAAGGCGGTCATGCCGACGAAGGATGATTTCCCTTACACCATCCGGGTGGTCTCCGAGATCACCGAATCCAACGGCTCCTCTTCCATGGCGACGGTTTGCGGTACATCGCTTTCGTTGATGGACGCCGGCGTTCCGGTACCCAAATCCGTCGCCGGAATCGCCATGGGCCTGATCAAGGAAGGGGAAAAATTCGCCGTCCTTTCCGATATCCTCGGCGACGAGGACCATCTCGGCGACATGGATTTCAAGGTCGCCGGAAGCGCCGATGGCATCACGTCCTTGCAGATGGACATCAAGATCACCTCGATCACCGAGGAGATCATGAAAATCGCCCTCGAACAGGCGCGCGAGGGGCGTCTGCATATCCTCGGCGAGATGGCCAAGTCGCTCAGCGACGCCCGCGAGGCGGTCAGCGAGAACGCGCCCAGGATCACGATCATAGTCATCCCGCGCGACAAGATCCGCGAGGTGATCGGCACCGGCGGCAAGATCATTCGCGAAATCTGCGAGGTCACCGGCGCCAAGATCGACATCGAGGACGACGGCACCATCAAGGTGGCGGCGGTCGATAACGAGGCCTCGGAAAAGGCCATCGAATGGATCCGCTCCATCGTCGCCGAGCCGGAAGTGGGGGTCATCTACTCCGGCAAGGTGGTGAAGGTCCTCGACTTCGGTGCGTTCGTCAATTTCCTCGGCTCACGAGACGGCTTGGTGCATATCAGCGAACTGTTGCCGAGGCGGGTCAACAAGGTCACCGACGTGGTGAACGAGGGTGACACCGTCAGGGTCAAGGTGCTCGGCATCGACGACCGCGGCAAGGTGAGACTGAGCATGCGCGCCGTCGATCAGGAGACGGGCGAAGACCTGACCCTGGAAGGCGACGACAAGCCCGGTGACAAGCCGCGCGATACCAAGGCGGCCGGATAACCCGGTTGGCACCCGGCGCCGGGAACGCGCGACAGCGCCCGGCGCCGGCGCATGGGACCGGGAGAGGAACCGATAAAGGTCAGCTACGCCTCCTTTTTCGTTTGCCGTGAGCTTAGAGCACGGTTCGGCTTTGCGCCGCTGCGCCGTTCCCCTACACTCGATCCGTGAGCGAACCGCCGAAGATCATCGGACACCGCGGGGCGGCGGCACTGGCGCCGGAAAACACCCTCGGGGGTTTCCGCAAGGCCAAGCAGGCGGGTGCCGGATGGGTCGAGTTCGATGTTCGCATCACCCGCGATTCGCGCCTCGCCGTCATCCATGACGCCGATCTGGAGCGGACGACGAACGGCCGAGGCAGTGTCGCCGATTGCGACATGGCGGAACTCGGGGCGCTCGACGCCGGTTCCTGGTTCGAAGCCGGCGGCGGTTACGCCGGCGAAAGGGTGCCGAGCCTGGAAGAGGCATTGGAGATTCTCGGCGATCTCGGGCTCGGCGCCAATATCGAGGTCAAGCCGACGCCGGGCCGGGAACGCGAAGCGGGACGATGCGCCGCCCGTATCGCGGCGCGATCGGGACGACGGGACGCGGGCTTGCCCCTGCTGTCGAGTTTCAGCCCCGAGGTGCTCGAGGCGGCGCGCGAGGCGTCGGCCGAGCTGCCCCTTGGCCTTTTGCTGTCCCGTCTGGCGCCGGGATGGGAGAGCGCGGCGCGGGCGCTAGGCTGCTTCAGCCTTCATTGCAATCACAAGGCGCTGAACCGGGCCCGTGCGCGGCAAATCAAGGATGAGGGGCTGGCGCTCCTGGTCTATACGGTGAACGAGCCGGCCCGCGCGCGGGAACTCATCTCCTGGGGCGTCGACAGCGTCATCACCGACGTGCCGGACCTGCTTTTGGCCGGTCTTTAAGGCCGGTCTTTAGCCCCAAAAACCCGCAAGGCCGTCGGATGTGTCACCCTCCTATGAAAGTAAGAACTAGGGCCACAATCTCGTTCACCGGCCCGTCATCCGGCACTCATACCGGCAACGGCCCCGGGTGCCGGGATTTGATTTGACTTCGGCGAAGGCTATGCCAAATTGCCGGCGAAGGGAGCGGGGGGATGAGCGCTACCAGATCCCAAGCAACGCCGCCGGACCGGCCCAGCACGTCGTCCGGTTTCCTGCGCCAGGCGTGGCGCCAGCCGATGTTGACGCGCAACGAGGAGGTCGAGCTGGCGCGCCGCTGCCAAGAAGGCGATGCCGCCGCCGCCGGGCGGCTGATCAACAGCCATTTGCGCTTCGTCATCAAGATCGCCAGGCGTTACCGCCTCTACGGCGTGCCCATGGCCGACCTCATTCAAGAGGGCACCGTCGGGCTGATCGAGGCGGTGCGCCGGTTCAATCCGGAGCGGAACGTACGCCTCGCGACCTACGCGATGTGGTGGATCCGGGCGGCGATCCAGGACCATGTGGTGCGGTCCTGGTCGCTGGTCCGGGTCGGCACCACGGCGGCACAGAAATCCCTGTTCTTCAGCTTGAGGCGCATGCGCGACGATATCCGCGAAGGCGCCGACGGCTTGGGCGAGGAATCGCTTAGGAATTTGGCCGCCTGGGCCAAACGGTCGAACGTACGGCTCGCCGATGCCCTGACGGTGGCGAAGAGGCTGGCGCGCCGGGATCAGTCCCTGCATGTGCCGCTCGGCGGCTCCGACGCCGGCAATCTCGAATGGATCGATAATCTCGCCGACGACCGGCCGACGCCGGAGGAAGTCCTTTCCGAGACCAATGAGCGGAAGTTCGTCGCTACTTTGCTGACCAGGGCGCTCGCCATCCTGCCCGAACGTGAACGGTTGATCATCCGCAGGCGTTATCTGTTCGAGGTGGCCTCGACTCTGGAGGCACTGGCCCGCGACTTGGGCATTTCCAAGGAGAGGGTGCGCCAACTCGAGGCCCGGGCCCTGGCCAAATTGCGCGAGGTCCTGAGCCCGGCGCTGGGCGAAGCACTTTGTGTTCTCCCCCAACAAACCTCCTGACTGATATTTCCCAGATGACCTCCGAATACGTGGAAATCGTGCCAACGGGGCACCCCGAGGGATAGCTAAATTTTCCTGCGGCCATCCGAAGGTCTGATTTTGGCGGTTTGACCGTGTTCGGGAGTCCGTTTGGCTAATTTTCTCGTCATCCAGACGCACCTCTCCCGTCGTGGGAAGAATGGTCGCTGTGTGTCGGGCTGTCGCTGCTGTCCATGTCAAGGATGATCATCTTCGGCGGACGACGGTCGTGCACACTGGCGATCCAATGCCCGGAAAGATCGGCAAGCGAGGCGACCGTTCTTCCCACGACGGGTGTCCGTGAGTACGTCCCCGGCAATCTCGCTCAGTCCGACGGCATCCCCGGTACGGCGACGACCCGGCGTCGGAAGTGACCTTGGAACCGTGGAACTCAAGCTTCAAGCGACGGTCAAAATCCAGCCTTAGAACCCCCTCTTTCGATCACCCATCGGGGGAGCCATATCGACACCCCAAATCCGTCTATAACGTAATGATTCTTATACCAGAATCCGGGTGCGCCGTGGTCAAATCACAAGGTCATCTGGGCACTGCGGGTTTGAGGAATGTCATCCGAGAAAAACCCGGCAACGGTTGATCACCTTGCTATACTCACGTTTGCCTGGCTACTTACCCCCACCTAACGTCAGGTTTTGTATGTAGTTTTCAGTTGCGCCCGGGACTCGCCTTTTGCCTATCCGGTTCATATATAGGTTACTAAAGGAAGAACACCGTGCGCCGGGTGCCCATTGGCCGTGCTCACGTGGCGGCGAGACAAATTCCTTCAAGGCCGTGGACTTTGTCGGTGAAGCTGTTCGAGCCATTGGTGATTTCCGGGCGGGAAGTTGTGCCCTTCTCGAAGTGGGCCGGGGCCCTGTGTCCGACGGGGAACGTGCCGGGGCCGCGGCGGCGCGCGAGACCGGCGGCTGTTCCGGGTCGCGTGTCGGACTCCATGCCGGATCGTAAAGATTTTGGACAGGAAAAACAGTTACACATACGAGGATTTGTTGCAGTGCGCGCATGGGAAGCTGTTCGGCCCGGGCAATGCCCGGTTGCCCCTGCCGCCCATGCTGATGTTTGACCGGATCGTCAAGATTACCGAAGACGGGGGACAGTACGGGAAGGGAGAAATTTTGGCGGAACTGGATATCAGGCCGGATTTGTGGTTTTTCGACTGTCATTTTGAGTCCGATCCGGTGATGCCCGGCTGCCTCGGTCTTGATGCCCTGTGGCAACTGGTGGGTTTCTTCCTGGGCTGGATCGAGGCGCCCGGTCGCGGCCGTGCTTTGAGCGTGGGCGAGGTGAAGCTCACCGGCGAGGTGCGCCCCACGGCCGGGAACCTCGTCTATCATGTCGATGTCAAGCGCGTGATCAGGCGGCAGTTTACGCTGGCCATCGCCGACGGGGTCGTGAAAATGGCCGGCCGCCCGATTTACGAGGTCAAAAACCTGCGGGTGGGGGTGTTCACCGCCACCGGCGATGCGTGAAGAGGCGCCCGTGAGACGAGCCGTCGTTACCGGTCTGGGGATCGTCTCCAGCATCGGGAACAACAAGGACGAAGTGCTGGACTCCCTGCGTGAAGGGCGGTCCGGGATTACGTTCTGCGAGGTTTACCGAGACCTTGGGTTCCGCAGCCACGTCCACGGTTCCCTGAAGGTCACCCTGGAGGATGTCCTGGATCGCAAGGTGCGGCGCTTCATGGGGGATGGCGCGGCCTATAACTACCTGGCGATGGAACAGGCGATTGCCGATGCCGGGCTCACGCAGGACGAGGTGTCGAACGAGCGTACCGGGTTGATCATGGGGTCCGGCGGGCCGTCGACGAAGAATCTTGTGCTCGCCGCCGATACCGTGCGCGAGAAGGGCGCGCGGAAGGTGGGGCCGTTCATGGTGCCGCGCACGATGTCGAGCACCAACTCGGCCACCCTGGCCACCCCCTTCAAGATCAAGGGGGTGAATTACTCCGTAAGCTCCGCCTGCGCGACCAGCGCGCATTGTATTGGCAACGCCGCCGAATTGATTCAACTGGGCAAGCAGGACATCGTCTTTGCCGGGGGCGGTGAAGAGCTGCACTGGAGCATGACGATCTTGTTCGATGCCATGCCGGCGCTGTCCTCGAACTTCAACGACACCCCGGAACAGGCGTCCCGCGCCTATGACGTCAAGCGCGACGGCTTCGTCATTGCGGGCGGTGGCGGCGTTGTGGTGCTGGAGGAGCTCGAGCATGCCAAGGCGCGCGGCGCCAAGATCTATGCCGAGCTTGCCGGCTACGGCGCGACCTCCGACGGCTACGACATGGTGCAGCCGTCCGGCGACGGCGCGGTGCGGTGCATGCGGATGGCGATGGCAGGTGTCGAGGAGCCGGTCGACTACATCAACGCCCACGGCACCAGCACGCCGGTGGGCGACGTGCGGGAACTCGAAGCGATGCGGGACGTGTTTCGCGACCGCGACTACATTCCTTTCTTCAGTTCGACCAAATCGCTCACCGGACATTCCCTCGGGGCCGCCGGCGTCCACGAGGCCATTTATTGCCTGTTGATGATGGAGAACGATTTCATTTGCGCCTCGGCAAACGTCGAAGAGCTGGACCCCGAGGCCGACGGCATGCCGATCGTGGTCGAGCGTCGCGACGGCGTTTCGCTGAATTGCGTCCTTTCCAACAGCTTTGGGTTTGGCGGCACGAACGCCACTTTGCTGTTCAGGCGGCTCGAAAACAGCGGCTAAGTCCGCCCTTTTCCTCCCGACGGAACTTGGGTAAGGTTGACGGGATCACACCCGTTACTTTCCAATGACGTCCGGATGGCCGATACGAATGCACTGATGGCCGGCAAAAAAGGCCTCATCATGGGGGTTGCCAACGACCATTCCATCGCGTGGGGGATCGCCAAGACCTTGGGCCGGCACGGCGCCGAATTGGCCTTCACCTATCAGGGGCAGGTCTTCGGCAAGCGCGTGAAGCCGCTTGCCGAATCTCTCGGCGCCACCATCGTGCTCCCCTGCGACGTCGAGGATGAAGCGAGCATCGCCATCGTCTTCGCCGCCTTGGATGAAGAATGGGGCGATCTGGATTTTGTCGTTCACGCAATCGCCTATTCCGACAAAGAGGAACTCTCGGGCCGATACGTCGATACGACGCGGAAGAACTTCGTCCGGACCCTGGATGTCTCGTGCTTTTCCTTTACCGCCGTCGCCAAACGCGCGGCCGCGCTGATGAATGGCGGCGGCAGTCTTCTTACACTTACCTTTTCCGGCGCCCAGCGTGTGATGCCGCATTACAACGTCATGGGCGTCGCCAAGGCGGCGCTCGAGACGAGCGTGCGCTACCTCGCCGTCGACCTCGGTCCCGACAACATCCGTGTCAACGCGATTTCGGCGGGGCCGATGAGGACGCTTGCCGGACACGCGATCGGTGACGCCTTCGACATCCTAAATTGGAGCCGGCTGCACTCGCCGTTGAAACGCGGCGTCCGCCTCGATGAGTTGGGAGGCACGGCCCTGTACCTGCTGAGCGACCTGTCGAGCGGCGTCACCGGCGAGATCCACCATGTGGATTGCGGCTACAATATCGTGGGCGTGCCTGCACCGACGCGCCCATGCTCGTAATCCAGCCCCGTCGCATCTTCGCAAATGTCGCGCATGCCCCGGGCTTGTCGGAGGCAGGCCGTAATGGGCGGGGCCTCCGGGCCACGCTATTTTAACTTGTTCCAAAAATGCGGCCAGTTTATTGTTCATAAGCACTTTATTTTTTGGCGAAGCGGCCCCATATACGCGATATGTCCTTGATTTGTGATATGCTTTTGCACCTGATATGTCCATGAACCGTCCATACAGCCAGGTGATCGACCGTCTGAAACAGGCGGGGCTGCGCCCCACGCGCCAGCGCATGGCGCTGGCGAAACTGTTGTTCGACGCCGGGGACCACCACTTCTCGGCCGAACAGCTTCACAGCCAAGCGTCGGGGGCGGGCATCCGCGTCTCTCTCGCCACTGTCTACAACACCGTGCACCAGTTCACGAAAGCCGGGATTCTGCGCGAGATCATCGTCTCCCCGGGCCGGTCCTATTTCGACACCAACACCTCCGACCACCATCACTTCTTCTTCGAGGACTCCCACCGGCTTTTGGACATCGACGCCAAGGACATGGCCATCACCAAGCTTCCCGAACTGCCCGAGGGCACCTCGCTCGAACGCGTCGACGTCGTCATCCGGATCTCGAATATCTCAAAATCTTGAAGTAGTTTCGGCCCTATAAAATGGTGATCGGGGGGGTGTCGCTTGCGTGATGTTCCGCTCACGTCGCAAAGCCTCGACCCCCTGACATTCGGGGAGGAGAGTGTAAGGGGGGCAGGCCACCGCATCAGACCAGGACTGGATTCGTCGTCAACCGGCCATTGTGCTACCGTCGTCGGTAACCGGAAGAAGTCAAATGGCAAATCTTGGTTAAAATCGGTCCAAAGAATCCGATACGAGTCAGATTTTCCTCTTTATTTTTTGTCTGCGTCCGCCCACATTGGTAGTATGACGGTGAGGCGGCCCTATGCCGCCGCGCTTGAATGGTTGCGCGCCGCGGGGCTGCGGTCGACGCGCCAGCGCCTGGCGCTAACGCGGCTCCTGTTCGCCGGCACCGACCGGCACGTCACCGTCAATGCCCTGCACAAGGAGGCGCGGGCGAACAATGTTCGGGTGACGCTCGCAACGGTCTACAACACCCTGAACCAGTTCACCGAGGCAGGGCTTTTGCGCGAAGTGGTCGTCGACGCATCGTGCACGTACTTCGACACGAATGCCAGCCACCACCATCATTTCTTTTGCGAAGAGGATCGGTATTTAGTAGACATTCCTGGCGAGGAGCTAAAGGTGGCGAAGCATCCCCATCCGCCCCCGGAACGACGGTCACGGAGGTAGACATCGTGATTCGCGTCCGGAAGAACCCGGGGCTGGAGGGCTAATCGAATTGCGCGATTTGACATGTCGGCTAAACAGAGTGGAAAAATTCAGAACACGATCGGAGAGAATATGAACAGCGAAAGCAAGTGCCCGGTGATGGGCACCGCTCACCAAGCCGTTGGCGGCACGGCGAACCAACACTGGTGGCCGAACCAGTTGAACCTGCAGATCCTCCGCCAGAACCACCCCCAGGCCGATCCCAACGGCGAGGAGTTCGACTACGCCGAGGAGTTCAAGAGCCTCGACTTCGAAGCCCTGGCGAAGGACGTCGATGCGCTGATGACCCAGTCGCAGGACTGGTG
>JACZQV010000177.1 GCA_022545545.1 Pseudomonadota bacterium
TAGAGATCGGGCAGGCGATCCGTCGGGCCATCGGGCGGGTAGGAGGGAAGCCGCCGGCGATGCCGGGGCATCGTCAAGGTTTTCCGACGCCCTCCGGCGGTTCGCATGCCCGACCGGAACGGCGGTTTCCCAAGGCTTTCGGACGGCCCAATGCTTGTGGACGGGGCGCATGGCTTCCGATGTTCCACATCGCCGCGCCACGCGCTCCTAGCCGAAAACCTTGGGAAGCCGTCTCTAGGGGTCATTATCAAGGACCTTTGGTATCAAGGCCGACGATCGGACGGAGCCGGCGGCGCCCGGCCGGCCAAGCCCATCGGATATCGCTCTAGGAACGCGAGTATTCAGGGTCGCGGCGGAAGTATTTGCGCGTCGGGAAAACCCGCCTGAGATCGGCATAGCCGCGGCTGGCCGCTTTGAACTGCGGCGAAGGCAGGCCGGCAGCCAATTCATTGAGCTTGTCCACGCGTTCCCGGGTCTCCGGATGGCTCGCGAACAGCGATGTCGACCCCTCGGCGTCGGGTGGGATCAATTCGAGAAGGGTGAGGTAGAATCCTGAGGCCTGTTTCGGGTCGTAGCCCGCGAGATCGAAGACCCTCGGCGCAAATCGGATAGGCGCCGGCGGGCATGACGGGGAAGCGCCCGCGTCACCGCGGCACCGGAGCCGGTGACGCTGGCACGGTTCCGGCGCCGTCAAATCATGATTTCGAGCTCTCCCAGGCGTTTGGTGAGCTTTACGTTCTCGGCGTAGTCGATAGGCACCGCGATGATCGCCGGGCCGTTTTGCCGGAAGGCCTCCTCCAGTGATGGTTTCAGCTCCTCCGGCGCCGTCAGGGTGCGTCCCCATATGCCGAAAGACTGGGCCAGCAGTTCGAAATCGGGATTGTTGAATTTGAGATCGCTGTGGCGGCCGTCGAACTGGATCTGCTGTTTCCACTTGATGAGGCCGTACTCGCCGTCGCACCATACCATGGCGACGACGTTGAGCCCGAGCCGGGCGGCGGTTTCGAGATCCTGCACGTTCATCAGGAAGCCGGCGTCGCCATTGATCGACAGCACCCGCCGGTCAGGACAGGCGATCTTGGCGCCGATCGAGCCGGGAAGGGCGAATCCCATCGTGCAGAAGCCGTTGGAGATGAGGCAGGTGTTGGCTTCCTCGCACTGGTAATAGCGGGCGACCCACATCTTGTGGGCGCCGACGTCCGACAGCAGGATGTCACTGGACGAGAGGAACTCGCGGACATCCCACAACACCTTCTGGGGTTTCATCGGGAAGGAGCCGTCATCCTTCTCCATGGCGAAATCGTCGAGGATCCTTTGTCTGAGTTCGGCCCGCGCCGCGATGTCGAACAAGGGCAGGTTGTCACCCACGCGGCGGTCCAGCTCTTTATTGATTTGCCACAGGGCATCGGCGATATCGGACGCCAAGTCGACGGCGACCGGGTAGTCCTCGTCGACCTCCGCCGGCAGGAAGTCGATATGGATGATCTGCTTGCCGCCGTGTTTGTTCCAGTGGTTGGGGCTGTACTCCACCAGATCGTAACCGACGGCGATGACCACGTCGGCCTCATCGAGCGCGGTGTTGATATGGTCCCGGCCTTGCAGCCCCAGGGTGAACAGGCAGCACTCATCGCTCATCGGCACGGCGCCTTTGCCCATGAAGGTGTTGACGACGCCGATGCCGGCCTTGTGGGCGAGCCGCCGCAACTGCTTGGCGGCGCGCTTGCGGATGGCGCCGTTGCCGGAGAGGATGATCGGGTTCTTCGCCGAGACGATGATTTCGACCGCCTGCTGGACCGCCTTGTGGTCCGCCGCCGGCCGCCGGGTCCGGCCGACGGGCAAGGGCGGCAGGTTGGTTTCCTGCTTGGCGACGTCCTCGGGCAATTCGATGATGCAGGCGCCGGGCTTCTCGCCCTCGGCCAGCTTGAAAGCCTTGCGCATCACTTCGGGGATGTTGCCGGCCTGGTAAATCGTGTGCACCCACTTGCTGATCGGCTGGAACATGGCGATGGCGTCCATGTTCTGATGACTTTCCTTGTGCAGGCGATCGGTGCTCGCCTGGCCGATGATGCCGACCAGGGGCGCACGGTCCATGTTGGCGTCGGCGACGCCGGTGACCAGATTGGTGGCGCCGGGCCCTAGGGTCCCAAGGCACACCCCGGCCTTGCCGGTGAGCCGGCCGTAGGTGTCGGCCATGAAGGCCGCCGCTTGTTCGTGGCGGCAGAGCACGAACTCGATGTCGCTGTCCATCAGGGAGATCATGACGTCGGCGTTTTCCTCTCCGGGCACGCCGAAAATATGGGTCACGCCCTCCGCCTCGAGGCACCGCACAAACAAATCGGAAGCTTTCATTTTTCGTCTCCCCGTTAGTGAAGCTTGAACGCAACAATTTAGGACCGGGTGGTGGGGATACATCGAGACGGGACGGCTTGAAGCCGGCGCTCACCCGACCCCTTTTGTCCCGGGACCCGCCAAGTCCCATGCCGCGAATCGCCGGCCGGGTTTCGACCACCCGACGGGCCGCGGGTCGTGGTGATGATCAAGGAACGAGACGACCGGCCCTCCCCCTTTGCCTCAATCGCCGGGATGATGATATCGGCTCGTTCAAAGACAAGGAAGCCCCAATATGAGGGCCCTGTCATCCATCCCTTCAATCCTCCCTTTTCTCCGCCTCGAGGACCTTTGGTCTTAGGCCGCGATGATCCGAACCTCGACGCACCCAAGCGTTCCGAAGTCGGCGATCAGCGTCTCCCCGGGGGCGATCGGCGTGACGCCGGTGCAGGTTCCGGTGCTCACCACCTCGCCCGCCTTGATGCCATCGCCGAGCGCGGACAGGTGGTTGGCGGTCCACTCGAGGACGTTCAGGGGATCGCCGAGCGCGTTGGCGCCGACGCCCTCGGCCACGGTTTCGCCGTCCCGCCGCAGCCCCACGCGATGGCCTATCAGGTCGATCCCGCGCCAGTCCTTGCGCTCCGGTCCTTTGACCCACGCGGTGTTGGCGGTCATGTCGGCGATGAGCCGGACCGCGCCGAGGTCGTCGAATCCACCCTCGAGCCGGCAGCCGACGACCTCGATCGCCGGCAGCACCGCCCCGACCGCGGCCAGGACCTCGGCGCGGCCGTAGACCGCGCCGCGCGGCGGCAGATCACGGGCGAAGCGAAAGGCGAATTCGCTCTCGACGCTGGCGTCCTGGCCCGAGAACACGGCAACCTCGGCCGGGCTATCGAAGCAATGGTCCGCGAACAACGGCCCTGTTGCCGGCGTCTCGATGCCCAGCAGCCGCTGCGCCGCCATGCTGGTCACACCCACCTTCCAGCCAAGGCGTGACAGCCCGGCCAAGGACGTGATCTCGCGCTGGACGCCGTAGGCCATCTCGACCGAGGCCAGCCCGTCGGCGGCGGCGCGCCGGATCACGCCGCCCTCGGTGCGGGCGCGCCAAAGCGCGGTGGCTAAGTCGCCGGATCGCCGCGTCGCCGGTACCGGGGATGGTGACGTCATCTGGACGCCCATGGCGGCCTCCCTGTCTTCGGGCAACATAGCCGACCCGGCCGCGGGCAGCCAGTCTCGCCGCCGACGCCGCAGCCGCCGTTTCCCCCGCCAGTAGCCGGCGCTTCAAGACGTTCTCCCCCCGAAAGCCCGGAAGTGGCGGTGCCGGCCGGTTGGGTCC
>JACZQV010000178.1 GCA_022545545.1 Pseudomonadota bacterium
TGCGCCGGGGCGGGGTCGCCGCAGCGGCTGACCGCACTAAACCGAAACTCATTCCCAACGCCTGCGCCAGCCGCTGGCAAGTCGATGCCTCAGCGTCGAATGCTCATTGGAACCCCCGGGGCGAAATCGATAACGAGTTGGGGCGAGAACTGGAGAGCGGGACGCCCGGCCTGGAGATGCCCGGCCTGGAGATGCCCGGCCTGGAGATGCCCGGCATGGGGACGACCGGCATGGGGACGCCCGCGTAAGATGCGGATGCGTTCAAATGCTTCATCAGGTATGAAATCATCATCTCGGCCTCGGCGTAGCGCCGATCGCGAAAGAGTGTGATGACCGCCTTCGTAAGGAGCCGTTGTAGCGACGCGTAAGCAGGAATTTCAAACACGTTCGCTGGCTGCGGCGCCTGTTCCGTTTCAGGCTCCGCGATCGTACCTCCACGACCAGGAACGGTTATAGCGACCGCGCTGATCAGCAGGGTGGCCAAGAGTGCCAGCATTCCAAGAGATCGGGCGGAGCGTTTGCCCCGAACTCTGACGCGGTGGCGTGCCAACCTACACAATGTGGCAGCAACAGTCTCTATTTTCGAGCCTACCCATAACATGCCGACACCAGTCACGTTCAACCCACCGGTCTTTCGACCGACATCTCTTGCTGTTGGGCCGCCAAAGTATAAACGGCGACTGAAGATAACAATCGGTCGAGATACCCTCGTCGATTTCCATAAGGCGGCTGTAGCCGACGACATCTGCAGCTAGGATAGCAGCAAGACGGCGCTCCACTGGCGTCCCTCCCTTAGCCCAGAGATTAACGAATGGACGGGGAAAATTCTATGCGCGGCGCGAGCCTATCGAATGTCGCCTTGCGGCTGAGAACGGACTCGGAGCCCCGACATGTTACCCGCGCGCCCATCGACTGGGATGAACAGCGCGCCGGGCTCGGCTTCATCTGAACCGCATCCTCCTCGCAACACCGCCAACGCCCTTCGCCCCAAATGGCGGAGGGCGATCTCGTTCGGCAGCGCGATGCGAGTCGCGGCACCGCCACGCGAACCGTACCACTCGAACGGCGAAAAGAGATATTCGGGATATCGGAGCCCCACACACGGGACTCATTGGTCTCACGGGACCATGGGGCCGATGCACATAGGCCCTAAACCCCCGGGAAGAGTGGCGAATTCCGCACCACCGAAAACCTGAAAAACACTGTAATAACAACTACTTAAGTACTGGCGGAGGGGGTGGGATTCGAACCCACGGTACGCAAGCGCACAACGGTTTTCGAGACCGCCCCGTTCGACCACTCCGGCACCCCTCCGCTGTCGATATCGCCGGGTTTTCCGGACCGTGAGAAATGCAAAACCCGACAAAAGGTCACAAAAAAGCCACATCAGGCTCGACTTTCGGTCTCGTGCGTTTACCTAGCCCAGCCTTTTGCGCCCTGTCCACCCCCAACCCGGACTTCTCACCATGGACAGGCGCCCCCCCGCGTCCCCGGCATGACCCGCAAACAGAGGCCACATCGTACCACCGGGGTGCCAGCGCTTCTGCCGATCCGACGCCGTCGGCCGGAGCCCGGCCCGAATGCCCCGGCCGATCGGGCGCCGTCACCGGTCATACGGGTTTCGGTCATGCCCCCGCCGCCGGTATAATGGCGGCGGTATAATGGCGGCGGGTTTCCTCGACGGTGATGATGGGACTTCAGGCATGAACGGGGACGCCACCGGCCCGGTGGCCAAGAACGTCAGGCGGATCGCCCACATGGACATCCCGGGCGGCGGGCAGATCGTCGCCGCGGGCGGGTACGCCTATATCGGCCATATGGCGCCGCCCCACGGCACCTCGATCCTCGATGTCTCCGATCCCCAACACCCCAGGGTGATCGCTTCGATCGCGCTTCATGATGACCGCTCCCACAGCCACAAGGTCCGGGTGACCGGCGATCAGTTGGAAGCGCTGACCATGTCCGACCTGGTCGCCGTCATGGACCGAGGCAGAATCGTCCAGGAGGCGCCGCCGGCGGAGATCTACCGGGCGCCGAAGGAGAAGTTCGTCGCCAATTTCATCGGCTTGGCCAACTTTTTCGAGGGCGAGGTCAAGCAGACGGCCGCCGGGGATGCGGGGATCGGCGCGGTCGAAACCACCGACGGGATGCTCAATTGCGTGCTTCCCGACGGCGTTGGGATCGGGGATCGGGTCATTGTCGTGGTACGGCCGGAAGATATCCACCTTCGCGCCGATGCCGCCGGCGGCGGCGAGAACCTCTTCGAGGGCGAGGTCAAGGCGGCGCTCTTCACGGGCGCGTCGATGGAATATCAGATCGCCCTCAAGGAGGTGGTCCTGCGCGTGAAGCTCCATTCCGATACGCCGCTCGGGAAGGGTGAGCGGGTATGCCTGGAACTGCCGGCCGGGAGTTGCCGGGCGCTTTCGAGCTAGCCTGGGTTGCATGGAGGAGACTTTGGCGGGCGGGAGAGAGAAGGACGTGAACGCGCCGGGTGGGGGAGCTCGCCGGCGGATCATCGATATCCACGGCCATATCCATACGCCTGGCCTGGATGCGGTCATCGAGGCCGCGGGTGTGCCCGGCGCGCCGGCCAAACGGAAGATGAGCGGCATCAGCGATCCCGCCTTGCGCCGGGTGCTGACGGACGTCGATGCCCGGATCGAGGACATGGCGCGGATCGGCGTCGACAAGACCGTGCTGAGCCCGGCGCCGCCGCAAGCGTTCTATCGTGCGGACGCGGATCTCGCGCTCGCCCTCGCGCGGGCGCAGAACGATCACATCGCCGAGGTCGTCGCCGCCCATCCCCGGCGGTTCGCGGGCCTCGGCGCCGTTCCCCTCCAGCACGTGGCGCTGGCGGTTGGCGAACTCGAGCGTCTGATGGGCGAACTCGGCCTCAAGGGAGTCAGGGTCAACTCCAACATCGACCGCATGGAACTGGACGATCCCAGCCTCGAGGACTTCTACGCCGCGGCCGAGGGGCTCGGCGCGCTCTTGTTCCTCCATCCCCAGGGGTTCACCGACGCAGAGCGGCTTGGCGATTACTTCATGTCGAACGTCGTCGGCCAGCCGCTGGAATCGACCCTCGCGCTATCGCATATCATCTTCGCCGGCGTGCTCGAACGGTTCCCGGATCTGAAGATCTGCGTCGCCCATGGCGGCGGCTTCCTGCCGTTCTACATCGGGCGCTTCGACCAGGCCTATGCGAAGCGCCCGGAGTGCCGGGAAAACATCACCAAGCCGCCAAGCGATTATCTCCGCCAGATCTATTTCGATACCGTGCTGTTCGATGCGCGCTCCCTCGCCTACCTGGCCGGGCTCGTCGGGCCGGGGCGGTTGGTGATGGGCACGGACCGGCCCTACGACATGAGCGAGGCGGACCCCGTAGGCTTCATCGGCTCGGCCGAAGGGCTAACGGATGCGGAGAAGCACGACATCCTCGGCGCCACCACGGCGAGGCTCCTCGATTTGAACTGATCTCCTCCGTGCCGCCGACAGCCGCGGAGGTGGGCGCGGAAATGGAAGCGGCGCGCGGCCTGGGCGTCGTCTTCGACATCGGTCACGGCATCGGCGGCTTCGGCTTCGACGTCGGCCGGGCGATGCTCGACGGCGGCTTGGCGCCCGACGTCATCTCCGCCGACGTGCACGCCTTGAGTGCC
>JACZQV010000088.1 GCA_022545545.1 Pseudomonadota bacterium
CAACATGGGCTGTCCGGTGAAGAAGGTGGTCAACAAGGAGGCGGGTTCGGCCCTGATGCGCCAGGAGTCGCTGGCGGCGCGCATCCTCGAGGCGGTGGTGAAGGCGGTCCCTTTGCCGGTGACGCTGAAGATCCGCACCGGCTGGGACGAGAGCAGCCGCAACGCACCCGAGATCGCCCGCATCGCCGAGGCCAGTGGCATCCAGGCGATCACGGTGCACGGCCGCACCCGTTGTCAGTTCTACACCGGCACGTCCGACTGGGACTTCATCCGTAACGTCAAGGAGGCGGTGAAAATTCCCGTCATCGGCAATGGCGACGTGACGACGCCCGCGGAGGCCAAGCGGATGCTGGAGCTCTCGGGCGCCGACGGGGTGATGATCGGCCGCGGCGCCTGCGGCAAACCGTGGCTGCTCGGCCAGGTCATCGAGTTTCTGAAAACGGGAGTGGTGCCGCCCGACCCGCCGCTCGACGTCATCGCCGCCACCGTGCTCACCCATTTCGACGAGATGTTGCGGTATTATGGCCGCGACACCGGGATGCGCATGGCGCGCAAGCACATCGGCTGGTACTCCAAGGGGCTTCCCGGATCGGCCGAGTTCCGCGCCACGGTGTTCCGGGTGGCGGACGCCGAGAGCGTGCGCGACATGATCCGCGCCTTTTTCGATTCGCTGATCGATCGGGCCGGTATCGCCGGCGCCGCCGCATGACCGCCGGTGCGATACCGCCATCGGTCCCATCGGTCCCATCGGTCAATGAGGGCGATGGGTTTCAGTATGGTCCTCGGGCCATCCTCAACTCCATCGCCGATCCGGTCCTGGTGATCGAGCCGGACGGCGCCATACGTTATGTGAACACCGCCGCCGAGCATTTCTTCGAGGCCAGCGCGTCACATCTCGGCGACCAGCACCTGACCGGTCTCGTGCCGGGCGACAGCCCGCTGTTCGCGTTGATCGATCAAGTGCGCCAAAGCGGCGCTTCGGTGTCGGAATACGGTGTCACCCTGGAGACGCCGAAGATCGGTCCTCACTTCGTGACGATCCAGGTCGCCGTCCTCGCCGAGAACGCCGGCGCCGTCGTCGTTTCCTTCCACGAACGCTCGATCGCGCGCCAGATCGACCGCCAGCTCACCCACCGCAACGCCGCCCGTTCGGTGACCGCCATGGCCGCGATGCTTGCCCATGAGGTCAAGAACCCGCTGTCGGGCATCCGTGGCGCGGCACAACTCCTGGAGCAGAACGCCGATGTCGCCGACCGTAATTTGACCCGGCTGATCTGCGACGAGACCGACCGCATCTGCGCGCTCGTGGACCGCATGGAGATGTTCTCCGACGGGCCCCAGGTGGACCGCGAGGTCGTCAACATCCACGAGGTCCTCAAGCGTGTGCGCAAGATCGCCGAGAACGGTTTCGCCCGTCATATCCGTTTTACCGAAAATTACGATCCCTCTCTGCCGCCGGTCAGTGGCAGCCGCGACCAACTGATCCAGGTATTCCTCAACCTGGTCAAGAACGCGGCCGAGGCGGCGCCGGGCCGGGGCGGGGAGATCACGCTCTCGACCGCCTTCCGTCATGGAGTGCGCCTTGCCGTTTCCGGAACCGACAGCTCGACCCGGTTGCCCCTTCTGGTCAGCGTGCGGGACAACGGCGAGGGGATCGCCGAGGATTTGCGCCCCCACCTGTTCGATCCCTTCGTCACCAACAAGGTCAATGGCACGGGTCTTGGCTTGGCGCTGGTGGCCAAGATCATCGGCGACCACGGCGGCGTCATCGAATTCGATAGCCAGCCGCGGCGCACGGTGTTCAGCGTCCTGCTTCCCCTTCACCAGAGTTCGGAGAGTTCCTGATGGCAGGATCGACCATCCTCATCGCCGATGACGATCAGGCCATTCGCACGGTCCTGAGCCAGGCGCTGACGAGGCGCGGCTTTCGCGTCCGCACCACCGGTACGGCGGCGAATTTGTGGCGGTTGATCGCCGACGGCGAGGGCGACCTGGTGATCACCGACGTCATCCTGCCCGATGAGAACGGCCTCGATCTCATCCCGCGCATCCGCAAGATCCGGCCGGACCTCAGGATCATCGCGATGAGCGCCCAGAACACCTTGCTCACGGCGTTGAAAGCGGCCGAGCGCGGGGCCTTCGAGTACCTGCCCAAGCCCTTCGACCTCAACGAACTGGTCAGCGTCGTCGAGCGGGCGCTGACCCGGCCGGTGGCCGGGGACACCCAGGCGGCGGCGGACGGGGAGGGCGAAGAACAGCTGCCCCTGATCGGGCGTTCGCCGGCCATGCAGGGGATCTACCGGATTCTTGCCCGGCTCGTCGGCACCGACCTTACCGTGATGATCAGCGGCGAATCGGGCACCGGCAAGGAGTTGGTCGCCCGGGCGCTTCACGATTACGGCAAGCGCCGAAACGGCTCCTTCGTCGCCATCAACATGGCGGCGATACCGCGCGAGTTGATCGAAAGCGAGCTGTTCGGGCATGAGCGCGGCGCCTTCACCGGCGCCAATGCCCGTCATGTCGGGCGGTTCGAGCAGGCCGAGGGCGGCAGCCTGTTTCTCGACGAGATCGGCGACATGCCGCTGGAAGCGCAAACCCGGCTGTTGCGCGTTTTGCAGGAAGGCGAATACACCACCGTCGGCGGCCGCACCTTGATCCCCACCAATGTGCGCATCATCGCCGCGACCCACCATGATCTCAAGCAGTTGATCCGACAGGGACTGTTCCGCGAGGATCTATTCTTCCGCCTCAACGTGGTGCCGATCAGGCTGCCGCCGTTGCGCGAGCATACCGAGGACATCCCGGCGCTGGTGCGGCATTTCCTGACGCAGGCCGGGAACGAGGGCCTGCCGATGAAGACCATCGACGAGTCCGCCATGGAGAGGCTCAAGAGCTATCGCTGGCCCGGCAATGTCAGGGAGTTGGAAAATCTGGTGCGCCGCCTCGCCGCCCTTTACTCCCAGGAAATCATCGGCATCGAAGTCATCGAGGCCGAGCTCGCCGAAGTGTTCCCGCCGCCCGAGGCCGGGGACGGCGGCAAGGAGAGTCTCGGCGGCGCGGTCGAACGTCACTTGCGCGACTATTACGCCGCCCACAAGGACGGCCTGCCGCCGCCGGGTCTTTACGACCGGGTGCTGCGCGAGATCGAGCGGCCATTGATTTCCCTGAGCCTGGCGGCGACGCGAGGCAATCAGATCAAGGCGGCGCAGGTCTTGGGGCTCAACCGGAATACCTTGCGCAAGAAGCTCCGTGAATTGGACATTCAGGTGGTCCGCGGCATAAAATAAGGGCATAAAATAAACGCCGGAGTGGGGGGCCTTCGGATTTTGGCGAAGATAGGGGAGTAGCGGGTTTCCCGATGTCGGGTGAGACGGCAGGAACCATCGACAGTTGGCCGCGGCAATTCATGCTGTGGGCGGGGCGCATGGGCCTTGCCCGCAAGCTGGCCGTCGCCCTGACGGTGGTGGCGATCGCCTCGGGCATCGCCACCTATGTCGCCCTTACCGGGTCGACGCCGTTCGGTCCGGACCCCACGACCATCCTCATCCTTCTCAACATAAACCTCGTTCTGCTTTTGCTGCTGGGCGCCGTGGTGGCGCGGCGCATCGTCCAGGTGTGGGCCGAGCGCCGGCGCGGTTCGGCCGGGTCGCGGTTGCAGATTCGCCTGGTGGTGCTGTTCAGCCTGGTTGCCGTGACGCCCGCCATCATCGTCGCCGTTTTCTCGGTCCTGTTCTTCAATTCCGGCATCGAGTCCTGGTTCAGCGAGCGGGTCAGGACGGCGCTCATGGAATCCCAGGCGGTCGCCGAAGCCTACCTCAAGGAACATCAGCAGGTGATCAAGGCCGACGCCCTGGCCATGGCCAATGACATCAACCGGGCGTCGGCGTCGGTAGTGGAAAGCCAAAAGCGGTTCAGCAATCTCGTGTCGACGCAAGCGGATTTGCGGGCCCTCGCGGAAGCCGTCGTCTTCGACGGCACCGGCCGGGTTCTTGCCCGTTCGCGGGTGAGTTTCTTGCTGGAATTCGACCCCGTGCCCAGTGCCGCCCTGGAAAGGGCGCGGGAGGGGGAGGTCGTCCTGTTGATCAACGACGACGACGACCGGGTGCGCGCCTTGTTGAGACTCGACCGCTTCTTCGACACCTACCTTTACGTCGGCCGGTTCGTCGAAAGCAGGGTGCTCAACCATATGGAGCGGACCCAGCGCGCCGTGCGTCAGTACAACCTTCTCGAAAAGCGCCGCTCGGGCTTTCAGATCACCTTCGCCATGATTTTCGCGGTGGTGGCGCTGCTGTTGCTTCTGGCGGCGGTCTGGGTCGGTTTCATGCTGGCCAACCAGTTGGTCAAACCCATCAGCGGACTGGTGGCGGCGGCCGAGCGGGTGCGCGAAGGGGACCTTGGCGCCCGGGTGGCGGAAGGACCCGCCGACGACGAGCTGGGCACGCTGTCGCGCGCGTTCAACCGTATGACCAGCCAACTCGAGAGCCAACGCCGCGAGGTGGTGGAGGCCAACCAGCAACTCGATGCCCGGCGGCGGTTCATGGAGGCGGTACTTTCCGGGGTATCGGCGGGCGTGATCGGTCTCGATGTCGATGGCCGTCTCAACTTCCCGAACCGTTCCGCCTCGGCGCTGCTCTCCACCGACCTCGACAAGCGCGTCGGCACCCACATCGCCGAGATTGTTCCGGAGATGTCGGAACTGCTCGAAACGGCGCGCAAAAGGCCAAGCCGTCTGGTGGAGTCCCAGATCGAACTGGTCCGCCGCGGCGTGCCGCGCACCCTGCTGGTCCGCATCGCGGTGGAGCGTGACGGCAAAGAGATCAAGGGCTTCGTCGTCACCTTCGACGATATCACCGAACTGCTCGCGGCCCAGCGCACCGCCACCTGGACCGATGTTGCCCGGCGCCTCGCCCATGAAGTGAAGAACCCGTTGACCCCGATCCAGCTTTCCGCCGAACGCCTGAGACGCAAATACTTGTGTCAGATCACGCGCGATACCGAAACCTTCGACATGTGCATCGACACGATCATCCGCCAAGCCGACGACATCGGCGGCATGATCGACGAGTTCTCGGCCTTCGCGCGGATGCCGGCGGCCGTGCTCAGGCGCATGGATCTTCGTGAAATCTTGAACCGCGCCGTCTTCCTGCAGCAAGGCGCCAATGCCGAGATCGAATATGTTTGCGATATACCCGAACACGAGGTGGCGCTGGTCTGTGACAGCCGCCAGATAGGCCAGGCCTTGACCAATCTCTTGCAGAATGCCGCCGATTCGATCATCGCGCGCAAGGAGCAGGAGGGGGACAAGGCGCCGGCGGGCGAGGTCCGCGTGAGTATCGGGGAAAGCGACGGCCGGATCACGGTCGCGGTCGCCGATAACGGCACCGGGTTGCCCAAGAATCTGCGCAAGGAAATCACCGATCCCTACGTCACCACCCGCGCCAACGGGACCGGGTTGGGTCTAGCCATCGTCAAGAGAATCATGGAAGATCATAGGGGAGACGTGGTTCTCAAGGACCGCAAGGGGGGCGGCGCCTTGGTCCAATTGAATTTCACCACGTCCGATGTTCGCACCGGTCGGGCCAGGGAGAAAACCTCTGGGGACGAAACCAATATTTTGAAGACCGCTACTCATGATTCATGACATCTTGATCGTTGATGACGAAGCCGACATCAGGACGCAAATCTCCGGCATCCTGAAAGACGAAGGCTACCATACCCGTGCCGCCGAGGACGGGGTGGCGGCGCTTCGCGAGGTCCGGGCCCGCCGGCCGAGCCTCGTTATCCTCGATATCTGGTTCCAGGGCAAAGACCTTGACGGCCTCGAGGTTCTCAATGTCCTACAGCGCGAGAGCCCCGATCTGCCGGTGGTGATGATCAGCGGTCATGGCAACATCGAGACCGCGGTGACGGCGATTAAGCGCGGCGCTTACGATTACATCGAGAAGCCCTTCAAGTCGGACCGCCTGCTGCTGATCGTCGAGCGCGCGATCGAAGCGGCCAGTCTGCGCCGCGAGAACGCGGAACTTCGCCTCAAGGCGGGGGCCGAGGCCGAGTTGATCGGTCAGTCCCAGGCCATCAACCAGGTGCGCGCGGCGCTCGATCGCGTCGCCCCGACCGGCAGCCGCGTCCTGATCACGGGACCGGCCGGGGTGGGCAAGGAAGTGGTGGCGCGGATGCTGCATGCGCGTTCGCGGCGAAGCGCCGGCCCCTTCGTCGTCCTCAACTGCGCCACCATGCGCCCGGAATATCTGGAGACCGAACTGTTCGGTGTCGAGGGCAAGGGCAACGCCCATGACGACGGGCGCAAGACCGGCACCTTCGAGGCCGCCCACGGCGGCACCCTGTTCCTCGACGAGGTCGCGGACATGCCCCTGGAAACCCAGGGCAAGATCGTCCGCGTTCTGCAGGAGCAAACCTTCGAGCGGGTCGGCGGCAATACCAGGGTCGAGGTCGACGTGCGCGTCGTCGCCGCGACCAACCGCGAACTGTCCGCTCAGATAGAAGCCGGCAACTTCCGCGAGGATTTGTTCTATCGCTTGAATGTGGTTCCCATCAGGGTGCCGCCTTTGCGCGAGCGCCGAGAGGACATTCCGCTGCTGGCCCGGCATTTCATGGCGCAGGCGGCCCGCGCCGCCGGTGTGGTCGAGCGCAAGATCGGCGACGATGCCCTGGCCGCCCTGCAGGCCCATGAATGGCCGGGTAACGTACGCCAGCTGCGCAACGTCATCGAATGGTTGTTGATCATGGCGCCGGGCGAGGGGAAGTTGGCGATCCGGGCCGACGGACTGCCGCCGGAGATCATTGACGTCAACCCCGGGACGCCGAGGTGGGAAAGAGGCGGCGAGATCATGGGTCTTTCCCTTCGCGAGGCGCGCGAGGTCTTCGAACGCGAGTATCTTTTGGCGCAGGTCAGCCGTTTCGACGGCAACATCTCCCGCACCGCCGCGTTCATCGGCATGGAGCGGTCCGCCCTGCATCGCAAACTCAAGTCCCTGGGTATCGCCAACGCGGAAAGGGCCCAGGCCTGATCGGCTGAGGGTCCAGGGTGCAAACACCATGAAAGTGATCGTTTGCGGCGCCGGCCAGGTGGGCACCAGCATCGTCCATCCCTTGGCGGCGGAGAACAATGACGTGACGGTCGTCGACCAGTCGCCGGAACTTATCCGGAAGCTGAGCGATTCCCTCGATGTCAAGGCGATGGAAGGGTTCGCTTCCCATCCCGACGTGCTGGAGGCGGCCGGCGCCGCCGACGCCGATATGATCATAGCGGTCACCCGCGCCGATGAGGTCAACATGGTCGCCTGCCAGGTGGCTCACTCGCTTTTCAAGGTGCCGACCAAGATCGCCAGGGTGCGCCAGCCGAGCTATCTCAACCCGATCTGGGCCGACCTGTTCAGCCGCGACCACATGCCGATCGACGTCATCATTTCGCCGGAGATGGAGGTCGGCCGCGCCATCAGCCGCCGGCTTCAGGTGCCGGGCGCCTTCGACATGATACCGCTGGCCAACGGTTTGGTGAAGGTCATCGGCCTCAGATGCACCGATGACTGCCCGGTCCTGCACACGCCGCTGCGCCAACTGACCGAGCTCTTTCCCGACCTCAGCATCACCGTTGTCGGTATCGTCCACGACGACCAGGGCTACGTGCCGACGCCGGACGACCAGATCCGGCCGGGAGACGAGGTCTATTTCGTCGCCGACAGCGACCATGTCGGCCGCACGATGATGGCGTTCGGTCACGAGGAACCGGAGGCGCGCCGCGTCATCATTCTCGGCGGCGGCTACATCGGACGGTTCCTCGCCAGGGACATAGAAGAGAACCATCCCGGCGTCTCCGCCAAGATCATCGAAGTGGACAAGCGCCGGGCCGAGTTGGCGGCGGCGGAACTTTCCAACACGGTCGTGCTCCACGGCGACGCGCTGGATCCCGACATCCTGGAGGAAGGCAACGTCTCCATGGCGGAAGCGGTCATCGCCGTGACCAATGACGACGAGGTGAACATCCTCGCTTCGTTGCTGTCCAAGCGATATGGCTGTCCGCGGGCGCTGACCCTGATCAATTCGACGACGTATTCGCCGCTGGTCACGACACTTGGCATCGACGTGGTGGTCAATCCGCGGGCGATCACCGCGTCGACCATTCTCCAGCATATCCGCCGGGGGCGCATCCGCGCCGTTCACACCTTGCGCGAGGGTTTCGGCGAGATCATCGAGGCCGAGGCGCTGGAGACCTCGAGCCTGGTCGGAAAGCCTCTGAGGGAAATCAACTTTCCCCCGGGGGTCATCCTGGGCGCCGTCGTGCGCGAGGACGAGGTCATCATCCCGCGCGGCTCCACCACCGTGCGCATCAACGACCTGGTCATCCTGTTCGCGACATCCGAGGCGATCAAGAAGGTCGAGAAGATGCTCGCCGCCAGCCTCGAATTCTTTTGAGCCGGCTTTTCGCAGTGTCCCGCGTAGCATACGTCAACGGCCTCTATCTGCCCCACCGGCGGGCGGCGGTTCATGTCGAGGATCGTGGTTATCAGTTCGCCGACGGCGTCTACGAGGTGATCGCGGTCAAGAACGGGAGATTCGTCGACGATACACCCCACCTCGAACGCCTCGACCGCTCCTTGCGGGAACTCGAGATCGCGCCGCCGATGTCGCGCGCGGCGCTCAGGGTGGTCATGGCGGAGATGCTGCGCCGCAACCGGATACGCGACGGCATCCTCTATATCCAGATGACCCGTGGCGTTGCCGCGCGCGACCACCCCTTTCCCGCCGACAGCGACGCCTCGGTGGTGATGACCGCGCGCCTCGAGCCGCCCCAGGACCCGCGGCTTGGAGAGAACGGGGTGGACGTGATCTCGATCCCGGATATTCGCTGGAAAAGGTGCGATATCAAGTCGGTATCCCTTTTGCCTAATATTTTGGGAAAGCAGGCGGCGCACCGGGCCGGGGCCTTCGAGGCGTGGCAGATCAATGAAGAGGGATTCGTCACCGAAGGGACTTCGACCAACGCCTGGATCGTCGACGCCGAAGGGCGTTTGTGTACCCCGCCGATCGACGAACAGATCCTGAGCGGCATCACCCGGCGGCGGATACTCAAGCTCGCGAAGAGGGAAGGCATCGATTTTAGCGAGCGGTATTTCACCCTGAAAGAGGCCCAATCCGCCCGCGAAGCGTTCATCACCAGCAGCACGACCTTGGTGTTGCCGGTAACCACGATCGACGACGCCGTGATCGGTAATGGCAAGCCGGGCACGTTCACCTGCAAACTGCGCGAGCACTACCTGGCCTTCATGGCGGCGCCGGGGGGGCAGGGGTGAACACGGCGCCGCCCAGCCCACGGGCGATCCTGTTCGATTGGGACCACACGCTGGTCGATAACTGGGCGGCGATCCTCGAGGCATTGAACACGACGCTCGCGGCCATGGGCCAGCGGACCTGGACCACGGCAGAGACCCGGATCCGCGTGCGAAAGTCCTTGCGCGACAGTTTTCCGGAAATGTTCGGGACCCGTTGGCGGGAGGCTAAGGACATCTTCTATGCCACCTTCGCCGCCAGGCACCTGGAGACCCTCCGGCCGTTGCCCGGCGCCGCCGACATGCTCGCGGCGTTTCACGAAGCGGGGCTTTATCTCGGCGTCGTCAGCAACAAGACCGGCGAATATCTGCGCCGCGAGGCGGACCACCTCGGTTGGGACAGGTATTTCGCCAAGCTGGTGGGGGCGACGGACGCCGAGGAGGACAAGCCGGCGGCGGCGCCGGTCGAGATGGCGCTCGAGGGAAGCGCCATCGCGTGTGGCCCCGAAGTGTGGTTCGTCGGCGACGGCGCCATCGACATGGAGTGCGCCCATAACGCCGGCTGCACTCCGGTTCTGCTTGGCGGGGACCAGTGGAAGCAGGATGAATTCGGCCCCGACGAGGAGCCCCGGTTGCGGGTCGGGAGTTGCATGGAGCTTGCGGAGCTTGTGCGCAACCTATACCCTGACCTTTCGGTGGTATGACATAGTTCCTGACGTGACGGGGCTTGCTTCGGGACGCCGGAACGATCGGCCGACCGTTCCAGTCCCGGCCGCGCCCCAACGAAGCAAAAAAACAGCGGGGTAACGACAATGGCCGCGGAAAAGACTCAAAACCTACAGGACGTGTTCTTAAATCACATTCGTAAGAACAAAATCCCGGTAACGGTATTCCTGGTCAACGGCGTGAAGCTGCAAGGGATCATCTCCTGGTTCGACAATTTTTCGGTGCTGTTGCGCCGCGACAGCCACTCCCAGCTTGTCTACAAGCACGCCATTTCGACCGTCATGCCGGCCGGCCCGATCCAGTTGTTCGATCCGGACAAGGAAAAGGCAGCGGAAGGAAACGACAGGTCGGAAGACCAAGGCTGAATTGTCGAAAAAGGCAGTCAAACGCCAGGCGGGTGATTCGGGTACGAAGCGCCGGGCGTTGAACGGTCAGCACCCGGGCACTGGCGCCAACGGGCGCGTGGGCGTGCTCCATCCCTATATCAAGGGCGCACCGCGTGAGACGCGCACGCCCGAGGCCTGTCTCGCCGAGGCCCGTGGGCTGGCCGAGGCGATCGATCTCCAAATCGTCCACGCCGAGATCTACCCTATCAGGACGCCGCGTTCGGGCACCTTTTTCGGATCCGGCCAAGTCGCGGTGATCGCCGATTTGGTCAAGGCGCACGCCATCGCCGTCGTCGTCGTCAACGGCGCGCTCACGCCGGTGCAGCAGCGCAATCTGGAACTGGCCTGGAACTGCAAGGTCATCGACCGCACCGGCCTGATCCTCGAGATTTTCGGCGCCCGCGCGCGCACCCGCGAAGGCCGCTCCCAGGTCGAACTCGCCGCCCTTTCCTATCAGCGAAGCCGCCTGGTGCGGAGCTGGACCCATCTCGAACGCCAGCGCGGCGGCCACGGATTCTTCGGTGGCCCCGGCGAGACCCAGATCGAAACCGACCGGCGCCAGATCGACCAGCGGATCCACCGGCTGCGCGGCGAGCTCGAGGAGGTCAAGCGCACCCGCGGACTGCACCGCCGGGCGCGCCGGTATCCGATCGTCGCCCTCGTCGGCTACACCAATGCCGGCAAGTCCACCCTGTTCAACCGTTTGACCCGGGCCGAGGTCGTGGTCGCGGACCAGTTGTTCGCCACCCTCGATCCGACCATGCGGGCCGTCGATCTGCCCACGGGCGGCAAGGTGATCCTGTCGGACACGGTGGGCTTCATCTCCGATCTGCCGACCGCTCTCGTCGCCGCTTTCCAGGCGACGCTGGAGGAGGTCCTGGCCGCCGACATCGTCCTCCATGTCCGCGATATTTCCCATGCCGACAGCGAGGCCCAGAAGCTCGATGTCCATAAGGTATTGTCGGAAATGGGGCTCGACGAGATGGTCGACGCCGGTCTGCTCGAGGCCCTGAACAAGATCGATCTGCTGGATGAGGAGGCGCGGGAAAAGGTCCACAACCAGGCCGCCCGCAACCCCGATACCGTACCGGTCTCGGCCCTGACGGGGGAGGGGGCGGATGAACTGCTGGCATTGCTCGAGCGGCGTCTCGCGCTTTCGCGCCGTATCGTCGAGTATTCCCTATCGCATGCGGACCCGTCGGCCATCGCCTGGCTGTATGATCACGGCGAGGTGCTGAGCCGGCGCGACGACGACGGTTACGTCCGCTTGCGGGTGGGTATGAAGGAAAGCGACATCGCCCGGTTCGAGCGTCGGATTTCCGAGAAAAGTCACTGATATATCAGAATTTTCCGGTCCAGAGGTCTTGCTTGACAAGGGCCGGCAGGCCATATTATAAACTTGGCACTCAATACATGAGAGTGCTAACAACTTGTTGAATCCGGGGCCCGGAACCGGGATCGCCTGGATAAAATTGAATGGAGAGCGTCGATGAATCTTAAGCCTTTGCACGACCGGGTATTGGTCAAGCCATTGGAGGCGGAGGAACAAACCGCCGGCGGCATCATCATTCCCGACACGGCCAAGGAGAAGCCCATGAAGGGACGAGTCATTACGGCCGGTCCGGGCGTTCGCGGCGAGGACGGCAAGCTGCATCCCCTGGACGTCAAGAAGGGAGACGAGATTTTGTACGGCAAATGGTCCGGGACCGAGGTCAAGCTGAACGGCGATGACCTCTTGATCATGAAAGAATCCGATATCATGGGAATCATTGAGTAAAGGAGTGAGTTGATGGCTGCGAAAGATGTGAAGTTTTCCACCGATGCCCGCACCAAGATGCTGCGGGGCGTCGATACCTTGGCCGACGCGGTCAGGGTGACACTGGGCCCCAAGGGCCGTAACGTGCTGCTCGAAAAATCCTTCGGCGCGCCGAGGATCACCAAGGACGGCGTGACCGTCGCCAAGGAGATCGAGCTCAAGGACAAGTTCGAGAACATGGGCGCGCAGATGCTGCGCGAGGTGGCGACCCGGACCAGCGACGAGGCCGGCGACGGCACGACCACGGCGACGGTCCTCGCCCAGGCCATCGTCCACGAGGGCGCCAAGGCGGTCGCCGCCGGGATGAACCCGATGGACATCAAGCGGGGCATCGACCTCGCCGCCGATGCGGTGGTCGAGAGCCTTCGCAAGCGCTCGAAGAAGGTCAAGACCGGCGAGGAGATCGCCCAGGTCGCGACCATCTCGGCCAATGGCGAATCGGCGATCGGCGACATGATCTCCCAGGCCATGGACCGGGTCGGCAAGGAAGGGGTGATCACCGTCGAGGAAGCCAAGGGCATGGTCACCGAGCTCGAGGTGGTCGAGGGCATGCAGTTCGACCGCGGCTACCTCAGCCCCTATTTCGTCACCAATCCCGACAAGATGAATTGCGACCTGGAGGATCCCTACATCCTCCTGCACGAGAAGAAGCTTTCCTCTCTGCAGTCGATGCTGCCGCTTCTCGAAACCGTGGTGCAATCGGGCCGGCCGTTGCTGATCAT
>JACZQV010000089.1 GCA_022545545.1 Pseudomonadota bacterium
CCAGCTGATAGAAGGAGCCGCCGGTGATCAGCGCCGCCTTGCCCGGCGTCAGCGTCGCCTTGGTGCCGTCGGGGAAGTGCATGGTGCATTCGCCCGAGATGACATAGAAGCTCTGGTCGGCGTTATGGCAGTGCATGTCGTCCTTATCCCCGGGGTTGGGGTAATAGTGCACCCAGGCATGGAAGCGGCGGGTGTTCATCACCACCGTCCTCTTCTTCTCGCGGTTGGCGAGCGCCAGCGTGTCGATGATCTCGATGCCCATGAGGTTTCCTCAAAATTCGTTTGTTGTTGTCATGGCCGGGGTCATGGCCGGACCGGGGACGATCAGCCCCGGCGCTCGCGAGGGGCCTCGATGCGGAAGATCCTGGCCGCCGTCTCGCCGAGGATCTGGCCGACCTCGATCTCCTCGAGGCCGGCTTCGCGGACCCCCTTGACCGGCTCGAGATCGCCGATCGGGAAGGGGTAGTCCGATCCCAGCATGACGCGCCCGGCGCCGAACTTGTCGCAGAGATAACGCAAGGTATCGGCCTCGAACAGGATGGAGTCGAAATAAACCCGGCGCATCCCCTCGGCGGGATCGGCGCACTGGTCGCGGTGGACATCATAGTTGCGTATCAGCCGGCCCAGCATGTAGGGCAGCGCGCCGCCGCCATGGGGCAGCACCACGTTCATGCCGGTATATTTCAGGAAATGGCCGGAGAACAGGAGCCTGGCGACCGCCGTCGTCGTATCGGTGCCGCGCCCGACGGCGTTCATCATCTCGTAATCGGCGAGCCTCGGGTCGCCGCAGCCGAACATCGGATGGATGAAGACCGTGGCGCCGAGATCGGACGCCGTCCGCCAGAAGGGATCAAGCGCCGGATCATCCAGATTGCCGGAATCGCCGAACGGCAGGGTGCCGATCATGACGCCGGGAAACCCGGCCTCGATCGCTTCGCCGAGCACTTCCGCCGCCATCTTGCCGTCCTGTAGAGGAACGCTGCAGAGCGGCGTGAGTTGGTCCGACTCCGCCGTCGCCGAGATCAGGTGCTCGTTGATGAAGCGGCTCCAGGCGGCGCCCTCGGCGGCGGGCAGCTCGTATCCGAAACTGTCGAGCCAGCCGCCGGTCACCTGATGGTCGATCCCCTGTTCGCCCATCCAGGCATGGCGCTGCTCGGCGTCGCGAAGCTTGGGCGAGAGCACCCTGGTGGGATCGCGCCCGGCGAAGGAAAGCCGGTACTTGTCGTCTTTATGCAGCAATTCGACCGAGGGAAAGGACCCGGCCCCGCTTTTGAGGGCATCGAGCATGGCCTGGGGCGCGTAATGGGCGTGGGTATCGATGATCATTCTTTCGTTCTTCCTGGCCTTCTTCCTGGCGATTTCAGGGGCCGGTAATCAGGTCCCCGATCTTGTCCTCACCCCGACCTTGTCCTCACTCCGATTTTGTCCTCAACAACGCCTCGATATCGCCGGGGCGCATGGGAAGGGCGTTCAATTCGAGGCCGAGCGGCGCCAAGGCGTCGTTCACCGCGCTCGCCACCGCCGCCGGCGCGCCGAGATAACCGCCTTCGCCCGTTCCTTTCTGGCCCATCGACGTGAGGGGCGAGGGGGTCGAGTGGTCCACCATCTTGATGTCGGGGATCTCGTGGACCGAGGGCAGCAGATAATCCATGAAGGTGCCGGTCAGCAGCTGGCCGTCGTCGTTGTAGGCGAAAATCTCATAGAGCGCGGCGCCGATGCCGTGCGCGATGCCGCCATAGATCATGCCGTGGACGATGTCGGGATTGATCATCGTGCCGCAGTCATGGCCGATGAAATATTCCAGTATCTTGACCTGACCGGTCTGCCGGTCGATCTCGACCAGCGGGATGTGGGCCTCGAAGGAATAGCAGGGATACATCCGCACCCGCCCGGCGGCGTCGGGCAACTCGCCGCCCTTGGGGACTTCCCAGACGTAGCTCGCCTGCAGGCCGGGCTCCATGCCAAGGGGCATCTGGTGATATTTGCGATGGGCGATCTCCACCAGCTCGTCCCATGCGAGGCTTCGGCCGGGATCGTCCCTGACGGCAACGTTGCCGCCTTCATAGACGAGCCTGTCGGCGGGAAGCTGCAGGTTGTGGGCGGCGATGTCGATGAGCTTGCGCTTGAGGATTTTCGCCGCGCCCGAGGCCGCGCCGCCAAGCATGATCGCCATGCGGCTGGCGACCGGGCTGTTGCTCGGCAGGCTGGCGAGCGAATCGGAGCGGACGACGCGGATACCGTCGGGATCGCGCTCCAACTCCTCGCCGGTGACCGTCGCCACCAGGGTCTCGTGCCCCTGACCGGCCGAGGCCGTCGCCATGATCGAGGTCACCGTGCCCGCGAGGTCGATTTTGGTGACGCAGGATTCCATCCAGGTCGTGGTCTCGTTCGCCGGATTGAACAGCGGCTCGAAGGCGGCGTTGCCGCCCGACGGCTCGAGGCACGACGCTATGCCGATCCCCGCCAGCTTGCCCTCGGCGCGAAGGGCGTCCCGGCGGGCAATGAGGGCGGGAAAGTCGGCGAGATCGAGGACCTTGTCCTGGACCGTGTGGTAATCGCCGCTGTCATATTCCGATCCGCTGGGGATGGTGTAGGGGAACTCATCCTTGCGGATGAAGTTCCGCTTGCGGATCTCGACGCGGTCCCGGTCGAGGGTGCGGGCGATCTTGTCGACGGCGGTCTCGATGGCGAAATTGGTCGGCGATTGGCCGAAGCCGCGGACCGCCTCCTGGGGGGTCTTGTTGGTGGTGACGGAGATGGCCTCGTATTCGACGCTCTTTATGCGGTAGGGGCCGACGATGGCGCCGATGGGCTTGGCGAGCTGCAGCGGCGCCCGGCCGGCGTAGGCCCCGACATTGTCGAGCGCGCGGAGGCGCAGCGAGCGGATCTCGCCGTCGCCATTGAAGGCGGCCTCGACGTCGAATATCCGCTCGGGCCCGTGGGCGTCGCCGCCGGTCATGTTTTCCAGCCGGTCTTCGATCAGCCGCACCGGGCATCCCAGCTTGCGGGCAAGATAGCCCACCAGCACGGTGTGCTTGATGCCGCGCTTGACGCCGTAGCTGCCGCCGACGTCGACATCGTAGTGCACCCGAACGCAGTTGGCGTCCAGCCTGAGCGCCCGGGCGATCTGTTCGGGGTACTTGGGCATCTGGATCGACGCCCAGACATCCAGCGTCCCCGTTCCCGGATGCCACTTGGCGACGACGCCGAAGGTCTCGATGGGAACGGTGGAATTCCGCCCCCAACAAGCCCGGAAGGCAAGCCGGTGATCGGCGGCGGCGAAGTCTTCCTCGACCGCGCCATAGACGAATTTCCGCCGGTAGAGAACGTTGGTGCCGTGAGCGGGATGGACGGCCGGCGCGTCCTCGGCCATGGCTTCTTCCGCGTCGACCACGAAGGGCAGGGGGTCGTAGTCGACCTCGACCAGTTCGGCCCCGTCCTCGGCGATGTAACGCGAATCGGCGACGACGGCGGCGACCCATTCGCCGGCATACCGTGCCCGATCGACGGCCAGGGGGAAGCGTCGGACATCGGGGAGGTTAAGCCCGCTCATCAGCGGGTTGGTCGCTTGGGCCAGCTCCTCTCCGGTGATCACGGCGACGACGCCTTCTATTTTCAGCGCCTCTTCCGTCCTGATGGCGTCGATCCGCGCCGCCGGGTGGGGGCTGGTGACCAGCGCCACATGCTTCATGCCGGGAAGCCCGATATCGGCGACGAAGCGGCCCTCGCCGGCGATGAAGCGCCGGTCTTCCTTGGTCCGCCGTTTGCGCGAGACGTAGCGGAACCGGGGGCTATCCGGCGCTTCGCTACTCATCAATCGTGTCCTTGCCTGCCTCGGGATGGGCGCCTCGCATCCGCTTCGCCGCCAAACGGACGGCTTCGACGATCTGCTGATAACCGGTACAGCGGCAAAGGTTGCCGCCGATCGCTTCCTTGATCTCGTCTACCGTCGGGTCGGGATTGGATCGCAGCAGGGCATGGGTGGCCATCAGCATGCCCGGCGTGCAATAGCCGCACTGCAAGGCGTGGGTTTCCCAGAACGCGTCCTGTAACGGGCTCAAGCCGCCGTCCGCCTCGGCCAGCCCTTCGACGGTCTCGACCTCATGACCGTCGGCCTGGATCGCGAACATCAGACAGGAGCGGATGGGCTGACCGTCGAAGATCACCGAGCAGGCGCCGCAGACCCCGTGCTCGCAGCCGGTATGCGTGCCTATGAGCCCAAGCACCTCGCGCAGATAATCGACGAGGGTGAGGCGCGGCGGAACCTCGCTGCGGTAGCGCTTGGCGTTGACGGTGACGCTGATTTCCCTGGGTTTCATGGATTCGCCGCCCGCCTTAAAGCTTCGTCCCTGGCCTCGATGATCGCGCGTTCGACCATGACCCGGGCACAGCGCCGGCGGTATTCGGCGCTGGCATGGACATCCCCCCCGGGGTCGATCTCATTCGCCGCCAGGTGGGCGGCCTCACCGACGGTTTCGGCGTCAAGGTCTGAGGAAAGGAGGGCTTCGGCGGTCGCTTCGATCCTGAGCGGCGTCGGCGCGACACCGCCGAGCGCGACGGCGGCCCGTCTGCAAACCCCGCTTTCGTCCACGACGAGTTGCACGGCGGCGGCGACGATGGCGAAATCGCCGGCGCGGATGCTCACCTCCTGAAAGCCGGTACCGATGACACCACCGCCGTTCCACACCGGGAGGTGCACCTCCGTCAGGCATTCGTCCGGCGCCAACGAAGTCTCCATAAGCCCGTGAAAAAACCCGGAAATGTCGATGTTTTTCGCGCCGCCCGCACTCTCGGCCACGAGCCCGGCGTCGAGCGTCAGCGCCACAAGCGGTATCTCGGCGACGGGGTCGGCGTTGGCGATGGAGCCGCCGACGGTGCCGCGGTTGCGGGTCTGGGGATGGCCGACGAAACGGAGCGCCTTGGCGAGCAGCGGCGCCTTCGCGCGCACCTCGGGCGAACGCTCCGCCGCCGCCTGGCGGGTGCAGGCCTTAATCACGAGGGATGACTCATCGCCGCCGATTCCCTGAAGTTCCTCGACGGCGTTGATGTCGACGATGATCGAAGGCCGCGCCAGGCGCATCGCCATCATCGGCACCAGGGTCTGACCGCCGGCGATGATCTTGCAATCAGGCCCGCCGTCATTCAGCGCCTGGCACACCTCGGCGATATCGCTTGCGCGTATGTAGTCGAACGCCGCCGCCTTCATCGCTCAATCACCAGACCTTTCGGGGAGTTCCCGGACACCCGCCGGGCCTGCCCGTCATTCTAGCAACAGTGATGGTAGGTTTCATCACCGTAGCTTGCCGGGACGTTGTTCTTGACGATGCTGATTTTGCGTGTCGGCGGCGGGGTATTGCGGCTCTTGCCGACGAATCTCGGTATGCCGTCCGAGAACACCGCCGCGATCGCCGGGATGTCGCCGTTGCTCATGCCCGCCAGCGCCGTTTCCTGAGAGCACCCCAGCGCCGCGTCGATGATGGTGACGTCGCCCGCTTTCCCCGGCGCCAGGAAGCCGCTGTCGAGATCGTAGATCAGCCCGCAGTTGCCGGTCGCGGTGGCGATGATGCGCTCGGGCTCGACGCCCGTCAGGCAGGTCATCTCGACCAGCGACTTGATGACGCCGAGCGGCATCATGCCGGTGCCCGTCGGCGTGTCGCTGGAGATCAGCAGGCGGTCGAAATATCCGCCCGCCTCGACCAGTTCGACCACCTTGACGGCGCTTCGGATGTTCCCCGCCTGGGAGATCTGCAGGGCGATGGGGGATTCGTTGACCACGCGGGTGAGGTCTTTGTCGCAAAGCGCCACCGGCCCGCCGTTCACGTGGCCGGCGATGTCGGGCAGCATGGTCAGAAGGTCATCGGCGTCGATCGGGGAGGAGCCCGGTACCGAGGCGCCGCCGGTGTGGCACATGACCTTGATGCCATGTTTCTGCGCCGCCCGGACCTGGGGCGTCACGTCGGCCGGCTTCTCGAAGGCGCCGAAGCCGACCTTGGCCAGCCACACGCCTTCTCCGGCCATTTCCGCGTAGTCCGCCTCCGTCAGCCCCGGCTCCATGATCACCGAGCCGCCATAGACCCGCATGCCGCCGGGGCGGAAGGTCTGGAAACAGCGCTGCGCCGCGATCGCCAGCGCCTTCAGTCCCGCCGGGTCCGCCGGCCGGCCGGGAACGTGAATTTCGCTCGCCGAAATCGCGCTGGTGATGCCGCCGTGGACGTAGCTTTCGAGAAACCCGACGGTTTGCTGGCGCGGGGTGTAATCGCCGAAGGTGGTGTGGACGTGGGAATCGATGAGACCGGGTATCACCGTCATGCCGCCGACATCGACGACGAGGTCCGCCGCCTCGATGTCCTCGGATGGGACGCTGCCCACCTCCTTGATCCGGCCGCCGGCCATGTATAGGGCGTCGCCCGCGACGAAGGGCTCGCGCCAGTCACCGGATAGGATGGTTCCGATGTTGACCAATGCGATTTTCATGGGTGTCCTCCCTTGTCCTTGTATTCCGGGCCCTTGTATTTCGGTTCTAGACCAGCCCGTCCTCGCCCTTGATATCGGCGGGGGCAAGCCCCCCGACCCGGTGGTTCAATTGACCGCGGTTGGCGTAACAGCAGATGACCGCGATCTCGTCGGCCAGCGGCGCGTCATGCAGCGTGACCGTCATGGCGTCGTAATGTGAGCGCACGTAAAGGGCGTCCTTGTGGGCCAGTGGAATGTCGATGGTGACCCCCGGCCCGGCGCGCTTGGAAACCGACGATATCCATGCCTTGCCGCCGCCGGCCGCCTCTCTCATGATGTTGCCGTAGATGGTGGTCACCATGGCGGAGCCGTGCTGTTGCTCGCCATCCGAGCCGACCACGGCCGCCTTGCCGTAACTCATCGCCTCATAAGGCGCCATGGCGGCGGTGGCCGCAGACGTGATGCGCTTGCCGATATCCGCGCTCGCTTCGGTGAGCGCCCCGAGATCCTCCTGATATTCCCCGGCATAGGGGTTCTTCACCACGGCGATCACCGCCACCTTGCGAAGCGGCGGGCTCGCGTCCCGGCCCGCTTCGCTGAAGATTTCCTCGACGGCGGTAAAGATCTTTCGGATGTGCATGGTTTCCCTCACCCTGTTTTCGACGTCCCGCCTGCCGGCCTCACCGGAAGGCCCCGAGAGGCGGGTTGTTGTAACGCGAACAGTAACATAAGCTCCATGGCTGTCACCCCCTTGCAAGGATGAGAGAATGCAGGCCGGCACCATCCTGTTTTCGGAAATGACGCCGCCCCCGGAAATGGAGGAAGCGTTCAACGCCTGGTACGACAACGAACACATCCCGCTGCGCATGGCGGTGCCGGGGTTCCTCGGCGCCCGGCGCTATTGCCGCAAGGAGGACGGCAAGTATCTCGCCGTCTACGACATGGAAAGCGAGGCGACGTTGGGCACCGCCGCCTACCGGGAGGTCAAGGAGAAGCCCAGCGATCTGACCCGGCAAATGCTGTCATCGGTGTCGGGATTTTCGCGCTACATCGCCAACCACATCGGCACCCAGCGGCGCGACGGTGCCGACGGGGATGCGATGGAAGCGCCGGTGCTTTACGCCGTATTCTTCAACGTGCCCGAGGATCGCCACGGGGATTTCAACGAATGGTACGAAGTCGACCACGTGCCGGCCCTGCTTCGCAACAAGGACTGGTTGATGTGCCGGCGCTTCGCCGTCACCCTCGGCGAACCCTGGGACGTCACCCATCTGGCGCTGCATTACTTGCGAAGCGCCGACGCCCTTGACAGCGAAGAACGCAAGGTCGCGCGGGCGACGGAATGGCGCGCGCGCCTCGCCAAGGAATCGTGGTTCAAGGCAAAATACCTGCTGTTCGACAGGATTGGCCGGCGTTTTGTGCCCGAAGGATGAGACGCCGGAGGGTTCGATGACGCCAGGCCGAGGGGGTGGAAACGATCGGGTGCTGGTGGCCGGCGCCGGCCCGGTCGGATCGATCGCGGCGCTCGCCCTTGCCAGGCGCGGCATTCCGGTGACGGTGTTTGAAGCCGAACCCGAGCTTCGACAGGACCCGCGCGCGGCGACGACCCATCCCGCCACGCTGGAGATGCTGGATGAGATCGGCCTTGCCGAGAAGGTCGAGGAGCAGGGCCTGGTGGCGGTCGAATTCCATTTCCGCGACCGCCCGACGGGGGAGTTGATCGCGGTGTTCGACCATACCTTGTTGGCGGACGACACGCGGTTTCCTTACGTCGTGCAGTGCGAACAGTACAAGACGGCGGCCCTGGCGCTGGAGGCGCTGGAGGCACTGCCCGAGGGCGAGGTGCGTTTTTCCCATCGCCTCACCGGGATCAGGCAGACCGGGGACGAGGTGGTGGTTACCCTCGAGACGCCGGGCGGCGAGGAACGGCTAAGCGGCAGCTATCTGATCGGCGCCGATGGCGGGCGCAGTACGGTCAGGAAAGAGTTGGCGATCCCGTTCGAGGGTTTCACCTATCCCGAAAGGTTCCTGGTCCTCACCACGCCCTTCGATTTTGCCGCGCAGAGGGGCTATGTCTTCCGCACCTACTTCGCCGATCCGGATGAGTGGTGCAATCTCTTCAAGGTCTCGGCCGACGGCCCGCCGGGGCTTTGGCGGACGGTTTTCCCGACCGACCCGGAAGACACCGACGAGGAGGTCCTCGCCGACGAGAGGGTCCAGGCGCGCTTGCAAAAGTTCTTTCCCAAGGGGGATGAATACGACGTGATCCACCGCAATCTGTACAAGATCCACCAGCGCGTCGCGGCGCGCTACCGCCAGGGCCGGGTCTTCCTTGCCGGGGACGCCGCCCACGTCAACAACCCGATCGGCGGGTTGGGCATGAACTGCGGCATTCATGACGCCATCAACCTGGCGGACAAACTGGCGCGGGTGTGGTTCGGCGAGGCCGAAGACGGTGAACTGGACCGTTATGAGGTGCAGCGGCGCGCCACCGCCATCGATTACCTCCAGGCCCAGACCATCCGCAACAAGAAGCGGCTGGAGGAAAAAGATCCGGAAATCCGCCGCCGTAACCTCGAGGAGCTGCGCGAGACCGCCGCCGATCCCGAACGCGCGCGCCAGTTCCTCCTCGCCACCTCGATGATCGCCAGCGTGCGCCGTGCCGCCACGCTGGGTTGATCCTGGACCTGCCGGCCTGGCCTATCCGGCCGTGAGGGGAAGCGCCCGGACCTCCGCCGCGGTTCCCTGGGACTCTCCAAGGCCCATAAATGCTAAAATCACCCAAACGGCGTGAGAAGAGGCCTCGGTAATGGCGGCAAAGGGTAAGGGAACGGCAAAAATTGGCGGGATCGAACGCGGCTATCGCGATCTGCACGAGCATATAGAGGCGCTGCGTCAGGCGGGGCTGTTGTTGGAGATCGAGCGCGAGATCAACAAGGACACCGAGATGCACCCGCTGGTGCGCTGGCAGTTCCGCGGCGGCATCGCCGAGGCCGACCGCAAGGCCTTCCTGTTCACCAACGTCACCGATTCCAAGGGCCGCAAGTACGATATCCCGGTGCTGGTCTGCGGCCTCGCCGGCAACCGGGCGATCTATCAGACCGGCATGGGCTGTGGCATCGATGAGATCGGCGAGACCTGGATAAAGGCGATCAACGCCCCCTTGGCGCCGAACATCGTCGCCAGCGCCGATGCGCCGTGCCATGAGGTGGTTTTCGAAGGGGAGGAGCTGCGGAACGGCAACGGGCTCGACGCCCTGCCGGTGCCGATCTCGACGCCCGGGTGGGACAACGCGCCCTATACCTCGTCTTCCCATTTCATCACCAAGGACCCGGGCACCGGCGTTCAGAACATGGGCAATTACCGGGGGCAGTTGAAGGCGCCCGACCGGCTGGGCCTCAACACTTCGAGGGAACTTCGCACCGGCGGCTACCTTCACTGGCTGGAGTGGAAGAAAAGGGGAGAGAAAATGCCCTGCGCCGTCGTCCTCGGCTGCCCGCCCGTGGTGTCCTTCACCGCCGTGCAGAAGCTGCCCGAAGGTGAGGACGAGCTTGCCGTCTCCGGCGCCTTGGCGGGCACGCCGCTCAACGTGGTTGCCGCCAAGACCGTCGATCTTTTGGTCCCCGCCGAGGCCGAGGTGGTGATCGAGGGCTATGTCGACACCGAGTACCTCGAGCCCGAGGCGCCGTTCGGCGAATCCCACGGCCACGTGAACCTCACCGAATATAACGCCTATATGGACATCACCGCGATCACCCGGCGAAAGGACGCGGTGATCACGTCCTGGGTCAGCCAGGTCACGCCGAGTGAATCGAGCGCCATCCGCCGGCCGGCCTATGAGGCGCGCCTTCTCGCCTATCTCCGCGACCATCTCGGTATCCAGGGCCTGATCGGCGTCTCCGCCCATGAGCCTCTGACCTCGTTGACCAAGTTGATCGTCGTGACGTTCGAGCGCACGGCGCCCCGCACCGAGATCTGGCGCGCGCTTTATGGCGTCGCCGCGCACCGGCGCGCCGACGGCAAATGGCTGATCGCGGTCAATGACGACATCGACGCCGACCAAACCGACGCCATCTTTTGGGCCATGTCATACCGCGCCAAGCCGCACCGCGACGTCGTCATCCTCAAGCACAAGGACGAGGGCCACGGGCCGCGCAGCCGCATCGATGCTGAGGATTCGGCGGTGCTGGTGGACGCTACCTTGAAGGAGAACTTCCCGCCGGTGTCGTTGCCCAAGCGCGAGTTCATGGAGAAGGCGGCGAAGATCTGGGCGGAACTCGGCTTGCCGGAACTGAAGCCCGAGGCGCCCTGGTTCGGCTACGATCTCGGCGAATGGAACGAGGAGCTCGAACGCATGGCCGAACTCGCGGTCAGGAGCGAATATTGGGAGACCGGCAAGATCTACGCCCAGCGCCGGCGCAAGGACGTCGAGATGAACACCGAGGTGAGGACGCTCGATGAGGGAGGAGAGTGATATGACCCGGCTCGGGCGCGATGCTGAATATGATGGGGAGAGCGGGAGTATCGGCACCGGATGCCCCAACCAGAAGCAAGGAAAGGGTAGGGCGTAATGGCGAGCAATGGGAAGGGAGCAATGAAGACTTCCGGGGTGGAGCGCGGCTATCGCGATCTCCACGAGCATATCGAAGCGCTCAGGCAGGCGGGGCTTTTGCTCGAGATCGAGCGCGAGATCAACAAGGACACCGAGATGCATCCCCTGGTGCGCTGGCAGTTCCGGGGCGGCATCCCCGAAGACCAGCGCAAGGCCTTTTTGTTCACCAACGTCACCGATTCCAAGGGCCGCAAGTACGACATCCCGGTGCTGGTGTGCGGCCTCGCCGGCAACAAGGCGATCTATCAAATCGGCATGGGCTGCGGCATCGACGAGATCGGCGAGACCTGGATCCGGGCGACCAGCGCCCCCTTGAAGCCGAACATCGTCGCCAGCGCCGATGCGCCGTGCCATGAGGTGGTATTCGAGGGCGAGGACCTATTGAACGGCAATGGGCTCGACGCCCTGCCGGTGCCGATCTCGACGCCTGGCTGGGACAACGCGCCCTATACCTCGTCTTCCCATTTCATCACCAAGGACCCCGAATCCGGCGTCCAGAATTCGGGCAATTACCGCGGCCAGATCAAGGCGCCCGACCGCATCGGCATGAACCCGTCGATCGAGCACCAAACCGGCGGTTACATCCACTGGTTGGAGTGGAAGAAGCGGGGAGAGAGAATGCCCTGCGCCGTCGTCGTCGGCTGCCCGCCCGTGGTGTCGTTCACCGCCGTGCAGAAGCTGCCCGCCGGCGTCGATGAATTCCATGTTTCGGGCGCGCTGGCGGGTTCGCCGCTCAACGTCGTCAAAGCCAAGACCGTCGATCTGCTGGTGCCGGCCGAGGCCGAGGTGGTGATCGAGGGCTTCGTCGACACCGAATATCTCGAGCCCGAGGCGCCGTTCGGCGAGAGCCACGGTCACGTGAATCTGCAGGAATACAACGCGTTCATGAACATCACCGCGATCACCCGGCGCAAGGATGCGGTGATCACCTCGTGGGTGAGCCAGGTGACGCCGTCGGAATCCTCGGCCATCAAGCGCCCGGCCTACGAGGCGTCGCAGCTGGAGCATCTGCGCGACCATCTCGGCATCAAGCCGTTATTCTACCGCCTCGATGCCGATTACCTGATATGGGGCTCCGAGATCAAGGTCCTGCTGGCAAGCGGCCTTATTGAGAGGAAGCTGGACCTCGACGGACTCGGCCAATTTATGTCGTGGGAATATGTGCCGGGACAACAAACCTTGTTTCAGGGCATCCGAAAACTTGAGCCGGGATGCATGCTTGTCGCGGAACTGGAGCAATCTCGCTGCCGGACAAGTGCGTACTGGGATATTCCGGAAGACCCTCCCGATCGGGCCATGAGCGACAGTGACTGGGAGGACGCGGTGGACTCGAAGCTCGACGAATGCGTCAAGCGTCAACTAGTCAGCGACGTGCCGCTCGGAGCATTCCTATCGGGCGGCGTCGACTCATCGCTGATTGTTGCGGCGATGGGCCGAGCCAAGACCTTCAGTATCGGGTTCGACGATCCGTCATACAATGAGCTTGCATACTCCCAGAAGGTCGCCGAACACCTCAGCGTCGAGCATGTCACCCAAATTATCGAACCCGACGTCATCGATCTATTCA
>JACZQV010000179.1 GCA_022545545.1 Pseudomonadota bacterium
CTTGAACCGCCCCTGAACGGCGCCGTCCCCCGCCCGAAACCGCCCCAGGGCCTGAAAAATGGGGGTGCGATGGTTGCAGGGGCCAACCCCGCTACTTATATATCCGTGCAGTGGACAGGGGTTTTGCACCCGTTCGAAAGAGGGGAAAATCTTCAAACTACGGGGGTTCCGATAGGCGCCGAGTCAGGGCCGGAGGGACCTGCTGAACCGGAAAGGGGAACTATGAGCAAAGTAATTGGCATCGACCTTGGCACCACCAATTCCTGCGTCGCGGTCATGGAAGGAACCCGCGCCAAGGTGATCGAAAATACCGAGGGCGCGCGGACCACGCCATCCATGGTGGCCTTTACCGAAAGCGGCGAACGTCTGGTCGGACAATCGGCCAAGCGCCAGGGGGTCACCAACCCGGAAAACACATTTTACGCCATCAAGCGCCTCATCGGACGCACCTTCAAGGATCCGATGACCAAGAAGGACCAGGACATGGTGGCCTACAAGATCGTCGCCGCCGACAACGGCGACGCCTGGGTCGAGGGCCGCGGCGAGAAATATTCCCCAAGCCAGATCAGCGCCTTCATCCTCCAGAAGATGAAGGAAACCGCCGAGAGCTATCTCGGCGAAACCGTCTCCGAAGCCGTCATCACCGTTCCCGCCTATTTCAATGATTCACAGCGCCAAGCCACCAAGGACGCCGGCCGCATCGCCGGTCTCGAGGTCCTGCGCATCATCAACGAGCCGACGGCGGCGGCGCTCGCCTACGGTCTCGAGAAGAAGGAAAGCGGCACCATCGCCGTTTACGATCTCGGCGGCGGCACCTTCGATGTTTCCATACTCGAAATCGGCGACGGCGTCTTCGAGGTCAAATCGACCAACGGCGACACCTTCCTGGGGGGAGAGGATTTCGACAAAAAAATCATCGATTACCTCGCCGATGAGTTCAAGAAGGAGCAAGGCATCGACCTGCGCCAGGATCGCCTGGCGTTGCAGCGGCTGAAAGAATCGGCGGAAAAAGCCAAGATCGAGCTTTCCAGCGCCATGGAAACCGAGGTCAACCTTCCCTTCATCACCGCCGATCAGGCCGGGCCGAAGCATCTCAACATCAAACTGACCCGGGCCAAGCTCGAGGCGCTGGTCGAAGAATTGATCGAGCGCACGGTGAAGCCCTGCAAGGCGGCGCTCAAGGACGCCGGGCTGAAGGCTTCCGAGATTGACGAGATCATCCTGGTGGGCGGCATGACCCGCATGCCCAAGGTCATCGAGACGGTGAAGAACCTCTTTGGCCGAGAGCCTCATAAGGGCGTGAACCCGGACGAGGTCGTGGCGGTGGGCGCGACGATCCAGGCGGGCGTGCTCAAGGGCGACGTCAAGGACGTGCTGTTGCTCGACGTGACGCCGCTGTCGCTGGGTATCGAGACCTTGGGCGGCGTATACACCCGCTTGATCGACCGCAACACCACGATCCCGACGAAGAAGAGCCAGGTCTTCTCGACCGCCGAGGACAGCCAGACCGCGGTGACGATCCGCGTGTTCCAGGGCGAACGCCAAATGGCCGCGGACAACAAGCTGCTTGGCCAGTTCGACCTGGTGGGCATTCCGCCGGCGCCGCGCGGCTTGCCCCAGGTCGAGGTCACCTTCGACATCGACGCCAACGGCATCGTCCACGTCTCGGCCAAGGACCAGGCCACGGGCAAGGAACAGCAAATACGCATCCAGGCGTCCGGCGGGCTCTCCGATGAAGAGATCGAGGGAATGGTCAAGGACGCCGAGGCCCATGCCGAGGAGGACCAGAAACGCAAGGAACTGGTCGAAGCCCGCAACCAGGCGGAAGCCTTGATCCATGCCACCGAAAAGAACGTCGAGGAGTTCGGCGACAAGGTCGAGGAAGATATCAAGACCGGGATCGAGGACGGTATCAAGGCGCTGCGCGAGGTGCTGGAGGGCGAGGACACCGAAGCCATCCGTTCCAAGATCGAAGCGCTGGCCCAGGCATCGATGAAGCTCGGCGAGGAGATGTACAAGGCGCAGCAGGAGGCAGCGGCGCGGGCCGACGGCGATGGGGGGGCGCCGGAAGATATCCAGGAAGCCGCCGGCGGCGACGATGCCACCGTGGTCGACGCGGAATTCGAGGAAGTCGAGGACGAGAAGAAGAACAAGTCAGCATAAATGTAAGGCGCGGAGCGTAGAGTAAGGATTTGCCGCCCAGGAAGCCCCGGTCCCTTCGATATCCGTGACCGCTTTCGGGGCGGCGACTAACGTCGGGTTGGAGTGAATGGCCAAAAGCGATTTCTACGAAATGCTGGGGGTGGACCGCCGGGCCGGGCCGGCGGACATCAAGAAGGCCTACCGCAAGCTGGCGATGAAGCACCACCCCGACCGCAACCCCGGCGATAAGAGCGCGGAGCAGCAATTCAAGGACATCTCCGAGGCCTACGACGTTCTCAAGGACGATGACAAGCGCGCCGCTTACGACCGCTTCGGCCATGCCGCCTTCGATAACGGCGGCGGACCGCGTGCGAACGACTCCAATTTCAACTTTTCATCCGGTTTCGCCGACATTTTCGACGAAATGTTCGGCGACTTCATGGGCGGCCGGCGCGGCGCCACGTCGAGCAGCAGGGGAGCGGACCTTCGCTTCAACCTGACGATAACCTTGGAGGAGGCGTTTGCCGGCAAGCACGCCGCCGTCCGCGTTCCCACCTCGGTGGCTTGCGACTCCTGCACCGGCACCGGCGCCGCCAAGGGATCGAAACCGGTCAATTGCCCGACCTGCCATGGCCGCGGCAAGATACGGGCGCAGCAAGGGTTCTTCACCATCGAGCGCACCTGTCACGGCTGCCAGGGCGCCGGCCGGGTGATCAAGAATCCGTGCAAGACCTGCAGCGGCGCCGGCCGGGTGCGCCGGGAGAAGACCCTTTCCGTCAGTATTCCCGCCGGCGTCGAGGACGGCACGCGCATCCGCCTGTCGGGCGAGGGCGCCGCGGGCCTGCGGGGCGCGCCGTCCGGCGATCTCTATATTTTCCTTTCCATCACCACCCATCGGCTGTTCCAGCGCGACGGCGCGAACATCTATTGCCGCGTGCCCATCGCCATGACCACCGCGGTCCTCGGCGGCACTATCGAACTGCCCACCGTCGATGGCGGCCGGGCCCGGATATCGATCCCGGCGGGCACCCAGTCGGGCCATCAAATCCGGCTGCGGGGCAAGGGCATGTCGGTGATGAACAACGCTTCCCGGGGCGATATGTACATCGAGGCCGCGATCGAGACGCCGGTCAATCTCACCAAGCAACAAAAAGAGCTTCTGCGCGAGTTCGAAGGTTCGGGCGGCAAGAAAAGCACGAGCCCGGAATCGGAAGGCTTCTTCTCCAAGGTCAAGGAGCTGTGGGAAGATCTGCGCGAGGAGACCTGACCACCTTGCCCTTATCCCGGCGAGCCCATGACTGGGCTCGCCTCTTGTTCCCTCAAGCGCCGGGCGCGGGCGTCCGCCCGCTTGGCTTTCCTCGCTTCGCTGCGGGCGCGCGGTCGCGCCTGCCAGCGAGCCGATGAAGACTT
>JACZQV010000007.1:0-34763 GCA_022545545.1 Pseudomonadota bacterium
AGTGTCCGGACATCCACCCTCCGCAGCGGCAGTGCCGCTGCTGCGGAGGACGGGTCGTCAAGCGGCGCCGACGCCCTCCGGTGGCCGCGAAAAACGACCCTTCGGGCGGCCTTGCGGGCCCTTACGCTCACCTCGCGCGGCCCTTGTGATGCGCCCCCATCACGGCGGACCACGCTCCGGGCCTGAAGAACCCGCAAGGCCGTCAGATGTGCCATCCTCCTATGAAAGTAAGTACTGATGGGCTTTAACTGCGGCATCGTCGGCCTGCCCAACGTCGGCAAATCGACGTTGTTCAACGCGCTGGTCGCGAGCGCGGCGGCCGAGGCCCAGAACTATCCCTTCACCACCATCGAGCCCAATAGCGGGCGCGTGCCGGTGCCCGATCCCAGGCTCGACGCCATCGCCCGGATCGCCGGATCGGCCAAGGCGACCCCGACCTATCTCGAATTCACCGACATCGCCGGCCTCGTCAGGGGCGCGAGCAAGGGCGAGGGGCTGGGCAACCAGTTCCTCGCCCACATCCGCGAGGTCGACGCCATCATTCACGTGCTGCGTTGTTTCGCCGACGACGACGTCGCCCATGTCGAGGGCCGTATCGACCCGATCGCCGACGCCGAGACGGTCGAGACCGAGTTGATGCTGGCCGATTTGGAGAATTTGGAGAAGCGTTTCGTTGGGCTGACCAAGAAGCTTCGCGGCGGCGATAAGGAGGTCGCGGCGTTGCACGCGGTGACGGAGCGGGCGCTTGAAGCCTTACGCCAGGGCCGCCCGGCCCGGGACCTCGAGATGAGTGACGCCGACGCCCGGCTGATGGGCGAGCTTCAGCTCCTGACCGCGAAGCCGGTGCTTTACGTCTGCAACGTCGAGGAAGAGGCGGCGGCCGGCGGCAACGCCTCCTCCGAATGCGTCATGGCGAAGGCCAAGGCGGAAGGCGCCGGGGCCATCGTCATCGCCGCCGAGATCGAGGCCGAGGTCGCCGGGCTCGAGGATGCGGCGGAAAGAGAGGAATATCTCATCGCGCTGGGGCTCGAGGAGACCGCCTTGACCAGGCTGGTTCACGCCGGTTATGCGCTTCTCGGCCTGATCACCTTCTTCACCGCCAATCCCAACGAGGCCCGCGCCTCGACCGCCGTCGACGGCGCCCTGGCGCCGGCCTCGGCCGGCATCATCCACTCCGACATGATGCGGGGTTTCATCGCCGCCGAAACCATCGCCTATGAGGACTTCATCGGTTGCGGCGGCGAGTCCGGCGCCAGGGACGCCGGCAAGATGCGAAGCGAGGGCAAGGATTACGTCGTCAAGGACGGCGACGTCATCCGTTTCCGCTTCAATGTTTGACCGCCGCGCGCGGCCGTACCTTGGAGTTCCTGGCCGAGCAAATCGGCTGAGGCGCCGTTTCAGCGTTTCCCGGCGCGCCCGGCGGTCTCTTCGCGCCGCTGGCCGAAAGTGAGCCGCTAGGCCTTCCGGGTCTTTCGCGGTTTCCGGGGCTTGCGGGGTCTTGCCGGCGCGGACGCGTGGCCGTAGCCCTCGAACTTCTTCAACACCCGCGCCATCTCCTTCGCCGGCAAAATCCTCGGCTTGCCGATCTGAAGGGCGCGCCAATACTGGGCCGCCAGCGTCTCGACCGCGAGCGCCAATTCCAGCGCCTCCGCCAAGCCCGGCCCCAGCGCGATGATGCCGTGATTGGCCAACAGGCATGCCCTGCGATCCGCAAGCGCGCCAAGAGCGTTCACGGAAAGCTTCGGGGTGCCGAAGGTGGCGTAGGGCGCGCAGCGAATATCACGCCCCCCGGCGACGGCGACCATGTAATGGAAGGCGGGGATCGGGCGCCCGAGACAGGCGAGCGTGGTGGCGAACATCGGGTGCGCGTGCACCACCGCGCCGGCCTCGTCCCTGGCGGCATAGATGTCGAGGTGGATGCGCCATTCGCTCGACGGCGCGCGGGGGCCGGTGACGGCGCCATCGGCCTTCATCTCGACGATGTCGGAGGGGCGCATGGCGTCATAGGCCATGCCGCTCGGCGTGATCAGGAGGCCTCCGGCGACGCGCACGCTCAGATTCCCCGAACGGCCGTGATTGAGCCCGAGGGCGTTCATGCGAAGCGCGGTCTCGATCAAGCGCGCGCGAAGCTCCCGGTGTTTCATCCTCTCAACCCCTTCGCTCGGGATAGAGGGACAGGAGGCCAACCGCGGACGCCTCGCACACCCCGCGCTCGGTGATCAACGCGGTGATCAGGCGCGCCGGCGTTATGTCGAAGCCGTAATTGGCGGCGGCGCTGCCATCGGGCATCAGATCGACGCGCGCCACCGAGCCATCCTCGGCGCGCCCCGCGATCCCCGACACTTCCGCCGGATCGCGCTCCTCGATCGGGATGTCGGCGCCGTCGCTCATCGTCCAGTCGATGGTCGGCCCCGGCAAGGCGACGTAGAACGGCACGCCGTTGTCCTTCGCCGCCAGCGCCTTCAAGTAGGTGCCGATCTTATTGCAGACATCGCCCGCCCCGGTCGTGCGGTCGGTGCCGGTGATGCAGAGATCGACCTTTCCCCGCTGCATCAGATGCCCGCCGGCGCTATCGACGATCACCGTGTGGGGCACGCCGTGGCCGGCAAGCTCCCACGCCGTGAGGCGGGCGCCCTGATTGCGCGGCCGGGTCTCGTCGACCCAGACATGCACCGGGATCCCGGCGTCATGGGCCATGTAGATGGGCGCCAGCGCGGTACCGTAATCCACCGTCGCCAGCCATCCGGCGTTGCAATGGGTGAGGATGTTGACCGGCCCGTTGTCGCCTTTCTCCTCCGCTACGGCACGGATCAGCGATAGCCCGTTGCCGCCGATGGCGCGGCAAATGGCTACGTCTTCGTCGGCGATCGCCGCCGCCCGGGCATAGGCGGCGTCGGCGCGGGCGCCTTGGGGAAGGTTTCTGACCGCCGCGGCCATCTCGTCCAGCGCCCAACCAAGGTTCACCGCCGTCGGCCGGGTCGCCATCAGGGTCTCGCACGCGCGATCGAGCGCATCGCCGGAAGCATCGGCGCGCAACGCCAGGCACACCCCGTAGGCCGCCGTCGCGCCGATCAGCGGCGCGCCGCGCACCTGCATCGCCGCGATCGCCCGCACCGCGTCCTCCAGGGTCCGAAGACGCACGGTCTCGAAGGCGAAGGGCAGCTTGGTCTGGTCGATGATCTCGACCGACCAGCCGTCATCGCCAAGCCCGATGGTGCGAAGGTGTTTGCCCGCGACCAACATCCGTACTGCCCCGCGATCTCAAGCCTTATACCAAAGGACCTTTGGTATTAAGCACCCGCCCGGCGACGGCGTCGAGCTTTTCGACCAGCGCCGGATCGCGGGCCTCGGGCGCCGTGATCACGGCGCCATCGAGGGCCCGGCGGCAGCCTTGGGCGCAATCACCGGTGCCGGCGACGAGCCTCGGCGCCAGTTTGCCGATCAGCGCCTTGGCCTTATCGGCGTTGTCATGCAGGGTGTCGATGATCGCCGCCACCGTCACGTCGTCGTGATCGGGGTGCCAGCAATCGAAATCGGTGACCATGGCGACGGTGGCGTAACAGATCTCGGCCTCGCGCGCGAGCCTGGCCTCGGGCATGTTGGTCATGCCGATCACGTCGCATCCCGATTTGCGGTAAAGTTCCGATTCGGCGAGGGTCGAGAATTGCGGCCCCTCGATGACGAGATAGGCGCCGGGGCGCGCCACCGCGATGCCCGCCTCCTTCGCCGCCGCCTCGATCTCATCGCCGAGCCGTGCGCACACCGGGTGCGCCATCGACACATGGGCGACGAGGCCGGTGGCGAAGAAGCTTTCGGGCCGGGCGAAGGTGCGGTCGACGAACTGATCGACGATGACGAAGGCGCCGGGGCCGAGTTCCTCCTTGAGGCTGCCGACGGCGCTGAGGGAGACGATGTCGGTGACGCCCGAACGCTTGAGCGCGTCGATGTTGGCGCGGTAGTTGACCTCCGTCGGCGGTATCCGGTGGCCGCGGCCGTGGCGCGGCAGGAACGCCAGCCGTTTGCCGTCAAGGACGCCGAAGAGGATTTCGTCCGACGTCTCGCCGAAGGGCGAGGCCACCCGCCGCCAGCGCGTGTCGGCGAGGCCCGGTATATCGTAAAGGCCGCTGCCGCCGATGATGCCAAGCACGGGGTTGTTCTCGTCATCCGCCATCGGGGCCCCTCGAGCGGCGCGGCTGCGCGTAAGGCTCGTAAGCCTAGTGCAAATCCGCCCAGATCTTGCGCTTGAGCGCGAATAAAAGCCCGGTCAGGACGAGCAGGAACAAGATGACCTTGATGCCGAGCCGCTTGCGCTCCTCCATCTCGGGCTCGGCCGCCCAGGCGAGGAAGGTGGTGACGTCCTTCGCCATCTGCTTGACCGTCGCCTTGGTGCCGTCGGCGAATTCCACCCCGTCATCGGCCAACGGCGGCGGCATGGCGATCTGATAGCCGGGGAAGTAGAGGTTGAAATTCATGCCTTCAGCCACCTGGAAGTCTTTTATTTCTTTCTTGTCTTTTTCTTCCCTATCCTTATTTTTTTTCTTCTGTTCCTCCCTGTATTTTTCCTGGAAATCGGCCGGCGGTTCATCGTGATATCCCGTGAGCACGGCGTAGATGTAATCGGACCCTTCCCATCCCATGCGCCTGTACCGCGCCTTGGTGAGGACCGAAAGATCCGGCGGAAAGGCGCCGTTATTGGCCGCCCGCGCGGCTTGGTCGTTGGCGAAGGGGGGGACGAACCTGTCCGACGGCAGGCCCGGACGGGGGAACATCTCGCCGTCGTCATTGGGCCCGTCGGTGACCTCGGCCTCGGCGGCGAAGGCCTTGACCTCTTTTTCCGAATAGCCGAGCGCCGAAAGGTTGCGGTAGGCGACCAGCTTCATGCTGTGACAACCGGCGCACACCTCCCGGTAGACCTGAAACCCCCGCTGCAGCGACGCTTTCTCGTATGCGCCGAAGATGCCGGAGAACGACCAGTCCTGGAGCGGAGGGGCCTCGAACTCGGCGGCGGAAACGGAAGCGCCGACCCCAAGCCCGATGACCGCCGCCGATAACGCGGCAAGGATGCCCCGGCGCATCATTCGGCCCCTCCCGTCCCGGCCTCGGCCGGTGGGGCGGGACGCTCGAGCACCGCCTTCGAGATGCTGTCGGGCAACGGTCTCGGCTTCTCGAACCAGCCGATCAGCGGCATCAGCACCAGGAAATGGAGGAAATAATAAGCCGTCGCGACTTGGCCGATGATGAGGATATGCCCCTCGGGCCTGTTGGCGCCGACCCAGCCAAGGACGAGGCAGTCGACCACGAACACCCAGTAAACCTGCTTGTAGATCGGCCGGAAGCGGGCGCTGCGGACTTTCGACGTATCCAGCCACGGCAGGGCGAACAGCAACATAAGCGAGCCGAACATCGCTGTGACGCCGATCAGCTTGGCGGGGATGAACCAGATGTCGAAGGTGATCGAGCGCAGGATGGCGTAGTAAGGCAAAAAATACCAATCCGGCACGATCTCCGCCGGCGTCTGAAACGGGTTGGCGCGGACATAGTTTTCGGCCTCGCCGAGGAAGTTGGGGGCGAAGAAGACGAAGACGGCGAAGACGATAAAGAACACGCCGAGGCCTAATGCGTCCTTGATCGTGTAATAGGGATGGAAGGGGATCGAATCCCGCTCTTCCTTACGGTCGATGCCCAAGGGATTGTTGGACCCGTGCATATGGAGCGCCACCAGATGCAGCATGACGACGCCGACGATAACGAACGGCATCAGGTAATGGAGGCTGTAGAAGCGGTTCAGCGTCGGGTTGCCGACCGCGAACCCGCCCCACAGCCAGGTGACGATCTGATCGCCGATAAGGGGAATGGCCGAGAACAGGTTGGTGATCACCGTCGCCGCCCAGAAGCTCATCTGCCCCCAGGGCAGCACGTAGCCCATGAACGCGGTCATCATCATCAGGAGCAGGAGGATGATGCCGAGCCACCACAACACCTCGCGCGGCGCCTTGTAGGAGCCGTAATAGAGCCCCCGGAAGAGATGGATGTAGACCAGAAGGAAGAACATCGAGGCGCCGTTCAGGTGCACGTACCGCATCAGCCAGCCGTAATTGACGTCGCGCATGATCCGCTGCTCGATACTGTCGTACGCCATGTCGACATGGGGCGTGTAATGCATGGCGAGGACGATGCCGGTGGCGATCATGACGACCAGGACGATGCCGGCGAGCGAGCCGAAGTTCCACCAGTAGCTCAGGTTCCTGGGCGTCGGGTACTCGTTCAACTCGTGCTGCATGAAGGTGAAGACCGGCAGCCGCTCGTCGAACCAACTGACGGCCTGTTTCGGCCATTCGGACACGGTCATCTAACGGTTTCTCCTAGCCAATACGCACGACTGTGTCGCTGAGGAACTCGTATTCGGGGATCGGGAGGTTCTTGGGCGCCGGGCCCTTGCGGATGCGCCCCGAGGTGTCGTAATGGGAGCCGTGGCAGGGACAGAACCAGCCGCCCCATTCGCCCTTCGGCTGGCCCGACTTCTGGCCCAGCGGTATGCAGCCGAGATGGGTGCATATGCCGACCATGATCAGCCATTCGGGACGCTTGGCCCGGTCCTTGTCCAATTGGGGATCGATAAGATCGGCCTTGTCGTCCTTGCGCGCGGCGTCGATCTGCGCCTGGGTGCGGTGTTCGATGAACACCGGCGCGCCCCGCCACTTGACGGTGATGCGCTGGCCCTTGGCGATGGGCGAGAGATCGACCTCGATCGAGGAAAGGGCGAGGACGTCGGCCGAGGGGTTCATCGAATCGACGAACGGCCAAATGGCGAAGGCGGCGCCGACGGCGCCGAACGCCGTCGTCGCCAGCAACAGGAAATCGCGCCGGGTCTCCCCTTCTTCGCCACCGTCAGCGGCGCCGGGGGCTCCTGACGCGGAACTCTCTACCGTATCGGACATTGAAGAACCCTTTGCTTGCCCGCCGCGCCGGTCCGATTTGCGTCATCACGCCGGATCGATACCCGGCCAAGAAGACAACCGCTTGGGCGCGCCTCCCGGCCGGTGGGGCCGAGGATGAGTCTTGCGAGACGAGGATGTAATATAAAATCAGGATCAAGCAAAGCCCTAAGATCGGGTTTGAAGGACTTCCACCTATGCGCCTCGCCCTTTTCGAACCGGACATCCCCCAGAACACCGGCGCGATCCTGCGCCTCGCCGCCTGTCTCGGCGTCGGGGTCGACATCATCGAGCCTTGCGGTTTCGTTTTCACCGACGCCCGCCTCAAGCGCGCCGGCATGGACTATCTCGACGAGGTCAGCATCACCCGCCATTCCTCCTGGGCCAAGTTCACCGAAAGCCTGCAAGCCGGCAGGCTGAGTGGAAACGCCGGCCGCCTCGTGCTCCTGACCACCAAGGCGAACGTGGCCTACACCGATTTTGTCTTCGACGCTTTGGATACCTTGATCGTCGGGCGGGAAAGCGCGGGCGCGCCCCGTACAGTCCACGAAGCGGCGGATGCGCGCATCAAGGTGCCGATGCAAGAAGGCATGCGCTCCTTGAATGTTGCCCTCGCCTCGGCGATGGTGTTGGGTGAGGCCCTGCGTCAGACAGGGCGCTTTCCCGCGACGGAGGCCAGAGGAAAACCGGCGACATGACCCCGCCTCTCGAGGATCGAAAAGAACGGGCCAGCGCCTGGTTCGGAGAGCTTCGCGATCTCATCTGCGCCCGCTTCGAAGCGCTCGAGGACGCGCTTGACGGCGTCAACGCCGAACGCTTCGCCGGGACCGAACCGGGGCGGTTCGAGGGCACATCCTGGACCCGGCCGGGCGGCGACGGTCAAGAAGGTGGCGGCGGCGGGGTGATGTCGGTGATGCGCGGGCGCGTGTTCGAAAAGGTCGGCGTCAACGTCTCCACCGTCTTCGGCGCGTTCTCCGACGAATTCCGCAAACAGATCCCGGGCGCCGCCGACGACGGGCGGTTCTGGGCGTCGGGCATCTCGCTGGTCGCCCATCCGCAATCGCCGCTGGTTCCGGCGGTGCATGTGAACACCCGCCACGTCGTCACCACCAAGGGCTGGTTCGGCGGCGGCGCGGACCTGACACCGATGGTTGAGGATGAGACCGACACCAGGGATTTCCACGCCGCGATGAAAGCCGCCTGCGACGCCCACGACCCGGATTACCACCCGCGTTTCAAGGACTGGTGCGACGAGTATTTCTATCTCCCCCACCGCCAGGAGCCGCGCGGCATCGGCGGCATCTTCTTCGACTACTTGGATTCCGGGGACTGGCGGGCGGACTTCGCCTTCACCCAGGACGTCGGAAGGGCGTTCCTGGATATCTACCCCAAGATCGTCGAGCGGCACATGGCCGAGCCCTGGACCGAGGAGCAGCGCCGCCACCAGATCGTCCGCCGCGGGCGCTACGCCGAGTTCAACCTGCTCTATGACCGCGGCACCCAGTTCGGCCTCAAGACCGAGGGCAATGTCGAGGCCATCCTGATGTCCCTGCCGCCGCTGGCCGCCTGGCCGTGAGGGGCACGTCACACGCCCGAAGGCGATAGCTTGACAAAGCTATTAGGGCTGGCCGGTTGCCGCCTGATGAACATGCACTAACTGTTCAGCTAAATTATCGCTGAGCAATTTTTCGAGTGCACTTACATCGATCCGATCCTCTTTATACGCCTTATCAGCAGCTTCCAATGCATCGTAATAGGGGAATTTGTTGGCAGCGATTTGCTCCGGGATGGTCTTTGTACCAGGTAATAGGTACCCGAGCCGAATACAAAGAACGGTGTAAGAGATTGCCCGTGCGGTCCGTCCATTGCCATCGGAGAATGGATGTATCCAGTTCGTGCGCCACATTAAATACGCAGCGAGGTGGACTGGGGGGCAGTCCCAATTATCGTTGACATAGTCGCACATCTCTTCCACCAACCAGGGAACATCCTCCTGAGGAGGCGGTTGATGTGCGCTACCGCTGATCTCCACCGGATGCGGCCTATAGACCCCGGCATGTTCGTCTGTCCCCAAAGTAGCCAAACGATGGAGCTCCAGCGCTATAGAGGGTCGAAGCTTAAAAGGTCGGTCAGACTGCAACGCGTCATCAATAATCTTAATGACAGCATCGAACTGCCGCAGAGCATTCCGTGCTTCAAGCCGCGCAATTTCATTAGGATCAGTCGGAATCTCTACTGGATGCGGTACACTCTTGCGCTCGCCCTCAGTCTTTCGAACCATCCTCAGCCGCCATAGCTTCTGCCTCGCGATCGATCGTTCGCCGCGTAATTCGGTCGTTTTCGATCTTGGAATTGCCATAAGCAAAGCTTCGACGCTGTTCTTCCTTTTGCTCACGCGTCATCCGGGTGGACTTTAGCCTGTCGAGGAGAGCCGTAAGTTTTTCAGACATCATTCATCCTATCGTGTGCGGTCACGCAAAAAGCGCATTTGTTCACCTTACGCCTTCTTTCTAAGCCGAATCAACACCGTACACCCTGTCCATCCTCAAATGTATCCGCTCTTATATATAGGCGGTCCTGAAAATCGTTCACCACCGTGCCACGGCTACACTGTACCCCTTCCGCGATTTTAGTCCAGCCACGACCGCCAGGCGGGCCATTGGCCGATGAGTTCGGCGATCAGGCCGTAGCCCTCGCCGTCCGGATAGACGCCGTCTCCCGCCCCGAGGCATTGGGCCCAGCGCCGATCACCGGCGAGCGCGGCGAAGAGATCGAGGAACGGCACGCCGAGATCCTCGGCGATGGCGCCATAGGCCGGCGCCAGCATGGCGAGCCGCTTGTCGTGATAGTCGGGCTCCAGCCCATGGGCGGCGGCTTCCGCGGTGATGCGCTCCGCCACCGGGGCGGGTCCGATCCACAGCACCGGCTTCCATGCCGCCGCTTCCTCGATGATCTTGCGCGCCGTGATCTCGGACCGGGCGGGCGAGGCGCGAAACAGTGCGCCTGTATCGCAGGCCATGTCGTTGACCCCGAAGGCGAAGATCAGCGCCCCGGGGGTGTCGCCGGGGACATCGAAGGCGAGCCTCGCCTCGCATTCGGCGCGCCAGCGCCTGGCGATCTCCGCCGTCGTCTGCCGCCTGACCGCGAGGTTGCAGAGCGTCACCTCGTGCCCTTCCTTGCGCGCTCGTGCACAGCCTTTCGGGCCAGCCGAGGTGGATGGTGTCATCGACGCCGCGCAGGATGGCGTCACCGACGAAACAGATGCGAAGTTTGGTCATTCGCCGTCCATGGCAAGCACACTCACCGCATTACCAGTTCCCGGAGCCTCTTTAGGCACGCTTCGCGGTCGGGGCCGAAATCCTGGTCCAGCCACCACGCTTCGATCCGTTCGAGAAGGGCGCCGAGGGCGGGTCCGGCGCCGACGCCAAGGGCAAGGACGTCCTCGCCCCTGACCGGAAGGGAGGGCGTGATCCAAGTATCGGCGGTGGCGAGTTGGGCGCGGTAACCATCGGATGCGGTCTCGGGCAGTCCGGCATCGGCCGCCTTGGCCCCGGCCCACTCGATCAGCGCCAGGTCGCGAAAACTATCGGCGCCCAATCGGTAGAGCCGGCGCCTGACGGCTTTTGGATCGGCGGCCGGCCCCAGACCCCCGGCGCGCCCGGCGAGGGCTTTGAGGCGATCGGCATCGGCGTTCGACAGCCTGAGGCGCGCCGCCACCGCTTTTGCCCCGGCGCCGTCGACATCGAGCACGGAAGCGAGGCGGCGCAGCCCATCGGGCGAGACGCCGGGCGCCTCAGGGGCGTCCTCGATGGCGCATAAGGCGGCCAGGCGCGCGAAGGCGCGGGCTTCCGGAAGGACATGGGGGAGTATCCCCTCCTCGGCCATGATCGCCAACGCCGCCGCCGCGCCGGGGGCGGTGAGAAGCTTCATCAGTTCCCCCCGCACCCGTTCGCCGGACAGCTTCCCCAATTCGCCCGCCAGATCCTTGCACGCCGAAAGCGCCCTGGCGTCGGGCGGCGGGCGGTCGAACTCGGCGAAGAAGCGGAAATAACGCAGGAGGCGCAAAACGTCCTCGGCTATGCGCTCGTGCGCATCGCCGACGAAGCGGACCCGGCCCTCTTTCAGGTCCGCCAAGCCGCGGCAGGGATCGAACAGCTGACCGTCGGGCGCCAGGAACATCGCGTTGATGGTGAAATCGCGCCTGGCCGCGTCCCTCGCCCAGTCGTCGGTGAAGGCGACCTTGGCGTGGCGGCCATCGGTCTCGACGTCGAGGCGCAGCGTCGTGATCTCGAACCTGGCCTCGTCGATCACGGCGGTCACGGTGCCATGGGCGACGCCCGTCGGAACCGCCTTGATCCCCGCCTTTTGCAGCAGCGCGATCACCCTTTCGGGGAGTTCGACGGTAGCGATGTCGATGTCCTTGACCGCGCGCCCGAGCACAGCGTCGCGCACGCAACCGCCGACGAAGCGCGCCTCGGCCCCTTCCGATGTCAAAGCGGCGATGACGGCGCGGGTGGCTTCGGCCTCCATCCAATCCCGGGGCGCGATCCGGCCCGCGGGCGCCAGCGGCGCGCTACCGGGCTCACCGGGTTTCATCGGCCTGGCTCCGTTGCCGGCGGCAAATGAAGCGGCGCGCGGTTGAAGAGGACGCCCGGCATCAGCGCCAAAGCAGTCCCGACAGGCGCACCAATATGCGCGCGGTGAAACCCCATATCCGGCGGTCCTCGAAGATCAGCTCATAGAAGTGGCGCTTGCGCCCGTCGCGGATGCCGGCATGGCGCCGGAAGTTGGCGGGATCGAGGGCGAAGGACAGCGGGCATTCGAACACCTCGGCGACCTCATGGGGGTCGGGGTGTATTTCGATCGGCGGCGTGATCATGCCGATGACCGGCGTCACCAGGAACCCGGTCACGGTGGCATGGTCCTCGATCTGGCCGAGGATGCGCACCCGGTCCGGCGCGATGCCGGTCTCCTCCTCCAACTCGCGCAGCGCCGCCGCCCGCGCGTCCTCATCCACCCCCTCGATGCGCCCGCCGGGGAAGCTGATCTGCCCGGCGTGATCGGCAAGATGGTCGGTGCGCCGGGTCAGCAGCACCGTGACGCCGCCGGAGCGCACGATCAGGGGCACCAGCACGGCGGCCGGGATCAACGTCTCGTTCACCTCGAGCGCCAGATCGTACTCTTCGGCGCCGACGACCGTGTCCGCGTCCACCACCGGCGCCAGCGCATCCAGCGCGGCGGCGAGCCGCCGGGCGATGACTTCGGGGGTCAGCTTCATGTCTCCGGCGTCCCCAGCGCAAAGAAATGTCCCTCGCTCCATACCCCGTAAAGCCGTTCGCCCTCCACCGTCTCTTCCTCCCCGAGCGCCACGAGTTCATAATACACCGGACGCGCGATCAGGGCATCGAGGCCGTCGCGCACATGGATGTAGGGGCTGGGCTCGCCGGTCTCTTGGTCGAAGGTTACATGGATGGGGTGGTCGGCGTCCGCCGTGAGGACGTCATCCAAGTTGGTGCGAAAGCGCAAGCCTTGCCCCTCGCCCACGCCCGAGACCGTAAGCTCGACGGCGACGAACGGCGCGTCGTCGACCTCGATCCTGCCTTTTTCCGCCGGCGTCTCCAGCCAATAGACGCCTTCGGAGTCGCGGCGCAGCACACCGGCGAACAGCTTCACCAACCGATTGCGGCCAATCGGCGAACCATGGTAAAACCACGTTCCGTCGCGGCCGATCCGCATATCGAGATCGCCGCATGGTCGGGGCCCGTCGGGACGGCCGCGTGCATCGGCGCTTTCGGCGCGGGCGTCGAATTTTTTGGCTAACTCCGCCGCCTCTTTTGCCGTGTCCTCGTTTTCCATTTATTCGCTGTAATTTCTTGCCGTTTGGTCTTAGTACTTACTTTCATAGAAGGGTGCGACATATGATCGCTTTTCGCGGCCTCCGGGGTGGAAGCGTCGCGCCGGCGATGTCCGGACATCGTCAAGCGGCGGTGACGCCCTCCGGTGGCCGCGAAAAGCGACCCTGTGGGCGGCCTTGCGGGCCCTTCGGACGTTGTCGCGCGGCCCTTGTGATGGACCGGCATCACGGCGGACCACGCTCCTAGCCGAAGAACCTGCAAGGCCGTCAGATGTGTCACCCTTCTATGAAAGTAAGTACTGGATGCGTCACCCTGCCGTGTAGAGTAGGTACTTAGCGATGAACCAGGCTCTTGTCCGTCTCAAGCGGCGCGAAGAGTTTCTCCGGGTTGCCGGCGCCAGGCGCAAATGGGTGGCGCCTGGCTTGATTCTGCAGGCCAGGACCGCGGTGACGCCCGCGCGCGGCCCTCTGGGCAAGGGCGGCGCCACCGGGCCGGCGGCCATCGGCGAGGGCGTTCGCGTCGGTTTTACCGTTAGCCGCAAGGTCGGCAACGCCGTGGCCCGCAACCGGGCGCGCCGGCGGCTGCGCGCCGCCGCCGCCGAGGTCATGCCAAGACACGCCAAGGCGGCGCACGACTTCGTGGTTATCGGCCGGTCGGCGACACTCACCCGGCCCTATGCCGCCTTGGTCGGCGACCTCAAGACCGCGCTCAGGCGCCTCGGCGCCTTCCGCGACGGGCCGGAACGCGAGCGTGCGAGAGAAGTCAAGGTGGATCGCGGATGAGGTCTATCGGCGCGGTCATGGGTGGTTTTCTCCGCTTAGGCGCCTTGGGCCTGATCCGGGGCTATCAGTTCGTGATCTCGCCGCTGCTCACCCCAAGCTGCCGCTTCTATCCGAGCTGTTCCCATTACGCGCTCGAGGCGGTTGGCCGGTTGGGGGCGGTACGTGGCGGGTGGCTTGCGCTCAGGCGGTTGTCGCGCTGCCACCCCTGGGGCGCGGCGGGGGTCGATCCGGTGCCGGACGATGACCACTCGAGCGCGCGCGAGGGCCATCGCGGCGATGACAAACGCCGCCGACGGGCGGCGGCAATCGGCGCCATCTCTCATCCACACACCTAAGTCTTCATGAGCGACCAGCGCAACACCCTCCTCGCCATCGTCTTAGCCGTGGCCATCTTGTTCGCCTTCCAGACCTTTTACGTCAATCCCAAGGCGGAAAAGGAAAAGGCGCGCCAACAGGCCCTATCGGAGCAGACCGGCACTCCGGGCAGGGAACCGTCGGCGCCGTCGCGCGGCGGGCCGCGGGCGGACCGTCCGGGAGCGCCCGGGGCCGCGCCCGGGGCAAGCCCGTCCATTCCGACGGCGCCCGCCACGCCCCGGCTGTCCAGCGTCACGCCCGAGGCGCCGGGTCCCGGGGGGCGAGAGCGCCTCCGGGCGGAACGGCTCCGATCGACCTCCAGGGTGAGGATCGATTCGCCCCGGCTGAACGGTTCGATATCCCTGACCGGCGGCCGCGTCGACGATCTGACGCTGGTCGATTACCGCCAGGACATCGATGCCAAGAACGGGCAGATACGCCTGTTCTCTCCACCGGGTTCGGATTTTCCCTATTTCGTCCAGTTCGGCTGGGCGCCGTCGGAGCGGAAGGTCAAGGTGCCGGGCCCGGACACGCCGTGGCGGGCGGATATCAAGACGCTGACGCCGTCCCGGCCGGTGAAGCTGAGCTGGGACAACGGCGAGGGGCTCAGGTTCACCCGCACCTATGCGCTCGACGAATATTATATGTTCACGGTGACCCAGCGGGTCGAGAACCGTTCCAAATCGTCGCTCACGCTATACCCCTATGGCTTCATTTCGCGCACCGGCACGCCCGAGACCCTTGGCTACTTCATCCTCCACGAAGGGCCGCTCGGCGTTTTCAACGGCACCCTCAAGGAGATCGACTACGACGATCTCAGGGACTCCGGGAAGATCGTCCAGAACACCCAGGGGGGATGGATCGGCATCACCGACAAATACTGGCTCGCCGCCCTGGTGCCCGACCAAAAGCAAAGCGTGGAGACCAGGTTCGTCCATAGCGCCACCAATGATAACGAGAAGGACCAGAAGTACCAAGTGGACTATCGCGGCCCCGGCCTGACCGTGAGGCCGGGCACGAACGCCGAAGTCGAAAGCCACTTCTTCGCCGGCGCCAAGGAGGTGAAGCTCCTCGATGCCTATGCCGACTACGAATTCGCCGGTTTTCCCCTCGGCCTGAAGGATCCCGAGCTGCGGCGGCTCAAGGTCCAGCGCTTGGACCTGGCGATCGACTTCGGCTGGTACTTCTTCCTCACCAAGCCGTTCTTCTACGCCCTCGCCTACTTCCACGACCTCTTGGGCAATTTCGGCCTCGCCATCCTGTTGCTGACGGTCCTGGTCAAAATCCTGTTCTTCCCGCTCGCCAACAAATCCTACAGGGCCATGAGCAAGATGAAGATACTGCAGCCGGAGATGGTGAAGATCAAAGAGCGCTTCAAGGACGACAAGACGCGCATAAACCAGGAGATGATGGAGCTCTACAAGCGGGAAAAGGCCAATCCGGCTGCGGGCTGCGCGCCCATGATCATCCAGATTCCGGTGTTCTTCTCGCTTTACAAGGTGTTGTTCGTTTCCATCGAAATGCGCCACGCGCCGTTCTATGGCTGGATCCATGACCTCTCCGCGCGCGATCCGACGACCATATTCAACCTTTTCGGGTTAATCCCGTTCACCCCGCCGGATTTCCTCTTGCTCGGCGCCTGGCCGCTGATCATGGGGCTTTCCATGTTCCTGCAGATGAGGCTCAACCCGCAGCCGGCCGATCCGATACAGGCCAAGATCTTCATGTTCATGCCGATCATGTTCACCATCTTGCTGGCGCCCTTCCCGGCGGGTCTGGTGATCTACTGGGCATGGAACAACGTGCTGTCGATGGCCCAGCAATGGGTCATCATGAAGCGCTCAGGGGCCTTGCCGTCGAAGAAGAAGAAGACGACGTCCCCGTCGAAATCCAAAGCCAGGACCTAGCCGGGCCGTGGGCGAGGTGGGCCGCGTCGAGAACCCGCCGGGCGAGGATAAGGACGACGGCGCCGAGCGCGATCCGGATTTCGCCCGCTGGCTGTTCGCCCAGCAATGCGCCTTCGTGACGGCCGCCGCCAAGCCCTATCAGCTGCCGGATCTGGAGCTGCCGGAAGTGGCCTTCGCGGGACGTTCCAATGTCGGTAAATCGAGCCTGATCAACGCGTTGACCGGACGCCGGACACTGGCGCGGACATCCCGGGCGCCGGGCCGCACCCAGCAGATCAACTTCTTTGCCCTCGGCGGGCGGCTGGTCCTGGTCGACCTTCCCGGTTACGGTTACGCGCGCGTGGCCAGGACCAGGGTGCGGGCGTGGACCCGGCTGGTCGAGGCCTACTTCCGGGGCCGGCCGAACCTGCGCCGCCTGTGCCTGCTGGTGGACGCGCGTCACGGGCTAAAGACGAGCGACGGCGCCGTCATGGCGATGCTGGACGAGGCGGCGGTGTCCTACCAGGTGATCCTGACCAAGGCCGACAAGGTCAAGCCCGAGATGCTTCTTGGCGTCGAGGAGAGTCTCGGCCGGGAGCTCTCGGCCCATGCGGCGGCACACCCCGACATCATCATTACCAGCGCGCGGAAGGGCGACGGGATCGAGGCCTTGCGCCGCGCCCTCGCGGCGCTGGCGAGGCCCGCCCGATTGGGCTAGTACTTACTTTCATAGAAGAGTCCGCCGCCATGAAACGCAAAGGCACATCCGACGACGTCTGGCTCGCCAAGGCGAAGACCCTTTCCGAGGCGCTGCCCTATATGCGCCGCTATGCCGGAGAGACCTTCGTCATCAAATACGGCGGCCATGCCATGGGCGACCCCAAGTTGGCCGGGCCTTTCGCCCGCGATGTCGTGTTGCTCAAGCAGGTCGGCATCAATCCCGTCGTCGTTCACGGCGGCGGGCCGCAGATCGGCGAAATGCTCGAGCGCCTGAAGATCAAGAGCTCGTTCATCGACGGCCTCAGGGTGACCGACCGCGACACGGTGGAAATCGTCGAAATGGTGCTCTCGGGATCGATCAACAAGCAGATCGTCACCTCGATCAACGAGGCCGGCGGCAAGGCGGTCGGCCTGTCGGGCAAGGACGCCAACCTGATCGAGGCGCGCAAGCTGCGCCGCACCCACCGCGAGAGCGATTCCAACATCGAGAAGATTCTCGATCTCGGCTTCGTCGGCGAACCCTACCGGATCAACCCCCACATCCTGACCACCTTCGAGGAAACCGACATCATCCCGGTCATCGCCCCCATCGGCGTCGGGCGGAAGGGCGAGACCTACAACATCAACGCCGATACCCTCGCCGGCACCCTGGCGCCGGCGGTCGACGCCACCAGGCTGTTGATGCTGACCGATGTCAAGGGCGTACTGGACACGTCGGGCGAGGTGATCGCCGAGATGTCGGTGAGCGCGGCAAGGAAGTACATCAAGGACGGCACCATAACCGGCGGCATGATCCCCAAGGTCGAGACCTGCGCCTTGGCCGTCGAGGGCCGGGTGGACGCCGCCGTCATCATGGACGGCACGGTGCCGCACGCGCTGCTCCTGGAGATCTTCACGCCCCACGGCATCGGCACGCTGATTCACCGGGATTAGACCCCAAGGCCGCGCCGCCGGCGATCCCGGCAATCGAAAAAGCTTACTGAAAGGGGGCACCTACCCAGGAGGGTATGGGCGCCTCAGGTGGCGAAGAATTCCATCAGCCACTCCATCTCGTCTTTCGAGAGCGGATAATCGACGCCGTCCTTGGCGTTGAGCACCTCGCCGATGCCGACATGGGCGAAACGGGTTTGCAGTTGGACGGCGAATCGCATGGAGAACCCTGACTTCCACGTCAGCGCCGTGATTCCCTTGGCGCTCTGCGCCGAACTCACCCTTTCGACCACCCGTTTCCCCACGCCGGACTTGAGCGCCAGCGCCAAGGTGACGAATTCGTGATTCCCCGTACCCAACGCCTCGGCGACGCGATCCTCGTCGAGCTTATCTTCGGCGTGGAGTCGACGGACAGTCTGGAGCGGCTCCTCGGCCGCCATCTTCATCGCCGTCGGGTCGACCACCTCCGTGGCGGCGCCATTATCCGCCGCCGCGCCGTCATCGCCGAGACGCTGGTGCATGACCTCGGTCACCTCGTTCAATACCTCGGGGTCGAGGTCGGTGCGGTTCCTCAGTTCCATGAGAAGGGAATCGGCGACGAAGGTAGCGAGTTTCCTGACCGCTTTCCTCGGCAGCAGCGGCCGGCGGGCGAGCGGCGATTGCCACTCCTCGACCTGGATCGAACCCTCGACCAGACCGTCGAGGGTTTCCTCGCGAATCTGGGCGCTGGGATTGGCGAGAAGCTCGGTGATGGCGGGAACATCATCGGCGGCGACGATGGCGTCGGAGACCCGGGAGGAGACCTCCTTACGGCGCGAGATCGCGGACAGCCCGCCGTTGACCGGCAGGCGCTTGATGATTTCCAGCAGATCCTCGTCGGTCAGCAGAGGCGAGAACTCAAGAACGGGCTGGGCCACGGACGGCTCGGAGTCCATGGCGAGGCGCTTGATCACCCCCGGTGGCGCGGCGGTAACGTCCTTCAATGTCTCGGCCAGTATCTGGCGCACCTTCGTCAACTGGTCGCGGGCGAGAACCTCCAGCACCTCGTAGGTGGTCTGCTGAAGGCGGTCGTGCTCGTCCTGGCTCAACTCCGGCATCAGCCGGGAGATCTTGAGAGCCAGATCGGAGCGAACCCTGTCGTCGCGGTCATGGGCCAGCAAAAGATGGGCCTGAGCCGGTGTATTGGCGTTGACGGCGATATTGCGGCGGACCTCGGGCGATTCGTCCTCCGCCAGGTAGTAGAGAACCTCGGCACGGACATCTTCGCGATTCGCCAGGGACCGGCGCACCTTGGCGCTCGGGTGGCGGGCAAGCTGCTTCGTTTCCTCGTAGCTGAGCGTCGCGTCGGCGCCGAAACCGGCCCAGCCGAACAAGCGGAGCATCAAGGCCTTCATGGCACGGCCGCCCTTCTCTCCGCCGCCGCCGCGGGCGGGGGGGCGATATCGAACCGGCCCTTGCCGCCGTGCTTCGCCATGTACATGGCCTGATCGGCCCTGGCCATGAGGTCTTCGAGGCTCTCTCCGCTGCCGGGCGCGACGGCGGCGATACCGAGCGATACGGTCAAGGGATGGGAGGGATCGCCGGAGAAGTCCTCCAGAGCCCGGCAGGCATCCAGCAACTCGCGCGCCCTTTCCTGCCCGGCAGGAAGGTCTGCGCCCTCCAGCCAGCAGGCGAACTCGTCACCGCCGAGGCGGGCAACCAGGTCTCGGGAACGCACCTTGGCAAGAAGGATCTCGCTCAGCCTGACCAGCGCCGCATCGCCCCGTCGATGGCCATGAAGGTCGTTGACCAGCTTGAAATTGTCGAGGTCACAGTAGATCAGGACCGCCGAATGGTCCGTGGCCGAGATCGTCTCGTAGCGGCGCCGGAGTTCGTTGAAGAAGGTTCGCCGGTTGAGCAATCCGGTCAACCCGTCGGTGCGGGACAGTTTCCGCAGCTTCTCGTGGTTGGCGATCTGTTCGTTGGCGATCCCGAGCTGGTCGGCGACTTCCAGGAGCAACCCGCGAACATTGTCGCTCCAGGGTATACCGCCCGCCTGGCGCCATAGGAATATCGCGCCGTTGACCGCATGGTGGTAGCGGGTGGCGATCGCCAGCCCTTGGCCGCCATCGATTTCCGCCGTCACCGGCAACTGGGTCCGCTCGAGCTTGTGAAGCAGCGCCTCGGTGGCCTCGGCATCTGGCAGATCGCCGAATTCCGCCGCCGGGACGATGGCGGGCCCGATGTCCCGCCGGTAAATCCTGCAGCCGCTGGCGGCCAGGGCCCGCGCCGTCGCCGCGGCGGCGGCGCCCAGCATGTCGAGGGGGTCGACCTCATCGCGCATGGTGCGCACCATGTAGGTCAGAAGCCGCTCGCGATTGCGGGCGCGGGCAAGGGCGGAATCGCGCTCGCGGGCCTCGGTGACGTCGCGGCACACACCACGGGCGCCCAGCCACTCCCCGTCATCGCCGAGGAGAGGCACGCATGAAGCCAAAAGACAGGCCGGCGCCCCGTCGGCGCGGCGGAACCACAGCTCGACATCGGCCAGCGCATCGGTGGCGGTAAAGGGCATCGGCATCGGCGCGCCCCATTCCTCGACGAAGAAGTCACTGGGCGGCCGGCCCACCAATTCCTCCGCCCGGTATCCCAAAGCGCCCTGGGGCGATACGAAGGCGAACACCCCGCCGGCATCGGTCTCCCACGCGAAGTCGCTGGAGATCTCCACCAGATCCTTGTAACGCTGGCGCGACTCCACCAGGGCCGTGCGCAGATTGTGTTCGAGCACGACGTTACGGCCCAGTACCAGGGCGGAGGTTCCGTCCCCCATGGGAAGGATCGTCAACTCTACTCGCCCGCCGGAAGCCGCTTCGGGCACTACGACGGCCTCGACCCTGGCGGCATTGTCGGCGAGGGACTCGGAGATGGCTTTGGCGACCGCCGGGTGCGCCACCAGCCGGGACGCTTCGGCTTCCCCGGCGCCCCATCCGTTGCTGGCGAGCACCCGCCCTTCCCCATCCACGAACATGGCCGGGCCGGGATAACGTGACAACACATTTCCCGAATCGAAAAGCACGCCCAGGGCGGCTTTTGCTGGACCTGATTTTCCGCCGCCCCGGCGCCATCGCCGTAGGAGCCGCGGAATTCTCATCCTACCTCCGTCCACTGGCTTTTTTGGCCGTCGGTGGAAACTCTTCGTTCGGGTCGTTTTCCCCGCCGGTCTCGTCGAAGGTGGTGATATCCGCGGACGGCCTGCCGAAAAGATAACCTTGGCCAAAGTCGACGCCGCACTCGCGAAGGAACCCGATGCATTCCTCCTCCTCCACCATCTCGGCGACGGTGGCGATCCCGAGATCGTTGCAAAGGCCTGCCATCGCTTTCAGGAATGCTCTTCCCTTACCCGTCGAGAGAGCGTCGCGTACGTAAGCGCCGTCGATCTTGACGACATCCACATCCAGTGCCCTGAGGTACTGGAAGGCCGCCGCGCCGGCGCCGAAGTCGTCGAGACAGACCTTGTGGCCGGCCTGGCGCAGGCTCTGGACCGACCGGTTGACGGCTTCGAGGTCCACGATCTTGGCCGATTCGGTGATCTCGAACAGAATCTTGTCGCGCAATTCTTCGTGCTTCGCCAACAGCCTCTGTAGGGCCCTGACGAAAGCCGGAGACCCGATCGAGCTGCCGGAGATGTTCACGGCCACCATGTAATCCCGTCCATTACGGCGGGTCTCGGTGAGCCAGTCGATCACCTTGGCGCACATGGCAAGGTCGAAGTCACAGACCATCCCGGTCTGTTCGGCGAAGGTGATGGCGCCATAGGGGGTGATGCGGTCCCCGAAGGCGCTGAACCGGGCCAGCACCTCGTAATGGTGGGGGCTGCGCGTCGCCAGATCGACCACGGGCTGGAAGGCCAATTCGAAGTTCGACTTGGTCACCACGGTTTTGAATTCGGTCATCCTGTCGACCGTATCGCCCATCATGGCGGTCAGGGCGGCGGACAGGTTGTCGACGGCGAATCCCTCGGCGTCCTCGGTGCAGAAGCGGTTGATGGTATAGGCCAGCGCCTTGACCGAATCCGATTCGCTCATATCGGCGACGTCCATCTCGAGCGTCGCCGAACGGACCGTCACGCCGGCATTCTCCGGGTCCAACTTGCGGGTAAACTCTTGCAGATGCGCGCACAGCCCATCGACGTTCTTGCCCCTGGCGTGGACAAGTCCGTAACTTTCATCGGCGAACTGCCCGGCCATATGGTCGTCGACGGCTTCCGCCCTGAAACACCTGCTGACGGTGGACATCAACTCATGCTTGGCCCGGTCGTCGAGCCGCGCCCGCAACTCGAGAAGATTCTCGAGCCTGAGCAGCGTCAGCGCGTACTCCTTGCCGGCCTCACGGCCGGCAAGCAGACATTCGCCGGTCGTCTCGGCGAAACTCAGCGCTCCGGTAAGGCTGTTTTCCCTCCTGGCGGCGGGTTCCTCCTCCATGCCGAATAGCAGGCCTCCCGGCCCCACCCTCAACGCCAGATAATAATGGCCGCCCATATCGGGCAAATGACAGCCGAGCAGCGTCAGCGGCGGCGTGTCGCCGTCCGGCCCGTCGAGGTGGATGATGACGCTCTCGAGGCGGTGCCCGGCGGCGGCGTGTTTCATGATCTCGCGCACCAGGGGACGGTCCCTCGGCGCCACGAGGTCGATAAAGGAAAGGCCCTGAAGATCCTCGGGCGCACTGCCCGTCAACGCCATGGTGGCGCCGGCGGCGAAGGCCACGGTCAAATTCGGGGTGAGTTCGAGCAGCATGTCCGAGGCGCAGAATGCGAGCGCGGCATACCGGTCCCGGTCGGCGCGCAGGGCGCGCGCCTGACCGTCCCATGAAGCTTCGCTATTTTGCCCTCGAGCCATTCCACACCAACATTCGATCACCGGCCCGCGCCGCAGGGGACCTGAGCCCCGCCACGGTCGCGAAACGGCCGATAATCCGTGTTTTGAACAGACCTCTAACCACCGTATAGGGTACCCTCGCCCTACTTAAGGAAGCGTTACATGGAGGGCCGGAATTGACCCTCTCAAACCCGCGGAAACCTTGGGTTCCAGGGCCTTCCCATGGCCCGGGACGGCGGAAACCACTGGACGCCATGGTTAACGTCCCCCGCCGGGCGCCAGGGCGATGCCCTGGATGAGCCGGCGATGGCCGGGCGACGGTTGACAGGAACCTGAGCCTTGCGCATGTTCTCACCCTTTCCCGATCGCCCTTTATCGAAGACGAGCGGATGAACGAAAAGAGCCTGCAATCGATTATCGACGCCGCCTGGGAGTCACGCGAGACCATCGGTCCCGATACCGGTGGCGAAGCGCGCGACGCCGTCGAAGCGATCCTCGATGCCCTCGACGCCGGTCGGCTGCGCATCGCCGAGAAGACCGATGGCGCCTGGCGCGTGCATCAGTGGATCAAGAAGGCGGTGATCCTGTCCTTCCGTCTTTACGACATGGCCCCCATCCCCGGCGGGCCGACGGACCCCGTGCGCGGCGACGCCCCGTGGTTCGACAAGCTGCCCTCGAAGTTCGCCGGCTGGGACGACGCCCGCTTTCGCGCCGCCGGCTTTCGCGCCGTGCCCACGTGCGTGGTGCGCCGCTCGGCCTTCATCGCGCCGGGCGCCGTGCTGATGCCGTGCTTCGTCAATCTCGGCGCCTATGTCGGCGCCGGCACCATGGTCGACACCTGGGCGACCATCGGATCGTGCGCCCAGATCGGCGAGAACTGCCACATCTCGGGCGGCGTCGGCATCGGCGGCGTGCTCGAGCCCTTGCAGGCGGAGCCCGTCATCGTCGAGGACAATTGCTTCATCGGCGCCCGCAGCGAGATCGCCGAGGGCGTCATCGTCGAGACCGGCGCGGTCATCTCCATGGGGGTCTTCATCGGCGCCTCCACCAAGATCGTCAACCGCGACACCGGCGAGGTGCACCAGGGCCGGGTGCCGGCCTTTTCGGTGGTGGTGCCAGGCTCCCTGCCGGGCAAGGCATTCGCCGACGGCAGTCCCGGGCCCGGGCTTTACTGCGCGGTCATCGTCAAGCAGGTGGACGAGCGGACCCGCTCGAAGACCTCGATCAACGATCTGTTGCGCGAATGACGCCGCTGACCGAACCCCTTGGACTGGCCAGGGCGTTGATCCGCTGCCCGTCGGTGACGCCAGACGACGCCGGGGCGCTGGATGTCCTCGAGGCGACGCTCGAAGAGCTCGGCTTTTCCTGCCACAAGCTGGTTTTCTCGGAGGAAGGCACGGCGGATGTCGCCAACCTTTACGCCCGCCTCGGCGAGGCCTCGCCCAATTTCTGTTTCGCCGGGCACACCGACGTGGTGCCGGTGGGCAACCCCGAAGGCTGGGACACCGACCCGTTCGGCGCCGAGATCGTCGACGGCCATCTTTGCGGCCGGGGCGCCGCCGACATGAAGGGCGCCATCGCCAGTTTCGTCGCCGCGCTGGCCCGGTTCCTGGCCCAACGCCCGGACGGCTTCGACGGCTCGATCAGCCTTCTGATCACCGGCGACGAGGAGGGGTTGGCCATCAACGGCACGGTCAAGGTGCTGGATTGGCTCGGGGAGCGGGGGGAGGCGCTCGATGTCTGCCTGGTCGGCGAGCCGACGAACCCGGAGAAACTGGGCGATATGATCAAGATCGGCCGGCGCGGCAGCCTGGTGGGCCATCTCACGGTCTTTGGCACCCAGGGCCATACCGCCTACGGCCACCTCGCCGACAACCCGATCCCGAGGCTCATCGAGATGCTGGGGGCGATCACAGAGAAGGGCCTGGACGAGGGCACCGACCACTTCCAGCCCTCGGCCATCGAGATCAGCACCATCGACACCGGCAATGCGGCGACCAACCTGATCCCCGACCGGACCTCGGCCTCGTTCAACATCCGCTTCAACGACCTGCACACCGCCGCCTCGATCGAGCGCTGGCTGCGCCAGACCTTCGACAAGATCGGCGGCGATAAGCACGGCGGGCGCTATGAGCTCAAGCTGCAGGTCTCGGGCGAGGCGTTCCTGTGCCCGCCGGGGGAGTGGAGCGAGCTCGTCGCCGGCGCCGTCGAGAGGACGATCGGCATCCGGCCGGAACTCTCGACCTCGGGCGGCACGTCCGACGCCCGCTTCATCCAGCGCGCCTGTCCCGTCGCCGAGTTCGGCCTCCCCGGCAAGACCATGCACAAGGCCAACGAAAGGACGGCGCTCGGCGACCTCGAGAAGCTGGCCGATATCTACAAGGCCGTGCTCGACGACTATTTCGCCGGCCGATGATTTCGGCGCGGGAGACGGCATTCGCGCTTTCCGGGGCCTTGCGTCTGGCGCGGATGGACCCCGGGGGGCTGGGCCATTTCGACACCTCCATCGCCGGGTTCTGGCGCTCGTTCTATGCCGCCGTCGTGGTGGCGCCCGCCTATGTCCTGCTGATCGCCTTCGATGCCGCCCTGCGCCCGGTCGGCGCCGGGCCGATGAGGTGGGTGCTGGTCGACGGCATCGCCTACGTCATCGAGTGGACGGCCTATCCGCTGGCGATGGTCTATATCACGCGCTGGCTCGCGTGCGGCGACAACTACATCCGCTACATCGTCGCCCACAATTGGGCCAACGTGCTTGGCATCGCCCTCTTCCTGCCGGTCGCCGCCATCGCCGTGCTCAACCCGGCGATGGCGGGGCTTCTCTATTTGGCGATGATCGCGGTGTTCGTCTATCAGTGGTATGTGGCCCGGACCGCCCTCGAAATCACCGGCGGAGAGGCCGCGGTGCTCATGGTCTTCAACCTCGTATTGAGTTTCTTCATCAGCGTCGTCGGCGGTGTGATGCTGCATAGGTCCTAGGGTCGGGCCGGACCGAAGGCCGGGAGGTATCGGCCCCTATCTTCGGAGATTCGTGGCTCTAGCCGTAGAATTCGAGGATCTCGGCGCGGACACCGGCGGGCATGCGGTAAAGATATTCCGACCTTTGCCCCAGCCACTCACGGTCAAGGAACAACCCCTTGCGCCCGGGGATAAGGCGATCCGCGGTCTTGCCGATGCCGCCGAAGACGCCGGCGAGCTTCTGGGAGGAGCTCAAGCCCAGGATCTCCTTGAGCTCGCTCGAGGTGATCCCCTCGTCGCCCGCCTGGGCGATTTCCCACAGCAGATTGGCGGCGAGCCTCTCGGGCCCGTAGCGGCGGCAGATCGCGGCGACTTCCCCGGCGCCGAGCCCGGCCTCCGCCTCTCCGCCGGACGGCGGGGCGAGGCCTTCGGCAAGCGCCGGCGCTCCCTTGAGGTCGACGACGAGGCGCCCGGCCCGCAAGGCATCGGTGAACTCCCTTATCGTCGTCGTCACGCTGACCACCACCTGGCGGTCACGGGTGAGATTGATCTCCATGGCCGATTCCTCTTATACACTGTATTTATCTAGTTTACACTACATATACTTTCTTGTGAACTGCCTTAATTTCCCAATTATCTGGGAGAAACGACCGATTCCGGCGAATCAATTTACACTACGTATACATTTTCGAAACATGAAATCCGTACTGCCGCGGGCGCCGGTAGGCTTCGCCGCGGGCCGTGGCCGGGCCAAAAACAAGGGCGTTCAGTAGCGGACTTCGACCAGGTAAAGCCCTTCGGGCGGCGCCGTCGGCCCGCCCTTGGCGCGGTCCCGCGCCTCGAGCGCCGCCTTGACGTCCGCGGGCCGCCATTTGCCCTCGCCGACGAGCTTCAAGGTGCCGGTGATGATCCGCACCTGGTTGAGCAGGAACGAGCGCGAGCGCGCGACGATGACGACCTCTTCGCCGGTCCGCGTGACGCTCATCTCATCCAGGGTCCTGACCGGGGACTCCGCCTGGCAGGCGACGCCGCGAAAGGTCGTGAAGTCGTGCTCGCCCACGAGCGCCTCGGCCGCTGCCGCCATGGCGCCGTGATCGAGCGGCGCGGCCACGCGCAAGGCGCGCCCGCGCTCGAGCGTCAGCGGTGAGCGCCGGTTGATGATGCGGTAGCGATAGGCGCGGGATTTGGCCGAGAAACGGGCATGGAAATCCCCGTCGACGGCTTCCGAGCCGATGACCGCGACGGGCAGGGGTTTGAGGTGATAGTTGATGGCGTCCCTGACCTTCGCCGCGCCGATCTCCTTGGCGAGGTCGAAATGGGCGACCTGACCGGTGGCGTGGACCCCGGCGTCGGTGCGCCCGGCGCCGAAAAGGGTCACTTTCTCCTGGGCGAAGGCGAGGATCGCCTCCTCCAGGGCCTGCTGCACCGAAAGCCCGTTGTCCTGGCGCTGCCAGCCGACGAAGGGGCCGCCGTCATATTCGACCGTCAGTTTGAACCGGGTCATGGCCCGTCCCGGCCCGGGCCCGAAAGATCGCTGCCCTTGCCGAGTCGATAGCCGCGCAGGAACTCATCCGCCGCCATCACCGAGCGCCCCTGGCGCTGCAGGCGCGTCGGCCTCAGCGCGCCGTCGCCGCAGGCGACCGTCAGGCGATCGTCGATGATGTGGCCGGGCGCCGCGCCGGCGCCGCCTTCGGCGATCTTCGCCGTCAGGACCCTGATGCGGATGCCCTCATGCTCGAACCAGGCGCCGGGCGCCGGGCTGAGCGCCCTGACGCGGCGCTCGAGGACCGCAGCATTCTGGCGCCAGTCGAGCTTGCCATCGGCGCGGGTGATCTTGGCGGCATAGCACGCGCCAACATCTGGCTGGGGATGGGGTTCCACCGTTCCGCCATCGATACCCGCTAACGCCTTGACGACGAGCCCGGCGCCAAGCGCCGCCAGACGGTCGTGGAGTTCGCCGGCGGTAGCGGTGTTCGCGATCGGCACCTTTTCGGCCAACAGGATGTCCCCGGTATCGAGCCCCTCGTCCATCGCCATGATGGTGACGCCGGTCTCGGGGTCGCCGGCGAGGATGGCCCGTTGAATGGGCGCGGCGCCACGCCAGCGCGGCAGCAAGGAGGCGTGGATGTTGAGACAGCCGAGCCGTGGCGCCGCCAGCATGGCGGGGGGCAGGATCAGGCCATAGGCGGCGGCGACGGCCGCATCCGCATCGGCCTCGGCGAAGGCGGATTGCACCGCCTCGTCCTTCAAATCGGGTGGCGTCAGGACGTTCAAGCCCCGCGCCGCCGCTTCTTCATGGACCGGCGCGCGCCGCTCGGGCTGACCGCGGCCCGCCGGGCGGGGCGGCTGGCAATAGACCGCAACCACTTCGTGGCCGGCGCCCAGCAATGAACGAAGGGCGGGAACGGCGAAGTCGGGCGTCCCCATGAACACCAGGCGCAATGCAGCCATCTTCCTCTAAAGCACTAGGCCGGGATTTTCTGGGCCTGTAGTTTACGCGCCTTGATGAGTTTTCGCAGGATGATCCTGCGCTTGAGCACGCTCAAATAATCGATGAACAGGACGCCGTCCAGATGGTCGATCTCGTGCTGGATACAGGCGGCGAGCCTGCCTTCGGTCTCGAGCCCGCAATCCTTGTTGTCGTAATCGCGATAGCGCAGCCTGATCCTTTCCGCCCGCGACACCTCGGCGAAGAACTCGGGCACCGACAGGCAGCCTTCCTCGCAGAGGATCGTTTCCTCCGACGCCCAGAGGATCTCCGGATTGGCCAGCCTGAACGGCTCCCCCGTCTCGTCCTTTTCCGCGACGTCGATGACGATCACCCGCTTTTGGACGCCGACTTGCGGCGCCGCAAGGCCGACGCCGGGCGCCGCGTACATGGTCTCCAGCAGATTGTCCATCAGGGCGCGAATTTCCCCATCGACGCCATCGACGGGCAGTGACTTGGCCTTGAGGCGCGCATCGGGCGCGGTGATGACGGAGAGAAGGGCCATGGTTACTTCGGCTCGCTCGCTGATGGTTTACACGTCGGCGGTTCGCTTGCCGGCGGTTCGCTGGCCGGCGGTATGCCGGCCGGCGGAGGATTCGCCGGCCGATGGTGTGCCGGCGGCTCGCTTGTTGTTAGGTATGCGAGGCGGCATGGCGCGTCAAGGTTCGCCCGTCGCCTCTTTTTCGACTTTCGCCGGGCGCCCTGGTCAGCCCGGGTGTGGCCCGATTTGAAATCCCGCCGAAGCAGGCGCCCTCGACCTCCGCTTTTTATCGGGTCACGTCTGCTTGACCGCCAACGGCGGACATGGGCGCGGGGTCACCCGCACTTCTGCTCGTGACCCGAAGCTGACTTTGGTGGCTCATCGGTCGTCAGCTGATGTCCTTCAGATTCGGGCGGCCGTTCGATCGATACTGCAGTATGATTATTGGAGGAGGAACCGCCAAAAGTGACTGGTGCCAAACGACAGCGGGTTTTGATTGTGGTCTTTGACGGGCTGCGTCCGGAATTCGTGACACCCGAGCTAATGCCAAATCTCCATGCGTTCGCAAGCGGAGGGGTCCGCTACGTGAATAGCCGGTCAACGTTCCCAACCGAGACTCGCGTAAACCAATCGGCGGTAATCACGGGCTGTTATCCCTCGAGGCACGGCATAGTGGCCAACAAATTTGTGGTAGCCGACGGGGCATCGAACCGGATTCTCAACACCGGCGACGATATCGAATTGGAAGCTGCTTTCAAGCGATCATCGGGGCGGCTGATCGATGTTCCAACCCTTGGAGAACGGCTCGTCTTGGCTCGCCGGTCCTATGCGACGATAAGTGCGGGAACCCCAGGCGGCGGGCGGCTGATCAACCACATGGCTGAGACAAATGGCTCCTTTCGTTTGGCGCTAAGGCGTCCGGACGCCGCTGTTGCGGTCGGTGTAATGTCTAAGATAGTCGAACGGCTTGGACCCTTGCCTGAATATACGCTCCCCGCACTGGACTGGATCAGCTACGCGGTCGATTGCTATCTCGACTATGTCGAGCGGGAGGTTGATCCGGACGTCATGCTCCTGTGGCTGTGCGAGCCGGACGAGAGCTTCCACAAGCTAGGCATCGGCTCGAGCGATGCATTGCGCGCCATACGGCACGTCGACTCGGAATTCGGACGCATTCTTGCGCGGCAAGAAAAACAGATCGCTGCCGGCAATTTGCAGATCATTGCACTTTCTGACCATGGCCAGATCAGTATTCTTGGCGAGCCGCTGGATCTCGTGGCCAAATTTTCCGATGCTGGCTTTGGTGCCGGAACAGAAGATAACGCCGATTGCACGATTGTGGTTGGAAACGCAGGCGGGATCTGGATACGAGATTCTGACTCCCAGCTCGTCGTTGATATTACCGGCTGGTTGAGGAGTCAGGACTGGTGCGGGCCATTGTTCACCCGCGAAGGAGCAGGCGGAACGCTGACCCATCGTCACGTCGGGATTGCGCACCGCCGGGCCCCGGATATCGCGATCGTCTTGCGATACAACCACGACAACAATGATTGGGGTTGCAGCGGAATGACGTTCCATGACTCGAACTATCCCAAAGGTGGCGGATGTCACGGTGGACTGAGCGCCTTTGAGCTGCATAATTTTTTGGCCATGTCGGGGGGTGCGTTTTCGGAAGCGGAAACAATTACGGTGCCAGCCGGGAATATCGATATCACTCCGACAGTCTTGAGCTTGCTGGGGCTCGACGTACCCGCCGACATTGACGGGCGGGTGCTGCAAGAGGCTTTTCGGAACCGGTCTGAAGGCGGCGTCATGCCACAGCTGAGCGAGCACACCTATTCGTCCAGCAACAACGACGGACCCGTCACATGTCTTTCGGTGACCGAAGTCGGCTCCACCAGCTACTTCAATCAAGCGTGGGTGGAGTGATAGCCACTGGGGGCACAAGCGGTAAATAACCGCTTCTGATGCTGTGGACGGCTCCTCCACCGGCATCGCGATGTGCCACATTGCGGTGGTTATTCAGGAACTGCGAATGTCTCCTTGTGGCTATGAGCGGACTCAAACGCCACTTGGGGATAGCGGCCGCTTTCACCCGCCAGGCCGACATTCGGGCCCGCATGGCGCTTTTGGCGCATCGAATTTCAGACCGAGACACGACCCCCGCCCCGGCGCCACCGCTTGATTCGGGGTATTCACCGGGGTATCAGTGGTGAGGACCGAATGCATCCCGGCGGCCACCGGAAGCCGGGGCACGGGGGAGAGCAAACCATGATCGAGGGCATCCTCCATCCGCTGATCACCCCCTTCGACGAGGAGGGCGAGGTCGATGAAAGGGTCTTGCGCGACCTCCTCGACGGGGCGATCGAGGCCGGGGTGCACGGCTTTTTCCTGCTCGGCTCCCAGGGCCAGGGGCCGGCGCTGACGTATCAGGAGCGGGCGCGGGTGGCCCAGGTCGGGATCGAGCATGTCGGCGGCCGGGTGCCGGTCATCATCCATGTCGGCACCACCGATCTCCGCTCGACCACGAATCTGGCGCTGAAGGCCGAGGCCGACGGCGCCGACGCCATCGCCGTCATTCCCCCCTATTACTACACCGACCATCTGGCGGGCGAGATCGACGCCCATTTCCTCGGCGTGGCGCGGGAAGTGGGCTTGCCGATGGTGGTCTACAACAACCCGCCCTACGCCGGCTGCGACATCACCGCCCCTTGGCTGGCCCGCCTCGCCGGCAAGATACCCTCGCTCGCGGGCATAAAGCTGTCTTATTCCAACCCCGTCGCCCTGTTGCAATACGTCACCATTGTGCCCGAGCGGGTCGCCATCTATTCGGGCTCGGTGGTCAACCTCTGGGGCGCCCAGCCCTGGGGCGTCAAGGGCGCCATCAACCCGCCGGCGGTGCTCTACCCGGCGCTCGCGGTCGCCATCTGGGAGGCGCTGAAGGCGGGCGATCTCGAAGGCGCCAAGGAGATACAGGGTCGCATCTATGAAACCGCCCGGCGCATCGCGGCGCTGGTGAAGAAGTTCGGCCGGCCGGTCTACCGCGAGGGCCTTCGCATGATGGGCTACGACGTCAAGGTGTTCCCGCGCTGGGAAAGCGGCGAGTTGACCGAGGAGGCCAAGGCGGAACTCGAGGACATCGTGACGAAGGCCCGGATCGGCGGGCGGGCCAAGACGCGCGCCGTCTCCTGAGCCCGGTTACGTTTATCCGTTCCGCCGCTTAGCGCTTCAGGAAACTTAGCTTATCCGCCCATTTGGCGCGGACCTCTTCGGCGTAGTCCCGATCCACCCGGTTGACCTTGGGGAAGCGCTCCTTCCAGTGATAGGGCCTGACCGCGTAGACCACCATCCGGCTGTTGGTGATGTCGCCGGCCTCGCGTTTTTCCGGCGTCAGCGTCGGGTCGATGTGCCCGGTCCAGTAGCCGTCGAAGATATCGGTCTGGGTCTTGGGGTCCCAGCGCGTCGCCATCGCCCACATCACCTCGGCCGAATTGGTGATGTCGATATCGTCGTCGACGACGATGGTCATGCGCCCCATATAGGCGCCCGGCCCACACGCCGTCGCCACCATGCCGGCCATCTTGGCGTGGCCGGCGAACAGTTGCTCGATGGCGATGACGTTGATGAAGCGGCTGCCGCCACCCTGCATCTTCCACACCCCCTTGACGCCGGGGACCCCGGCGGCCTCGATCGCGTCCCAGATGGCGGCGGCGCCGGCGAGGTGGGTCTGGCGGCCGGCGAATGTGGGAAGCGCCGGAGGCTGGCCGACGATGATGGCGTCGTCGCGGTGATAGGCCGCCTCGACCCTGAAGACCGGCTCGGGCCGGGGGGTGGCGCCGTAATAGCCGGTCCATTCGCCGAACGGTCCTTCCTCGACGCTCTCCTCGGCCCTCGGCGGCACGTGCCCCTCGAACACCAGCTCGGCTTCGGCCGGGATCGGCAGCCCGGTGACCGGCCCCGGCACGACGTCGATCGCCCGGCCCAGCGTGGCGCCGGCGACGGCGAACTCATCCACCCCCGCCGGCGCCGCGCCCCTGGCGGTGGCGCCCAATACCGGCGCCTGGCCGACGCATACCACCATCGGGCAGGCCTCGCCCCGGTCCCAGTATTTCTGGCGGATGATGGCGCCGTGCTTGCCGGGTTCGATGAAGACGGTAAGGGCGCGCGGGCCTTGGACCTGGACCCGGTAGGTGCCGACATTGACCCAGTCCTGCTCGGGATCGCGGGTGATGACGAGGCATTCGGTGCCGATGTAAGGCCCGCCATCCCCGGCGTGCCAGACCGGCGCCGGGAAGGCGCCAAGATCGATCTCGGCGCCGGTCTTGACGTTCTCCATCACCGGCCCGGTGTCGACCTGCCGCGGCGGGATCGGGCGCCGGGGCGCCTCCCCCTTGCGGCTCTTGCGCAGGGCCTCGACCGCCGCGAGGTCGAGCGGCCCGACCAGGATCGGCGAGGAACGGACGTTGACGACGATCCTGAATTTGGCATCCGCGCCCTTGATCTCCTCGAACAGCAGCACCGGCGGATAGGTGGCCTCGAGGCTGAGCTCGCAGAGCGCGCCGATCTCGAGGTTGGGGTCGGCGCCGCGGATGATTTCGACCTCGCCGCGTCGCTCCGCAAGCTTGAGGAATTGGCGCAGATCGCCGAGCGCGGCGAGACGATCATCTTGCTCCTTTCGCCCCTTCACCCTTCAACCTCCCTCATCGTTCCCGCCCCGACCCGGACCCTGCCGGCCCGCCCCATCATAGCCCCTCGGGGCGAAAACCGTCCAAGCCAAGTTGCCCTGGACGATCCCGGGCCTGCCCCGGCGCCACCGCTGTCAATCGGCCACAAGTGATATAGACTTATCGGATGGTCCCCATAGCGGCATCAGCGATACTGCTTGTGGCCGTCGCGGCCGCCAACCTTGGCGGTGCGACGGTGACGACGGACACCGTGATCGAGCTCAAGAATCCCCAATCCGAGAGGCCCGAGGGCATAGGGATCGAGCTCAGGGGAATCGTCATCATTCCCGGCCGCAGCCTGGCGATGCTCGAGCGGCGGAACTCGAAGACGGTTATTCGCGCCAGCGAGGGACAGAAGGTGGGAGATTGGACGATCGAGCGTATCCTCGCCGATCGCGTCGTCCTTAGCCGGGGAGAGGCCAGGCGGGAGCTCAAGCTAAGCCACAAGGCCCGCCCCAACCTTGGTCCGGATGGCGGCGTTTTGACCGATGAGCGGCTCATCAGGGACTTCGATCTCGTCGCCTTTCACAACGAACACTCAAGCGGCATCGCCCGGTATCTTCGCAAATGGGTGATTCCCATACGCATCTATCTCGATAGCCGCGCCGGCGACGCCCGGGAGCAGCGGCGCCTCACCAAACGCCACGTACGCCATCTGGCGAAGTTAACCGGGCACGACATCAGTGTGGTCGAGGAGCCCGCCGGCGCCAACGTCGTCGCCGTGTTCGAGAACGAAGGCGGCCTGTCACGGGTGTTCCAGGATTATTTCCCCGACGCGCCCGAGATGGAGGCTCTCATGAACAAAAGCGTTTGCCTCGGCCGCTACACCGCCAATGGCAGATCCGAGATCGTCGGGGCCGTCGTCATTATCCCTCCCGACAAGGCCGCATCGAGAGGAAAGTTGCTCCACTGCATCATCGAGGAACTGACCCAGACCCTTGGTCTGCCCAACGACTCCGATGAGGTCGCGCCCTCGATATTCAACGACCGGAGCGACTACAGGGACCTGACCGGACACGACATGATTCTCGTCAGGCTCCTCTATGACCGGCGTCTTTACCCCGGCATGGAACGCCAAGAAGCACTCCGGGTCGCGCGCAAGATACTGCCGCAAATCCGCGGTTCGGTGATCTCGGCCGGACCCGCCCCATAGGGCGCCGCCGACGTTCTGCTGAACCCGCCTGATGGCGCGCCCTATGGGTGCGCCGGCGGGCCGTCGCGGATCGGGACCGAGCAGTCCGAACCCGGCGTTGAGGCGCATGTCCCGGGCGACCGGTCCATTGACGATGACGGTCGGGAAGGTGCTGGCCGACGTCGTCTGCCATTTGTCATGGTGCATCGCGGCATCGAGAATGGCCGCCATCGCGGCGATCAGCACCGCCAGGTACTCGGGCCGTCCGCCGGCCATGGCCAGGGCCACGGCCAGGGTCTCGACGGTGGCGATCCCGCCCCTCGGCATGACCCTCCCGACCTCGGCCTCGGGCGCCATGTCCGTGCCCCTCGATATCCACGCGACGCGCGCCTCGGTCGGCGGCGCCAGCGGCAATCCGTCGCCCCATAGGTTGTTGAGGAACAACTGGTTGAACCGGGCGGTGGCTTCCTCATGGTTGCCGGCCTCGATGCGAAGCCTCGGCGGCACCGACGATCCCTTTTGCCTGGCCGCCGGGACCCAGGAGGTCAGGCCGGCGATGAACTCGCCGAGTGCGCGCTGAATGGGAGAGATGTCGCTCTCGACCAGGAACCGATCCACCGGGAAGATGACCATGGCGATGTCCCGGTCAAACCCCATGCCCGCGACCGGAC
>JACZQV010000007.1:34773-36241 GCA_022545545.1 Pseudomonadota bacterium
TGCGCCAAAGGAGCCGACCACCTCAATGAGGCGGTAGTCGTGGAAGCCGAACCGGCAGAGAAGGCGGCCAATCCAGTTCCCCATCCTGTCACGGCTTTCCGCCACGGTCCGAACTCCTCACCAGGCCGGCGAAGTCCTCGCGCGCGAGAACGACGGTCGGAATACCCCTTGCTTCAATCCTAGCGGCGGCACGGCCGCATGCGATTGAGCAGGCGCCTCAGGCGGCGTTGCCGACGACGACGGCGTCGAACCCCCCCTCGGCGATGAGCTCCGCGGTCTCGTCGCGGTCGATTTTCGAGTTACCGAGGGGAAGCTCGGTGTAGGGGACGACCGTCGCGCTCGGGACTCTCTCCCGCAACAACTTCTCAATCAGAGGGAGGTCCTGTGGGCCTGCCACATGTCATCGGACAACAGGCCGATCCTCTTGCCCTCCAGCGTCTCGAGACGAGGGGCATGAAGCTCCGTCACCTCGGTGAGGCCACTGGGATCGAATACTTCCAGCACTTCCATCTAGCCGTTCCTCCTTGCTTTCGGCGTCGAAGACGTTCCGGCGGGCCGCCTCCTCAGACTCCCCCCCACGGGTCCGAAAATCGGCCTGAATCGGGGCTAAATCGCCGGGATACGGGAAAGGGTGCGTTTCCCTGCATACGGTCCATGCAGGGAGGGGAGGCTTGGAGGGTGTTCTCTTGCTATCCTTTTCCGCTCAGTTGCCAAGCCCCTCGATCACCTGCTCACGGGCGGTAGCGGCAAGCTCGTTCATCTTCTCACGGACCTGGATGTCCGTTACGTCCAAGCCCTTGCCGGTCAAATCCGCAAACACCTTTTCCAGAACATCGTCATCCCCCGGCCTTTCAAAGTCCGCCGCCACCACTTCCTTCGCATAGTCGTCGGCGGCCGGGCTCGACAATCCCATCCTGGCCGCGGCCCACAGCCCCAGTAGCTTGTTGCGCCGGACACCGATTTTGAACCGGGCTTCCTCATCCAAACGGTACTTGGCCTCGAATGCATTTTTTCTTTTCTCGAAGACGGTCATGAAATTTGCGCTCCCCTTCCGCGGCAGAAGTTGAATGAAGGACCTGCCGGGTGGCCATTATAGCAGCACAGCCTGGACCACATCCATGGTTTTGAACGTATTTGCCGGTGCCGGCCACTCGGCTTATCGAGTACGGAAACGACCGGAAGCTGTTTGAAAACGAGTTTGGGGGCTCAATGAGGCCCATCGGGCCGCGGACCGAAGTATAAAGACAAGAAAAAGCTCGGGCACTTATAATAATGGAAGACTAAAATTTCGGCGCACCGCGGCGATTCCGACGCCGGGGGGACTTTTTCAACAGCCCCCTGGTTTTCGGTACATTCCGTCAGCAGCCAGTATTGCCCGTCATCCAATCCCATCCGTATCAGCCCGCATTCAGCCTCGAACCGGGGTGGCGCCGAATCGCGGGGCCGCCCAAACGGCGGCTCGCGGCGT
>JACZQV010000090.1 GCA_022545545.1 Pseudomonadota bacterium
GCGACCTGCCTCAACGACGCCCCGAACTGTAGTACGGCGTTGTTCTAAAGGCGGATCGGAAAGGAGGGCCGAGATGAAGAAGTTGTTGCTTAGCTTAGCCCTGTTTGCCGGCTCATCCTCGATCGTGGCGGCGCAGATGTGGTGCGTCGAGCGTGTGGATATGCTCGATCGCCTGGCGTCCGAGTACGGAGAGGAGCTGATCGAAGTCAAGATGATGGAGGAGCATGGCCTCCTGGAGGTGCTGAAATCCCCGACCAAGGGTACCTGGACCCTGCTTCTGACCAAGCCCGGCGGTATCAGCTGCGTGCTGGCGACGGGCAGGGGTCTCGGCACCGACGAAGAAGATCCCGAGAAGGCCGAATACGAACTCTAGGCGCCCAGACGCCGACACCTAGAAGCCGTTCCCTGCCACCTCCCCTTTGGGGTCGGGGCCTGAGACGGTTTTGCCCCTATACGGAAAGGAACTGTTTTCCGCTCTTTGATCGCGAGCCGGATGGTCCGGCTGGAACCCGCGGCGCCGCTGGTGGGAAAATGGCGTTTTCAGTGGGGTTTTCCGTATAGCCGAATATTAGGCCAATACGACCCTTTAGCGAACGCTTATGCCGCGCCCTTTATCATTTTATGGTTACCTCGACCGCGGCCATGCCGTCCGCCCGGCGCCTGCAAAGACTGAGGCGATTGGTGCTGGCCCGTGATCCGGTCTGCCAATGGACGGAGTGCAACCAACCCGAAACCGAGGTTGATCATATCGTTGCACGCCGGCCCGGTGGCGGCGCCGTGCTCGACAATCTTCAAGGTCCTTGCAAGTTCCACCATTCGCTAGAAACCACTCGCGACGACGGTCGGTGGGGGTTGGGGGGTTCGAATCCTCCCGGGCGCGCCAACTTCCTTCCTTGCTCGGCCGGCGGCGCCCTTGATCTCCGCTCGCCCGCCGCTGGTCTCCCGTGGCCCATCGAGGGGCCGATCGATGAGCCATTCGGCCGCGGCGCTTTCGATCGCCGCCCGCGGGAGGGCGCCCGGACGCTCAGTGCTCGAGGATCTTGGAAAGGAACAACTGGGCCCGGTCGCTGCGCGGCGTGCCGAAGAACTCCTCCTTGTCCGCGTCCTCGATGATGCTGCCTTCGTCCATGAAGACGACGCGGTTGGCGACCTTGCGGGCGAAACCCATCTCGTGGGTGACGACGATCATGGTCATGCCCTCGTGCGCCAGCTCCACCATCACATCCAAGACCTCGTTGATCATCTCCGGATCCAGCGCCGAGGTCGGCTCGTCGAACAACATGGCGATGGGGTCCATCGCCAGGGCCCGGGCGATGGCGACGCGCTGCTGCTGGCCGCCGGAGAGCTGGGCCGGATGCTTGTGGGCGTGCTCGACCAGGTCGACCCGCTCCAGGAGCTTCATGCCGCGTTCTTCCGCCTCGTCCGGGCTGCGATCCAACACCTTGGTCTGGGCGAGGCAGATGTTCTCAAGCGCCGTCATGTGCGGGAACAGCTCGAAGTTCTGGAACAGCATGCCGATCTGCGAGCGCAGCCTGGGAAGGTTGGTGGATTTGTCGCCGACCGAGACGCCATCGACGGTGATCTTGCCCTCCTGGAACGGCTCGAGCCCATTGACGCATTTGATCAGCGTCGATTTTCCCGAACCGGACGGCCCGCAGACGACGACGACCTCGCCCTTACCGACGCCGGTCGAACAGTCGTTCAGGACCTGGAAGTCGCCGTACCACTTGGAGACGTTGTCGATCTCGATCATATCGCGTAGCCGCGTTTCAGTTTCCGGACCCAGAGCGAGGCGATGATGCAGAGTACGAAATAGACCACGGCCGCGGTCAGATAAAGCTCCACCACCCGGTTGTCGCGCACCGCGATCAGATCCGCCGCCGTCAGGAAGTCCTTGAGCCCGACTACATAGACCAGCGAGGTGTCCTGGAACAGGACGATGGCCTGGGTCAGCAGGACCGGCACCATGTTGCGGAACGCCTGGGGCAGGACGACGAACCGCATGGTCTGGCATTGGGTCAGCCCGACCGCCAGCCCGGCGTTGATCTGGGCGCGGGTGATGCTCTGGATGCCGGCGCGGATGATCTCGCAGTAATAGGCGGCCTCGAACAGGGTGAAGGCGATGAGCACCGAACCCAGGCCGCCGATGGCCTGCAAGCCTATGATGGGCATGGCGAAGTAGAACCAGAAGATCACCAGGATCAGCGGCGTCGAACGGAAGGCGTCGACATAACGCCCGGCGAGGATGGAAAGCGGCGTGAACTTCGAGAGCCGCATCAGGGCGAGCATGGTCCCCAACAGGATGCCGCCGACGATGGCGACCGCCGTCAACAGGAGCGTGATCAGCATCCCGTCCCACAGGATGTCGAGGTTGCCGAAGATGACCTGGAAATCGAAATCCCGAAACATGTCAATCGCCCCCCAACGCGATGGTCCCGGGGATGCGGACCTTGGCCTCGACGAAGCGCATGATGGTGACGACGATCAGCGTCACCATCATGTAGAGCACCGTCGCGGCGGTGAAGACCTCGAAGATGTTGAAGGTGTATTCGGCGATCTGGCGGCTTTGGGCCGTCAGTTCCATGACGCCGATGGTCAGCGCCACCGAGGAATTCTTGAAAATGCCCATGAAATCGCTGGTCAGCGGCGGGATGATGATGCGGTAGCTGACGGGCAAAAGGACGTGGCGGTAAACCTGCGTCCGGGTCAGGCCCATGGCCAGCCCGGCATGGGTCTGGCCCCTGGGGATCGACTCGATACCGGCGCGGACCTGTTCGGCGGTTCGCGACGCGTGGTACATGCCGAGGCAGACGATGGCGGTCCAGTATTCGGGCAGCGGCAGCTCGCGCTTGAGCCAGCGCCCCGCGTCCTCGGGCAGGAGTTCCGGCACGACGAAGAACCAAATGAACATCTGCAACAGAAGCGGCACGTTGCGGAACATCTCGACGTAAGCGGTGGCGATGGCCCTGACGGTTTTATTTTCCACCGTCCTCGACACGCCGATGACAGAGCCGAGGCTGAACGTAATCACCCAGGCGGCGCAGGCGACGATGACGGTCCACGACAGCCCCGAGACGATCCAGTCGAAATAAGGCTGGGCGCATTCCGCCCCGGTATCGAAAGTCTGCCCCATACCGCCGCCGAATTCCGTGGCGCCGGACCCAGGCGTTCCAGGTTCGACAGCGCCAGTGGGATCGGCCTCGGGTGATCTGCAAAGGAGGATCGACCAATCCCAGTTGTATTTCATCGCCATGGAACGGCCCCCGCCGCCGGGACAGGAAAACCGGGAGGCGCTTTCACGCCTCCCGGTTCAAGAATCAAGGCCTAGTAAGGCAGGGCCTGGACTTCGAAAGCCACTTTCAGGGTGGGACTCAGCGGCAGTTCTACCGACGGCTTGCCGGGGATCTTCTTGGTGAACCACTTATCGTAGATCTTCAGTATCTCGCCCGAACGCATCAGGTCGGCGAGAACCGAGTTGCCCAGGAGCCGCATGGCCGAATCGTCGCGCCGGATCATGATGCTGTAGGGATCGTAGCTGAGGAACCGCCCGACGATTTCGTACTTCGAAGGGTCCTTCGACGAGGTGATCAGGCCGGCCAACAGAGAGTGGTCGGTGGCGTAGGCGTCGACCCGCCCGGTATCCAGCGCCAGCCAGCCCTGGGGGTGGTCCTTGACCATGTGGTACTTGATCTTGAGGCCCTTAGCCTTGGCGATCCGCTTGATCGCCTTCTCGTTGGTGGTGCCGAGCGAAAGCGCGACCGCCTTGCCGTCGAGGTCCTCGATCTCCTTGATGCCCGAACCCTTCTTGACCCCGAGCTTGGTGCCGGTGATGAAGGTGACGGCGAGATAATCGATCTGCTTCGAGCGGGTCAGGTTGTTGGTGGTCGAGCCGCACTCGATGTCGATGGTGCCGTTGGCCAACAGCGGGATGCGGGTCTGCGAGGTGACCGGCACCAGCTTGACCTTGAGGTTCGGCATCTTGAGGGTTTTCTTGATCCTGTCGATGACCCTGTAGCAGAGCTCGACCGTGTAGCCGACCGGCTTGCCGTCGGGGCCCATGTAGGCGAACGGGACCGAGGCCTCGCGGTGGCCCATGGCGATCTGTCCCGAATCCTTGATTTTCTTGAGCGTGCCGTAGAGTTCGGCCGCGTATCCGTCGGTCGCCGCCAAGGCGAAGACCGCGGCGATGAGAATTACCGTTTTCTTGAACATATCGATTGCTCCCTGAAGCTTGTTTCTTGATGGTTGGTATCCGATTCATACGCCTTTCGGGCGGGAATTTCCACCCTTGGCGCGTTTTTCTTCCATCCCGTGGTGTCCCGTCCTAAAAGAAGGGCCTTGGATATGGGACGATGCCCGGCGCGCCGGGACGGAGGCGCCGGGGCAAGGGCCTCTTCCTTCGAATTAACCAATTCATCCCTGGCCGGAAAGCGCTCTGGGCGCGGGGAAAGGATCGAGAAGATGATGGGCAGGATCAAGCGACAGACCCCCCCGGGCCGGGAGGGCTTGAGATGACCGCGGAGACCGCTTCGACGCGAAAGCCCGATCCGGACCAGGGCGGGCCCAGGGGCAGACGGGCCGTGCGCTTCGATTTCTCGGCGCTCGGATCGCTCATGTCTTATCTGTGGACGGCGAACTCGTTCGAGTTGCGCGCCCGGGTGGTGGGGGCGCTCATCCTGCTGGTCGGCGCCATGTCGGCCAACGTCTATTTGCCGATCCTCTATAAGGGCGCCGTGGACGCGCTCGACGCACAAGCCGGGCAGGTCCTGGCGCTGCCGCTTGGCCTGATCGGCGCCTACGGGCTGCTCAGGCTGATTTCGGTGGCTTTCGGCGAGTTGCGCGACGCGGTCTTCGCCAAGGTCACCCAGCGGGCGATCCGCACCGTGGCGCTTCAGGTCTTTCGCCATCTGCACGCGCTCTCGCTGCGATACCATCTCGACCGCCAGACCGGGGGGCTGAGCCGGGCGATCGAGCGCGGCACCAAGGGGATCGAGTTCGTCCTCGCCTTCATGCTGTTCAACATCATCCCGACGATGCTGGAGATCCTCGTCGTCTGCTCGATCCTATGGGTCCTTTACGATTTCTGGTTCGCCGCCGTCACCTTTGCCACCATCGGGTCCTATATCCTGTTCACCCTGACGGTGACCGAATGGCGCCTCAAATACCGGCGCGAGATGAATACGCGGGACAGCGAGGCCAATACCAAGGCCATCGACAGCCTGCTCAATTACGAGACGGTGAAATATTTCTGCGCCGAGGAGCACGAGGCCGGCCGCTACGACCGGGCGCTCGAGCGCTATGAACGCGCCGCCATCATATCCAAGACGTCGCTCTCGGCGCTCAACATCGGCCAGAGTTCCATCATCGCCATCGGGCTGACAATGGTGATGATCATGGCGGGCCAGGGCGTGGTGAAGGGGACCATGAGCATCGGCGACTTCGTCCTCGTCAACACCTATCTCATCCAGCTCTACCTGCCGCTCAACTTCCTCGGCTTCGTTTACCGCGAGGTCAAGCAGTCGCTGACCGACATGGAAGCGATGTTCTCGCTCATCGCCATCCCGGAGGAAGTCACCGACCCTCCCGGCGCCAAGCCGCTCAAGATCGATGGCGGGAGCATCACCTTCGATGGCGTCAGTTTCGGCTACGAGGCGGACCGCCCCATCCTCAAGGACGTCTCCTTCACCGTGCCGGCGGGCAAGACGGTCGCCATCGTCGGCCCCAGCGGCGCCGGCAAGTCGACGATCTCGCGCCTGTTGTTCCGTTTCTATGACGTCACCGGTGGGACCGTCTCCATCGACGGCCAGGACATCCAGAGCGTCACGCAAGCGAGCGTGCGCGGCGCCATCGGCATCGTGCCCCAGGACACGGTGCTGTTCAACGACACCATCCGTTACAACATCGCCTATGGCCGGTCCGGCGCATCCGATGACGACATCGACCGGGCGGCCAAGCTCGCGCGCATCGACGACTTCATCCGTTCCTCGCCCGCGGGTTACGACACCAGGGTCGGCGAGCGCGGCCTGAAGCTGTCGGGCGGCGAGAAACAGCGGGTCGCCATCGCCCGTACCATCCTCAAGCGGCCCGCCATCCTGGTATTCGACGAGGCCACCTCGGCGCTCGATTCGAAGACCGAAAAGGAAATTCAGGCCTCGCTTCACGAAGTCTCGGCCGAGCGCACGACCGTGATCATCGCCCACCGCCTGTCGACCGTGGTCGAGGCGGATGAGATCATCGTCCTCGATGACGGTTCGGTCGTCGAGCGCGGCCGTCACGCCGAGCTTCTCGCCAAGGGCGGACAGTACGCCGCGATGTGGGCGCGTCAGCAGGAGGCGAAGCAGCTCAAGGAAACCCTGATCGAGGATCTCGGCGAGCGGTACGCCGGCGAGGCGCTTGCCGGCGAGGGCCTGAGCGAGGAGAACCTCTAGAACATCTAGGCGCCCGGATCGATGTTCATGGCGGTTGGGGCGAGGGAAGCAGCACGGACGTGTTGAAGGAACGGAGGCATCATGGGTGAGGGAGGCGCGTTTGGCGCCGTCGTGTTCGATCTCGGCGGGGTGCTGATCGATTGGAACCCGCGCTATCTTTACCGCAAACTGTTCGAGGACGCGGGCGAGATGGAGGATTTCCTCGCCACCGTCTGTAGTTCGGCCTGGGACCGGCGCCAGGACGCCGGGCGGCCGATCTCGGAGGGCGTGGCGGAACTCAAGGCGCGTCATCCGGACAAGGCGGCCCTGATCGAGGCCTATTACGGGCGCTGGCCGGAGATGCTCAACGGGGCGATCGACGGCACCGTGGAGATCCTGGCCGAGCTCAAGGACCAAGGCACGCCGTTGTACGCGCTTACCAACTGGGAGGCCGAAACCTTTCCCCACGCCCGGTCCCGCTTCGGCTTCCTCGGCTGGTTCCGGGCCATCGTCGTCTCCGGCGAGGTCGGCCTGATCAAGCCGGACGCGGACATCTATGAACTGCTGCTTGCCACCCATGGTCTGACGGCGGGAGAGACGGTGTTCATCGACGACAAGCCGGAGAACGTCGAGGCCGCCGGCGCGCTCGGCTTCCATGGCATCCGCTTTACCGAACCTGAGAGTTTACGCGCGGCCCTTGCCGCCCTGGGTTTGCTGTAGAGGGGGGTGGCTGTAGGGCGTGTACTCATAACGGGTCGTGAGGCTTGCCCCGACGGTGTCCGCGCTTTCGATGCGGTGGACGGCTCCCACCACCGGCATGGCGATGTGCCAAATTGCGGGTTTCGTCGAGGAACCGCCAAAACCGCGCCGTCCACGGGACCCGAAGCGGACACTCTCCGGGACTCTTGGTATACGGCTGGGACACTTGGAATTCGGCCGGGACTCTTGGAATCTGAGGGGCCGGTTTATCGACGCTTGCCATATTTCGAATATTCGAATATATTCAAAATATGATTAAAGCCGTTGCCCTATCGGCGTTCAGTGCTCTTGCCCATGAACATCGGCTGGGGGTGTTCAGGATGTTGATCCGAAAGGGTCCGGGGGGGATGTCGGCGGGGGACATCGCCCATCGGCTGGGAGTGCCCCCGTCCAGTCTCTCGTTTCACTTGGGCCAGTTGGAGCGGGCGGGTCTTATCAAATCCTGGCGTGACCAACGCCGGATTATCTATGCGGCGGACATCGATGGGACTCGTCGCGTCCTCACCTTTCTCACCGAGGATTGCTGCAACGGCCATCCGGAAATATGCGGTGGCCTGATCGCCGCCAACGACGCCCGCAAGGGAACCCCGCGAAGGAACTAAGCAACGATGACGGCGATTGGCCCGGCCCGAGGTGGGACGGCGCCATCCGTTACCGGCGGATCGCCTCAAGCGCCAGAGGAAGATTGAGCCAGAGGAAGATTGGACCGGAGGAAGATTGAAAATGAACAACAAGGAACCGTTTAGCATCGCCCGCCGCCTTGTCGCGGAATCGCTGGGAACCGCGATCCTTCTGGCAACGGTCGTTGGTTCCGGCATCATGGGAGAGAGATTGGCCGACGGGAATATGGCCCTTGCGCTCTTGGCCAACACGCTGGCGACGGGAGCGATCTTGATTGTCTTGATCCTCATTTTTGGCCCGCTATCCGGCGGCCACTTCAACCCCGCGGTAACGCTCGCATTTTTCATCAGGCGCGAGATCGCATTCGCCACCGCCCTCCTTTACGTGACCGTCCAGGTGTTGGGTGGCGTCGGCGGCGTCATGGCGGCCCATATTATGTTCGAACTGCCAGTCGTTCAGATTTCGGCAACCGCGCGGGCCGGGCCTGGCCAGTGGTTATCGGAAGCCATCGCGACGTTCGGCCTCCTCGCGGCGATCCTCGGCACGCTGAGATTTCGTCCCGACGCCGTGGCCTATGCCGTCGGGCTGTTCATTTCCGCCGGGTACTGGTTTACCGCCTCCACCTCGTTCGCCAATCCAGCGGTAACGATCGCGCGTAGTTTCACCGATACGTTCACCGGCATCCAACCCGGCCACGCCCCCGCCTTTATCCTGGCCGAGCTGGTTGGCGCCGTGGCGGCAGCGGTTCTGTTCGGCTGGCTGCTGCGATCCGCACCGACCATGGCCGACGCCTCGAAAGAATGAGTAGGCGCCCTATGAGCGGCGCGCGACGGCACGGCGATGTGGAGCATCGGCAAAGGGGCCGGGTGACGCCACGGCGCAAAAGAACCCGGATTTCGGTGGGGTAAAACGCTTCCATCTGGTCCGCTAGTGCTCTAGCATCTGCCGACGTCGAAGAAACGCCGCTGGACCAAAGACAAGGCGGCGAAAACGCGTCCGTTCCCCGCTTAGCGCGCGGGGGCGCAACATGGGAGGACTATCACCATGACAGGAATACGTTTCCGCCACGTGGCCGTCTTCGCGGCGGCGCTGGCGTTGGGCTTGGCGCCCGCCGCCGCGGGCGCCAAGGAGAAGGTCAAGGTCGGCTTCATCGGGCCGTTGACCGGAGGCACATCGTCCAACGGCATAGGGGGGCGCAATTCCGTCGACCTGGTGGTGCGCTTGCGCAACGCCGACCCCAAGGCCAAATACGAATACGAGCTCATCGTCCTCGACGACGAATGCAAGCCGAACATCGGCGTCCAGGCGGCGACGAAATTGGGCGCCAATAAGGACGTCATCGCCGCCGCCACCCATTACTGCTCGGCGGTGGCCATCTCGACGGTCGACGTCTATCACAAATTCGGCCTGCCGATCATCGTCTGGGGCGCGGTGCTTCCCGACATCACTTACGGGAACACCTACAAAGAGGTGCATCGCGTCAACGGCACGATGATCAACCAGAACGAGACGGCGGCCAAGTTCATGACCGGGCTGGGGTACAAGACCTGGGCCATCATCCACGACACCACCGACTACGGCAAAGGCCACAACAAGTACTTCACCCAGTACGTGACCGAGAACGGCGGCAAGATTCTCGGGCGCTTCGGCGTCACCTCGGACCAGCAGGACTTCTTGGCCGAGCTCACCAAGATCAAGTCGCTGAACCCGGACGTGTTGTATTTCGGCGGCCTGACGCCGATCGGCGTGCGCATCCGCGCGCAGATGGAAAAGCTTGGCCTCAAGGCCCAGTTCCAGGGTACCTCGGGCATCGTCTCGGATACCTTCCTCAAGGGCTCCGGCCCCCTGGCGGAAGGCGTGTTGGCGTTCCGCGAAGGGGCGCCGACGGAAAAACTGCCGGGCGGCAAGTACTTCCTCGAGCAGTACAACAAGCAGGGATATTCGGATCCTCCCGAGGCGTACGGGGCCTTCGCTTTCACGGCCATGACCCTGATCCTGGACACCATCGAGGCGGTGGGGCCCGACCGCAAGAAGGTCCGCAAGGCCCTGAACGAGGTCAAGGGCGCCAACGCGGTGGACTCGATCACCGGCAAGGTCGCCTTCGACGACCACGGCCAGAACACCATCGCGGTGATCACAAAGTACGTGGCCCAGGACGGCAAATGGAAGGTCTGGGAGGACAGCGACTACGCCAAGGGCCTGCGTAAGCTAAAAGGCAAGTAAGGCCTGAGGCAGTTTCCGGGCGGTCGGGCAGTGGCCCGGCCGCCCGTCCGCCCGCGGCTTCCTTTATCGAATTCCGGACCACAAGGCTGATTCCATGGATGTCGGGCTGTTCGGCCAGTACGTCATGAACGGCTTGATGCTGGGCATGATGTACGCCCTCGTCGCCGTCGGATTCACCCTCTATTTCGGGGTGCTGGACGTCATCAATTTCTCCCACGGCGACGTGCTGACGGTGGGTGCGTTCGCCGGCCTCGCCACCTACCTGGGACTGAGCGAGATCGGCGTCTCCTGGGCCCCGGCGCAACTGGCGGGCGTGCTGGTGGTGGCGACCGTCTGCATGGCCGTGCTCGGTGCGGCCATCGCCAAGTACCTGGTGTTGCCGCTGAAGGCGGCGCCGCCCTTGAACACCTTGCTTCTTACCCTGATGCTGGGCACCGTGCTGCACGAGGCCATCCGCCTGTTCTATCCGCTAGGGGCCAATCCCCAGCGGTTCCCGCCCTTGCTGCCTACCCAAGCGTATTCATTTGGCAATTTCACCCTCAGGATCGACAACGTGATGCTGCTGCTGGCCGGGCTGGGGGTTATCGTCGGCATTCATCTGGTGATCAACAAAACCAAGCTCGGACTCGCCATTCGCGCCGTTGCCCAGGACGAGGAAACGGCCAAGACCATGGGCATCAACTTCACGCTCATCGTCCTCATCACCTTTGCCATCGGCTCCGGACTTGCCGCCTTCGCCGGCATTCTTCACGGGCTCTATTACGGTGAGATCAATTTCGCCATGGGTCTGCTGCTGGGCGTCATCGGCTTCTCCTCGGCCATCGTCGGCGGGCTGGGCAACATCTACGGCGCCATCATCGGCGGCTTCCTGTTTGCCGCCCTGCAAACCATCGGCGTCGTCGCCATGCCCTTTCCCAGCGCCTACAAGGACGTGTTCGCCTTCACCGTCATCATTCTCATCATGGCCTGGCGCCCGACCGGCCTGATCAGCGAAAAGATCAGCGAGCGCGTGTAGAGGGATGGGCAGCGCGCGCGCCGTGATCGTCTCCATGCTGCCCGGCATCGGCAGCGCCGTGGCGGTGACGGTCTATGTGATCCTGCTGCTCGCCGTGGAATCCCAGGCCGCCATCGCCGCCCTGCTGGCGGCCGGCGTGATCGCGGTTCTGGCCGCCGTCCGGTTCGGCGGCATGGCCCGTATCGGGCGCAGCTTCGCCGAACGGGAAGACGCCTTGCACGTGGTCATCGTCCTGGCGGTCCTGGCATTGACCGGGTTTTTCTACGAGGACCATTTCGTCCTCCTGCTGGTGGCGACGGTGATCATCTATGTCATTGCGTGTCTGGGGCTGAACCTCCAGTTCGGCTACGCCGGCATGCTCAATTTCGCCGGCGCCGCGTTCTTCGGCGTCGGCTGTTACACCGCCGCGGTGCTGACCAGAAACACACCCATGCCCCATCTTCTCATCCTCGTCGCCGGCGGCGTCATGGCGGCGGTCATCGGTTCGCTCCTGATCCTGCCGGTGTTGCGCACCCGAAGCCACTACTCCGCCGTGGTGACCATCGCCTTCGCCCTGCTGTTCAAGATCTTCCTCGAGGTCAACGACACCCTGGGCGGTCCCCAGGGCTTGCGCGTCGACGGCATGAACGTGCTCGGTTGGGAGTTCAACGACAACATCGAGATCGGCGACGATTTCGAGGTCGCCTTCTATGTGAATTACATCGTCGTCGGGCTGATCGTGCTCGCCCTCGCCTTCACCTTCGTCAGGCGGCTGGAACGCTCGTGGGTCGGCCTCAATCTGGACGCCATTCGCCTCGACGAAACGGCGGCGGCGTGCTTCGGCCTCAACATTACGCGCTGGAAAATCACCGCGTTTACGCTGGGCAATTTCCTCATCGGTGTGGCCGGCGCGCTGTACGCCATGATGTTGGGCTTCATCGCGCCGACCAATTTCACCTTCGGCGATTCGTTGATCCTGGTGTCCATCGTCCTGCTGGGCGGGATCGGAAATCCATGGGGACTGGTGGTGGCGACGACGATTCTCATCATCCTGCCGGAGAAGCTGCAGGTCATCCAGGAGTACCGGTTCCTGCTTTTCGGCGCCATGGTCATCCTGATCTTGCTGTTCCGCCCCGAGGGGCTGTTGCCGCGGCCGCTCAGGACCTACCTTCCAGGATGGCAGCCAAAATGAACGGCGCGGCGAACGGCCTCCTGACGTCGCGCAACCTGACCAAGCGGTTCGGAGGCCTAATCGCCGTGAACGCGCTGGATCTCAAGGTCCGCCCAAAAGAGATCCTCGGCCTGATCGGCCCCAACGGTTCGGGCAAGACGACGTTCTTCAACGTCGTCACCGGCATCTA
>JACZQV010000180.1 GCA_022545545.1 Pseudomonadota bacterium
GTGTTGGTGTTCGTGTTGGTGTTGGTGTTGGTGTTGGTGTTGGTGTTGGTGTTGGTGTTGGTGTTGGTGTTCGTGTTGCTGGTATTGTCGGTGTTGCTAGTGTTGCCGGTACCGCCGGTGCCCGGGCCCCCGCTCCCGGACTCGACAGACCCCCCCACGACGCTCGCGACCTGGAAGAAGGTGCCGCCGATCTGGACTCCGAGGGCAATGAGACCCGCGATGATCATGACGCCGACCAGACCCATGATCAGGGCATATTCGACCGCCTGCGCGCCACTATCGTCGGCGAGCACCGGCCTCACGTACGGCCTGGCGCGCCAGCGCGATTTACCAGGAATCCTATACTGCCTACCCACCGATCGGCTCCTCAAGCTTCACGGCATCCAAGATTTGGATGCCGCTGGCGATCCATGATCAGAAAAGATCAGATCGCCCGGTTCCCGGCCCCCCATTAGCCGTAATATTGTTTTTAAACATTGCGCGGGGTTGGCGTTTTTTAAACAAATCTTAGCAAATCATTAACTGTGTCGTATAATTAACTATAACTGGCGTTTGTTAACGGTTATTATTAACGACGCGTTCTCTTTTACTATAATTCTTAAAGAATTTCTCTAAAGTTATATAAAGAATTTACGGATTTTTGTCGCCGCTGTCAAGCCCATAGTAGTCGTGTATTAACCAACCGGCGTTAACCAAATCCCGCAAAGCCAGCGACTGCCTGGATGGCGGTGCGTTTCCGGGCGGTTACCTTGGCCCCGCGTCCCGGAAGTAATACCGTAAGTATAAAATCGCCGCCGGCCCCGGACGGCGGCCCGGAAGGGGCTACCGGCTCAGCCTCGCGGGGAGGCGCCGGCGGCGGCGCCTGGGTACTTGGCGCGCAGGCGCTCGAGAACGGCCTTGGCATCCATCCCGTCCCCGTCCGGCGCCTTACGGAAGGCGACGGTGATGCTCACCCGGGCGGTCAGATCGGCATGGCGGTCATGGTAACCGTGGCGGCGACGCGACAGATAGCCGAAGTGGTGGTGGTGGAACCGGCGGTGGTAATAGGGGAAGTGGCCGTAGGGATCGTCGTCATAATCGTAGCGCACATCCACGCGGACGTCATTGTCCCGATGAGAGACCGCGAGCGCCGGATAGCCGTTCGCCAGCGCCAACTCCGCCGCCCGCCACAGCGCCATGTCGTAGGCCAGGGCCAACCGGCTCGCCGCCGCCTGTTTCCGCCCGTGATCATCGTAGGAATAGATCGTCCGGGCCGGCGCAAGGTAGGTCACCTTGTAATGGTCACGGTTAAGCCGTTGTTCTCCGAAGCCGTACGACCCGGCTATCTCTTGGGGGCTGTAAAGGGGATAGGGCGCTCCCGCCGCACAGCCGGCAACCATCGCCACCGCCAGCAGATACCCGCCAAGGGCCGTCACCCGGGGAAATCCCATCGACGAAATCATGACAACCGACCCGCCGGTCACTCGGCCGGCCTTGGCGCCGGGATACGGGCAATGCTGGACGCCCCGGCGGGGTCGGTGACGAATATCTCGATCTGCCATCGCCCGGCGGTGCGCCGGTAGGCATCGGGAATCCGGATGCGGGCATAGGTCAGGGTAATGGCGGGGCTCGGGCTCGGGCGCGGGCCGTTCAGAGGGAAGCTGAATCCAAGGCCGACATGTCCGCCCCTGGAACCGCCATGGGCGCCGATGCCGACATCGACCCCCCTATGGTCGTAAGCATCGGCATCCCCGCGAACGGTCTCTCGCGTCAGTTCATTGGCGCCGACGGTCTCACCGTTGGGGCCGAGGAGCGCGACCCGCTCGATACGGTAATAGCCTTTGTGATCGGTAATCTCGACGGCAAGGACATCACCGGCGATGGTGGTACGCCAATCGAGCCCCGGCTGGGCCGCGCCTTGCGGGGATCGGGGACCGGAGGCGCCGTAATCACCGGGACCAACGCAGCCCGCGAGCAACCAAAACAGAGACATAAGGGCGGCGATTCTAGCCATCGCACATCTCCCGCGCCAACCGGTGGGACCGGCCAGCCAGGGGATATGAATAGCACGAAGCGCCGGTCAAGACCATCCGGTGGCCGGGGAAAGCGCTTTACGAGCCATCGGTCGGCATGCTTCCATCCCCGGCCGCGATCGAAGGGGCGGAGCACCCGGCAATCGCCGGGATTGGACCGGCCACCGATGACCCGCGATGGCGCGGCGGCTCGGTTCAGGCGGCCGGTCCTGGTGGGGACGGCATCCACAGCACTATCCGGCCAGATGGAAGCGATTTGATGGCCCCAATACGGCTTTTCGGGCGGGAGCGGCGCGAAGCGCGCTGTTGGGCATCCGGCGCCCGGCGCAACCCTTCGCCCCTCGCCGATGGGCCCATGGGAAACCCATGGAGCCGTTAGTCATAGCCCTGGTTCTCGCCGCGGCTTTGATGCACGCGCTTTGGAACACCGTCCTCAAGATCGGCGACGACCGGCTCGTGGCCATGGCCACGATCATGTTCGTGACCGGGGCGTTGGCGCCCATCCTCATCCTCTGGGGCCCGGCGCCGGCGGCCGAAAGCTGGAAGTTCATCGTCATCTCGGCGGCACTCAACACCGTCTATTTCTACTTCCTCTTGGAAGCCTACCGGGTCGCCGATCTGTCCCACGCCTATCCGCTGGCGCGCGGGTCGGCGCCGCTGATGGTGGCCGTCGGTTCCGCCGTGTTCGCCGGCGAGGCTCTTTCCGCCACCGGCATCGCCGGCGTCGTCATCATTTCCTGCGCCATCGCCGGCCTCGCATTCTCGGGCGGTTTCGAGCTGGGCGCCGGCTGGCGCACCATCGCCTATCCGCTTGCCACCGGCGCGATGACCGCCGCCTACACCGTCGTCGACGGGATAGGTGTCCGCGCCTCGGGCAGCCCCGCCGGTTATATCGGCTGGCTCTTCGTACTCTCCGCCACACCGATCACCGCGTTCGCGCTGATCCGGCGCAAATCCGCCGTCATCGATGTGCTTGGACGCGATTGGCGGTCCGTCCTACTTGGCGGGGTCCTCAACTTCGGCTCCTTCGGGCTGGTCATCTGGGCGCTTAGCCTGAGCGCGATGGCGCCTGTGTCGGCGTTGCGCGAAACCAGCGTCATCATCGCCGCCCTGATCGGCGCCTACTATCTGGGCGAGCCCTTCGGCCTTCACCGGGCGCTCTCGGCGATCGCCGTCGCCGCCGGGGTCCTGTTGCTCAGCCTCGCGGCGTAGTTAGTACTTACTTTCATAGGAGGGTGATACATATGATCGTCTTTTCGCGGCCTCCGGGGTGGAGGCGTCGCGCCGGCGATGTCTGGACATCGTCAAGCGGCGCCGACGCCCTCCGGTGGCCGCGAAAAGCGACCCTTCGGGCGGCCTTGCGGGCCCTTCGGACGTCGTCGCGCGGCCCTTGTGATGCGCCACATCACGGCGGACCACGCTCCTCGCCGAAAAACCCGCAAGGCCGTCAGATCTGTCACCC
>JACZQV010000091.1 GCA_022545545.1 Pseudomonadota bacterium
GGCAGAAGCGCACAGGCTGATCGCCAACAACGAGGTCAAGGGCAACCTCGTGCTGCTGCCTTGGGCCGATTAGGGTTCCTTGGGCTGAACCACCCTTCGCCTATTTCTAACGGCCTCACGACCAGGCCGGTACGCCAATCCAACGTCGTCATTGCCAGCGCCGCCGGTCGTTCGGCGAGGCACATGATTCCATGGATCGCTACCTCATCGCGCCTCACCCCGGCACGATTGCCGCCGCGATGACCAGCGCCATGAAGGCGCCTACAAACGCCACGCGGTGGGGGCGGAGATCGGCCGGGAGCGGCCGACGCCGCCGGCGTAGTAGAGCGGAGCAATACGGTTTACGCCCGTATTTGTTGGCACTCGATGAGCTCGAGGCTCCCCTTGCCCTTGAGATCGACAAAGCCGCTCGACCTGCCGTTGCACCGGTCCCGTAGGTGCGGCCAGGCGGCGGCGCTCACGACGACAGCGCCAGGCTTGGCCTCTTCGGCTATACGCGCGGCGATGTTCACCGTGTCGCCCCACAGGTCGAACATGAACTGCCGGTGGCCGATGACCCCGGCCACCACCGGTCCCAAATGGATGCCGACGCGGACCTCCCATCCGGGGTCGAGTCCCCGCGACGCCTCCACCATGTCGAGCCCGCAACGCACGCTGGCAAGCGCCGGCTCTTCCACGGGTTCGAGCAGGCCCGCCGTCGCCATGAAGGCGTCGCCGATGGTCTTGATCTTCTCCAATCCGTGCCGGAGCACGATTCCTTCGTAGGCGTCGACCCACGTCTGAAGATGTCCGACCACGTCTTCGGGAGAGTGCTCGTCGCAGTACGCGGTAAAGCCGACGATGTCGCAGAACAGCACCGCGACGTCCTCGAACCGCCGGGCCTTGACCGAGTTCGTGGTCTTGAGCTCGCGCACGGCGGCGGCCGGCAGGATGGCGTGCAGAAGCTCGTCCGCACGCTTCTTCTCGCTCTCGATTTGCTTGAGATAGGACGCCTCCTGGTCCCGTAGCCGCTTCTTTTCCAGACAGGCGCCGATGCGGGCCTTGAGAAGGACGGCGTTGAACGGCTTGGGCAAATAGTCCTCGGCGCCCAGTTCGATGCACCGAACGACGCTGTCGAGCTCGTCCAGCGCCGAAATCATGATCACCGGAATGTCCCTGAGCGCCATGTCCGATTTGAGATGCTCGAGCACCTGGTAACCGTCCATTTCCGGCATCATGATGTCGAGAAGCACAAGGTCGAAGGGCCGCTCGGCCAGTGCGTCGAGCGCCTGCCGCCCGTTCTCGGCGACCACGACGTTGGTATACCCCTCCCGCTTCAGCCGCCGCGTCAGCGTAAAACGGTTGTCCTCGTTGTCGTCGACGACGAGGAGGGTGGGCCCATCTTCGCTCATGCCGCCGCTCCTTTCGGCAGGAGCGCCTGGATCTTCTCGAGCAGGCGGCGGAACTCGACCGGCTTGGTTTCGAAGTCGTCGCAACCGGCGGCGAGCGCCTTCTCGCGGTCGCCGGTCATGGCATAGGCCGACAGGCCGATGACCGGAATGTCACGCGTTTCGGGCGATGCCTTGAGTTGCTGCGTCGCTTCCCAGCCGTTCAGGATTGGCAGGCTCAAGTCCATCAGGATTAGCGCCGGCGTCTCGGCGCGTGCCATGGCTACCCCTTGCTCGCCATTCTTGGCCACGATTATATCGTAGCCTTTGCGCTCGAGCCGTCTCGACAGCATATAGATGTTGTCCTCGTTATCTTCGACGTAAAGAATCTTAGTCATCGTTCCCATGGGTGCCACTGGCGCCCTCTCTGCCGGCATAGTGCGCCACCAGATTGCGCAGCTCCTCGAGGAGCTCGTCGCGGCTGTAGGCGGCCTTGTTCAGCACCCGCTTGACGCCAACATTTAGCCTGCGGTGGTCCTCCTCCGTTAGGTCCGCCGCCGTGACGACGACGACGGGAATCTCTCGCGACGCCGGCGTCTTGCGGAGCTCGGCGAGGAACTCGAAACCGTCCATTTCCGGCATGATGAGGTCCAACAGGATCAGGTCGGGACGGATATCCGCCAAACGTTCCAGCGCCACCCGGCCGTTCTCGGCCTCGGTGACTTGGCATCCCTCGCCAATCAGCATCCGGCGCAAAAATTTGCGCGTCGCCTCGTGGTCCTCGACGAGCAGGACCCGCTGGCCCGCCTTGTCGGACCTGTACTTGGCGAGCAGCGTACGCAGCCGCTCACGGTCGATCGGCTTGGTCACGAAGTCCGAGGCTCCCAACGCGTAGCCTTTGTTTTTCTCATCGAGGATCGTCAGCATCACGACCGGAATGGCGGCGAGTTGCGGGTCCGACTGGAGCTGTTGCAGGACGCTCCAGCCGTCGAGACCCGGCATCAGCACATCCAGCGTGATCAGCGAAGGAGTCAGCTTCCGGGCCAGCCTCAGGCCTTCCTCGCCATCCTTCGCCGTGACCACGTCGAAGCCTTCCTTGGCGAGAAAGCGCCGCATCAGGTCGCACGCCGTCGGGTCGTCGTCGACAACAAGGACCGTGTTGGACGCCACCCGCGCGCCCACATCCGCCGCCGCGTCCGACACCGGGCTCTCTTCTCCTGCCGCGAAGTCCTCCGCATATGCCCCGATCTTTTCGTCGACTTGCGCCGGCAGCCGGACGGTGAACGTCGTGCCCACGCTGGGCGCGCTCTCGACGCCGATGTCGCCGCCCATCATGTGGCAGAGGCGCTGGCTGATCGCGAGGCCCAATCCCGTGCCGCCGTAATCTCGCGTGATCGAGCTGTCCGCCTGGCTGAACTCTTTGAACAACTTGTCCAATTGCTCCGGCGTCATGCCGATGCCGGTGTCGGAGACTGCAAACGTCACCCAATCCTCTTCTTCGACCCGTTGGCGCGCAGCTTCCACCGTGACTTCGCCGTTCTTCGTGAACTTGCAGGCATTGCTTAAGAGGTTGAGGACGACCTGACGGACCCGCGTCAGGTCGGCGCGCATCGAGCCCAAATCATCCGGACAGCGCACGGTGAGGCGGTTGCCGTTCTCCTCGGCAAGCGGCTGCGCGGTCGCCGTCACGTCCCGGACCATGGCCGGAATGTCGAAATCCTCCAGGTGGAACTCCAGTTTGCCGGCCTCGATTTTGGAGAGATCGAGCACCTCGTTGATCAGATCAAGCAAGTGCTTTCCGGCCTTGGAAATGCGCTGCAACGGCTCGATGAAATCGTCCTGGCCCAAGTCCTCGGCGTCTTCCAGCAACATCTCGGTAATGCCGATGACGGCGTTGAGCGGCGTGCGCAACTCGTGGCTCATATTGGCGAGAAACTGGCTCTTGGTCTGAGTCGCCTGCATCGCCTCATCCCGCGCCTGCGCAAGGCTGTCGACCAGCTCCTCAAGCTGGGCCTCACGCCTCTTCAGTTCGGTGATATCGGTAAATACCCCGACGATTCCGCCTTCCTGGGTTCGGCGCTCGCTGATCCTTAGCCACCGGCCGTCGGTTCGCTGCTGTTCATAGGGCGCCGAAGGATTGCGGTGCTTCTCCAACCTGTCGGCCACCCAAGGCTCGATCCGCCCCTGCGCATCCGCAATGACACCGCTCTCGGCAACCTTACGAATGAGTTTCTCATAAGGGGTACCCAGTTCAATCGCAACGTCCAGACCGGCTTGCAACTCGCGATACTTGCTGTTGCAGATCACCAGACGGTCGTCGGCGTCGTAAAGCGTAAAGGCCTCGGAGATCGCCTCGATGGCGTCCAACAAGCGGGTCTGCGCCCTATTGAGTGCTTCCTCCGCCTGCCTGCGTTCGCGGATCATGCGTTCCAGGAAGAACACGGCCAACCAGACCATGATGCTGAGGGCGAGCCCTGGGAGATCATGGCCGGGTCCGGGAAACGAGATCGTCCAGGTAAGTGGGGCCCCGAGGAGTTCGGTGGACTCCCGCAGTACGATTAGGGCGGCCATAGCCGCCAGGAATGCGATGCGCCAGTCCCTTTGCCGCCACCACAGGTACAGTGCGCCAGCGAAAGCGAACAAGGCGATGGTGATGGAGGCGAGCAGAATGAAACTCATGGCGTGAGTGCCTCCCCCTCTCGGTGGAGCCAGAATCCCCGAAATGGACTTTATTGGTTGCGCGATGTTAACACCAATCCCGCAGGCAGGCGAATCGCCGCCCGCGAGCACCAAGGGATAGATCCTTGGACGATGCCCTCGACAGATTTTACAACGGATCTACCGCTCTGGCGGCTGGCCATACGCCAAGGCGGGCCAGAGCGACAGAACTGCCGGTAGAGGTAGGATCAAGCTACGTACCGGCATTGCACGTTCCTCCGCCGCCGGCGCCGCCGGCTCGGCCCCGGCGGCGCCGATAGGGTGCTATAGTCAACAAACCTTTGTAATTCTTCGCCATTCGAGGGCTCAGGATCCGCCATGTTCGAGGTCTGGGTGCCGATCACCATCGCCGCGGCGTTCGCCCAGAACGCCCGCTCGGCCCTGCAAAAATACCTGAAGGGGCGGCTGACGACGCTCGGCGCCGCCTATGTGCGCTTCCTTTACGCCTGGCCCTTCGCCGTCCTCTATGTCGCCGCGCTCAACGGCTGGGGCGGCATGGCGCTGCCCGAGGCCAACGGGCTTTTCCTGCTCTATTCGGTCGCGGGCGGGCTTTGCCAGATCATCTTCACCGGCCTGCTCATCACCCTCTTCTCCTTTCGCAACTTCGCCGTCGGCACCACTTTTTCGAAGATCGAGGTGGTGCAGGTGGCGATCCTCGGCCTGGTGATCTTGGGCGACACCTTGACGGCGACGGCGACGCTTGCCATCGCCGTCGCCGCCACCGGCGTCATCGCGCTGTCGGTGGGCCAGACCAAGATCACCGTCGCCTCGCTGTTCACCAGCCTGGCCGAAAAGCCGACGCTGATCGGGCTGGCTTCGGGCGCCTTCCTCGGCGGCTCGGTGGTGTTCTTCCGGGGCGCGGCCCTGGCGCTCGGCTATGACGGCTTCGTCATGGCGGCGGCCTTTACGCTCGCCGTTTCGGTGGTCATCCAGACCGCGATCATGGGCGTCTATCTCGCCTTCAGGGAGCCGGCGACGCTGAAGGACGTCATCGTTCATTGGCGCGGATCCCTCGCCGTCGGCATCGCCGGCGTGCTGGCGTCGATCGGCTGGTTCACCGCCTTCACCATCCAGAACGCCGCCTATGTGCGGGCGCTTGGCCAGATCGAGCTGGTCTTCACCTTCGCCGTCTCGGTGTTCTTCTTCCGCGAGCGGACCAGCCGGGTCGAGGTGCTGGGGATCGGGCTGGTCGTCGCCGGGATCCTCATCCTCATCCTCGGGCGTTGATCGGCTTTGACCTTGGGAGGGTGTCCGGGTTGTCGACCGGGCGGCCCGCTGATCGTCCGCCCTCACGATTTGACGGCGGTAACGGCCGTCATTAGGCTTGCCTGAAAGCGGGCTCGTCGCGACCCGTGTCAGGTGAGGATGGAGCCATGACCATGAGCGTTGAGCGGATATGTGACGCCTTGGGCGGTATCAAGCCGCCCGGCATCCGCCACCTGCACCGGACCTCGATCGCCGGCGACGCGCCGTTTTGAGGGCGCCGATGGCGGGGTCGGGGAGAGGGATGGGCTATCTGGACAGACAAACCGGTAAGAGGACGAAGGCCGCATCATGACTTCATCAGCAAATGGCTTACGCATAGAACCGCAGTGTTTCCCGGTCCCAGCGAGAAGTGCTGGGTCGGTGAATCGGCAACGCAAGAAGCACAGGAGACATCGAAAATGAGGGACTACGCCATAAACGCATTACTTTTCCCGGGCATACCGCTTTTGTTTCTTGTTTATGCGAACATCTCTTTACAGGTTGGCGCGAGGCTGAGGGTCATCATAAACCATGATAACCCACGGCAATTTTCTGATGAAGCCGACTATCTGATGACGCGATTACGTCTCATCCGCCTGAGTATAATTATGGGCGGGGTGGCGTTTGTTTTCAATATCTTAAGTCTGATATCGATCTATTTCAAATCCGGTGATTTGGCGGAAATATTTTTCGCGCTCGCGGCGATATCACTAACGGCTTCGGTCTGTAACTATATTTATGAGGTGGTTATCGAAACACGCAGTCTTTCCAAGATTCAAAAAATTTTAAAGCAGTACGAATCGTAGCCGTAAGCTAAGGCGATGACGGATCATTCGGTTTTTCGCATTGGATACAGACTTCGTCGCCGAACGCGCTTTTGAACCTTTCTTCCTCTTCGACTTCCTTGAATTCTTCGATGTCGCCGTCATTGAAAATGCACTTCCTGACATTGACGAATCCGACTTGTTCAAGTTCGCTTTCCATGGCGATCGCGTCATACATCCAGAGGTGCTGTGAATGGCCGAACAGGCGGGTGAGCTTTTGAAACAGGGTTTTGGGGGAGTGTTTCATCCCCATGCCGGTCGCTGAAATGAATTCGAGGCTCGCTTCCGGCCGTTTCTTGTCTGCATTTTCGATGTATTTTCGCGCCCTGTTCTCCAGATCGGGAACGATCAGCCGGAATACGCTCCCTGGCTTGAGCATGGCAAAGATATTTTGCAGTGCGCTCTGCATCTCATCGTGGGCCAAATGCTCGAAAACGTGGCTTGCAAACACGGCGTCAGCGGTATCGGGGGCACACAAGCGTTTTTTCGTGATGTCGCCGTACTTCACGTTCTTGGGGAACGGCGCCTCGTTTTTTTTGTGGATGTATGTGAGGAAAGGCACTTTTTCATAAAGAAGAGTCGGCGAGGCATCGAAATTCAGCCAACTCTCGCCGACGGTGAATCCACAACCGATATTTACGAGAACCTTCCTCATCGCCTTTGTTTCCGTTGTCACTCTCGTAGCGGCGTAAATACAGGGATCGCATCAACCGGGCAATTGTTGTCGATGATATGCCGGGCGGTGCTTGACTTTCGCTATCGCATCGCCCCGCTCATCGGCCTCGGGCACCGGTCTAAGCGCCAAGCGCTTTGGTGAAGGCGGCGCCGGCTTCGGTGGGCGCGTCCAGCACCCTGACCCCGGCCCGCTCCAGCGCCGCCCGCTTCGACCGGTAAGTCCCCTTATCGCCCATGACGATGGCGCCGGCATGGCCCATCCTCCGCCCTTCCGGCGCCGCCGCCCCGGCGATGTAGGCGATGACCGGTTTCTTCATGGTCGCGGCGTATTCGGCCGCGTCCTCTTCCGCCGTGCCGCCGATCTCACCGACCATCATCACCCCATCGGTGCCGGCATCGTCCTCGAATGCCCGGAGCGCGTCGCGTGTGGTCGTGCCGAGGATGGGATCGCCGCCGACGCCGATGTACGCCGACTGGCCGAAGCCGGCCCTGACCAGGTTGAGGCAGATCAACGCGCCGAGACTGCCGCTTCTCGAAATCACGCCGATGCGGCCCGGCCGGTGCACCTTGGCGTTGAAGGCCGGCATGATGCCGACGAAGCACTCGCCCGGCGTCACCAGACCGGCGGTGTTGGGGCCGATGACGCGGGTGCCGCCGGCCTTGGCCGCGGCGATCAGTTCCATGACGTCCTGGGCCGGGATGTGCTCGGTCAGCACGACGAGCAGCTTGGCGCCGGCCTCGATGGCGTCGAGCGCCGCCGCCCGCGCCGCCATCGGCGGCACGAACATCACCGCGACCTCGAAACCGCGATCGTTCGCCGCCTCGGCGGCGCTGGCGTAGACCGGGAGGCCCAGATGCTCCGCCCCCGCCTTCTTGGGGTTGACGCCGCCGATGATGCGGGTGCCGTAGGCGATCATCTGCTGGCTCCAAAACGTCCCCTGCGTGCCGGTTATCCCCTGCACCAGGACCCGATCGGCGGCGCGGACGATCATCGGGCCGCCTCGATCGCCGCCGAAATCGCGTCGTCCATGAGATCGAAGGGCTCCATGCCGAGGCGGGCGCGCAGGAGCTCCACCGCCTCCTCCTCGCCGGTGCCGTGGATGGAGAAGAAGACGGGGATGGTGGGCTTGAGTTCCTCCCACGCCGTCACCACGCCTTCGGTCATGACGTCGGTGCGGGCGAAGGCGCCGCAGAAATTGACCACCAGGCTCTTGACCCTGGGATTGGCCAGCGCCAGCTCGAGCGCCGATTTCGTCAAGGTGTAGGCCTGGCCGCCGACCTCGAGGAAGTTGGCCGGCCGCCCGCCCAAGTGACGGACCGCGTCCATGGTCGCCATGGTCAGCCCGGCGCCGTTGGCGAGCACGCCGACATCGCCGTCGAGCTCGATATACTGCAACCCGAGTTCGCGGCCGCGCGCCTCGAGCGCACTGAGGCGCTCCCTGGCGCCAAGCGCGGCGATGCCGGGTTGGCGGGGGATGGCGGCGTCATCGAGGGTGAACTTGCAATCGAGCGCCACCAGCCGGCCATCCTCCGTCAGCGCCAGGGGATTGATCTCGATCAGTTCGGCGTCGCGCTGGCGATAGAGGCGGTAGAGGGCCACGAGGGTCTTGGCGACATCCTTGGCCCCATCGCCTGCCTGCGCGAAGCCGATGCTTCGCTTCGGCGAAGGCAGGCCGAGATCCCGCCCGCCGAGCATTTCTTCCGCCTCCCGGTGACCGAAGCCTTCACGGATGTCGACCACGCATCGGCTGAGCGCTCGCGGGTCCTTGGCGGCGGCGTCCTCGATGTCCATGCCGCCGAGGGTGGAAAAGAGGACCACCGGCGATTTCGCCGAAGCATCGTTGAGGACGGCGGCGTAGAACTCCCGCGCGATGGGGATGCGTTCTTCCACCAGCAAGCGTTCGACCCGATGACCGCCGATCTCCATGGCGAGGATCGCCCGCGCCGCCTTGGCGGCCTCATCGGCGGTGTCGGCCATCCTGATACCGCCCGCCTTGCCCCGCTTGCCGGCCGGCACCTGCGCTTTCACCACGCAGGCGCCAAGCTCGGCGGCGGCCGAAGACGCCTCTTCCGCTGAAGTCACCAGCCTGCTTTTCGGCACCGCGATGCCGGCGGCGTCCAGCAATGGCTTCGCGGCGTGTTCCTCGAAGTTCATCGGCGCTTGGTATCAGGCGCCATGGCGGGAGATGTAGGGGCCGAACAGCTCGTCCTCGTCCGGGCGGTCCTCGGGGATCACCGTCGATAGATGGGTGACGTTGATGAAGTGGCGGTAGTTCAGATTCTCGCTGATGGAATTGCCGGCCCAGGTGCCGCAGCCCATGGAAAGGGTGAAGTTGAGGCCGTTATCGAAGCCGCCGCCGTTGCCGAAGGCGTGGATCTGGTTGACCAGCACGCGCACCACGTCGAGCTCCTCCGCCAGACGCCTCGCATGGTCCATGTCCCTGGTGTGGATGGAGCAGGAATGGCCCCGGCCCTGATAGGCGAGGATATCCTTCGCCAGCGCCACCGCGCCGTCGAAGTCGGGCGCCCTGTAGACCGTCAGCACGAGGGAAAGCTTCTCGCCCGAGAACGGGTAATCGGGGCCCGTCCCGGTCTCCTCGACCATGAAGAATTCGGCGCTCCGGGCGGCGTCCGAAAGGCCGAGGGTCTCGGCGAACACCCGGGCGTCCTTGGCGATGAGTTGGCGGTTGAGCCGGCCGTTCCGCCAGAGATTGTCGCAGATCGCCTGTTTTTCCGCCGCCGTCGCCATGTAGCCGCCGGCCTTCGCCAGCGCGGCGATGGCGTCGTCATAGACCTCGTCAAGCACGATCACCGAATTCTCCGACGAGCACGAGGTCGCGTTGTCGAAGGTCTTGGAGATGCGGATCTTCCCCGCCGCGTCGGCCAGATCGGCGCTGGCGTCGATGATCGAAGGCACGTTTCCGGCGCCGACGCCGATCGCCGGGGTGCCGCTTTTGTAGCCGCGGCGCACATTGTCCGCCGAGCCCGTCGCCACCACCAGATCCGCGGCCCCCATCAGCGCCTGGGTCAGGTCCTTGGAAGCCGGCGCCGGCAGGACCTGGACGAGATCCGCCGGGTGCCCCGCCCGCTCGAGCTCGGCCCGGATCATCTCGACCGTCATCGCCGTCGCCGAGCTGCCGGCGGGGGAGGGGGCGATGATGACGGCGTTGCGCCCCTTGATCGCCATCATCGCCTTGTTGGTCGGCGTCGCCGCCGGATTGGTCGAGGGGCAGATCGCCGCCACCACGCCGACGGGCTTGGCGTATTTGACGATCCCCAAAGCCTGGTCTTCCTCGATGATGCCGACGGTCCTCGCCCGCAGGAGATCGCGCAGCGCGCCGAAGGTCTTGCGCTGGTTCTTGGTGAACTTGTCCTTGACGTTGCCAAGGCCGGTATCGCTGACGGCGATCTCGGCGAGTGCGCGGGCATGCTCGGGCTGGTAGATGGCCCAGGCGATGGCGGTCACCGCGTCGTCGACTCGGCCCTGGTCGGCATCGGCGAAGGCGGCCATGGCGGCGCGCGCGCGCGAAATCAGCCCGGCGATGATATTGGCGTCCTCGGCGGACGGTTCCAGCGGTGTGATGGCACTTTCCCGCGCCATGTCGTCGACTCCCCTGCCGCCCCGGTCCCGGACGGCTTGTCAGCGGGCGCCATTATAGCCGATTTTAAGAATATGGGACGGTTGCGGCCGGCGCTTGAGTGGGCTTGAGATATGTCGTACCAAACCTCATGGTGATCATCGAACGGGCAGGACGCATCGGCGGACGCGCCTAGCGGCGGCCCGAAAGGAAACGATGTGCCATCCTCCTATGAAAGTAAGTACTAGGCACCCTCCCGTTTCACGCGCCATCAAGGCGGTCCTGCTGCTGGCGATGGCCTTGCCGCTCGCCGGCATCAGCAGCATCGAGGCCCTGTTCGCGCCCGCCGCCAATTTGTGGGCGCGGTGGACGGCCAACGATCCCGCCGCCACCAGGAGCATCGATCACGGCGCCTGGGACCGGTTCCTCAAAACCTACGTGCTCGCAGCGGATGACGGCGTCAACCGCGTCGCCTACGGGCGGGTGACGAACGCCGATAGGCTGGGGCTCAAGCGTTACATCGCCGGTCTCGCGGCGGAGCCGGTGAGCCGCCTTTCCCGCGCCGAACAGCTCCCCTTCTGGATCAACCTCTACAACGCGCTGACGGTCAAACTGGTGCTCGACCACTACCCGGTGAAGAGCATCCGCGACATCGACATCTCGCCCGGCTGGTTGGCGCGCGGCCCCTGGGACAAGAAGCTGATCGAAATCGAGGGTGAACGAGTCTCGCTCAACGATATCGAGCACCGCATCCTGCGCCCGATCTGGCGCGATCCGCGTATCCACTATGCCGTCAACTGCGCTGCCATCGGTTGCCCCAATCTCAGGAGGCAGGCCTTCACCGCCAGGAACGCGGAGTACCAACTGAGCGAAGCGGCGCACCTTTACGTCAACCATCCCCGCGGCGCGCGCATCGAGGACGGCAAGCTCGTGGTCTCCAGCATCTATGTCTGGTTCCAGGAAGACTTCGGCGGCGACGATAAAGGGGTGATCGCCCACCTCGCGCGCTACGCCGGGGGGGAGCTGAAGGCCGGGCTCGCCAAGGCGCCAAAGATCGCCGATTTCGGTTACGACTGGGCTTTGAACGGGGCGCCCGCCGGACGATAGGGCCGCTCTTGGGCCCGTTCCGAGTCATAGAGCCTGGCGAGGCGCCGAGGCGAGGCGTGGAGGTAAAACAGCGCGTGGATCCTGAGCCAGCCCCAGATGATGGCCAGCGGGTGGCGTCCCTCGAAGCGCCGGGACGAGGTCACCAGTGGCGGGGAGGCGATGCAACAGGTCGGCCCGGCGCGCTCGAGCCGGCGGTTGAAGTCGAAATCCTCCATCAGCGCGATCGGGCGCACCCCGCCCAGGGCGTCATACACCCCACGCCGCACGAAGACGCCCGAATCACCGTAATAAAGGCCCAACCGGCGAATGAAGGCGTAAAAGCCGGTCAGCCAGCGGGCGAAGCCGCTGGCGCCATCGAAGTGCAGGCGGAAGTTGCCGCCGATGATACGCTGGTCCGACAGGGCCTCCTCGATCCCGGCGAGCCCGCCGGTCGGGAACACCGAATCGGCATGGAGGAAGAGCAGGATATCGCCCCCCGCCGCCTCGGCGCCGGCCCTGATCTGTCCGCCCCGGCCGGGCGCCGTCGTGATCACCTTGACGCCGGCGCCGAGCGCGATGGCGCCGGTGTCATCGACGGAACCGCCATCGGCGACGATGATCTCAGACGCCGTCGGCTCGGCGCTAAGCGTCGCCAACAGGCGGGGCAGGTTGGCGCCTTCATTGAGGGTGGGGATGATGACCGAGATCACAACTCAGCCTCCGCTTCGCCGGACGCGTGAACCGTAGCACAGGCACACCG
>JACZQV010000181.1 GCA_022545545.1 Pseudomonadota bacterium
CTTTTCCCGCAGAATCCAGCTCTCTAGACCGTTGAACCGGAGGACGTCTTCCAGTTTGGCTGACAGCCGTCGAGGACTATTCGAGACGTACCGCCAAACAACTTTCGTGTCATACCAATGTGGCGGTAACTCAACGCCGAGCCGCAATAGGTACTTCACCTCCGCGATGGCGTTGTGGGCGACGAAGTCGGTGCTGACGGCGCTCAGGGGCGGGTTCCCCGACAATGTCTACAACAAGGACGTCATCCCGAGGTGGGACGAACGCTTCGGCGGCCAAAGTCTGTTGAACGGTCCCACCGGGTGACACGTAAAGCCTGAACGGCCAGACGGTTTTAAAGCAAAATTCCGAGCGCCGGGGTCCGCCGCCGTCAGCCGCCGCCGATCTGGCGGAGATACTGTGTGCTCGGGGGCAGGTACCGGCCCTTGATCGCGCGCAAGTCCTCGTATAGCGCCTCGAGGCGGGGATCGAGGCGGAACCCCGCCGAGGTATTCGCGTCAGCCTCTGACTTGACCAGGCGGGCGCGGGCTTCGGCCAGTCCCGCGTAATCCATCCCGATCATCTCCGAAAGCGCCTCCATCCACCCCGTCTCGCCGGGATCGATGATTTCCTCGAAGCTGACGGCGCAGCCGCCGAAGGTGTAGATCCCGATCAGGGCGTTGCGGTATGTCATCTCGATGCGATCAGCGATGTTGGGATAGGTCGTTCGCTGGAGCAGCATCTTGGACCGCGCCAGCGCCCCCGATTGGCGGCGCTCGCGATGATGCGGGGGCTGTATCCGAGCTTGAAGGCGTAAGGCGCCATATAGGCGGAGGATTTGTGATAGGGCGCCTTCTCGAGAAGCCGCCCGACCTTCCGCTTGGCCCGGCTGCGATAGCCCCGGGCGATGAGGTCGAGGCCCGGGTAACGGGTGCTCAAGGCGGTCAGCGCCTCGGCCTTTTCGAGGATTTCGGTCGTCGGGACCAGGTCCGGGTGCTCGTTGGAGCCGCTCGTCGGGTTCCAATCCTCGGCCACCGGCAGGCCGAAATCCGCTCCAGCCATACCGAGGATCGAGGCAAGCAGGGTCGTGCCCGAGCGGCCGTCGGATACGATCAGGTATCTGATGCGGGAATCGGCGGTACTGGCGGTCATGGCGGAAACATCTAGCTAGAGCGTAATCCGATTGGCTCGACCCCTCCCACTGTCATGGAAGGCAGGCCGCAAGCATTCGAAAAGATTGTTACCTTTTGACCTCGGGGCTGACAAGGGCGGCGTGGTGTTTGTCCTTTTCACTCCCTTCGCTATTATTCCGTTCCCCCGTAAGCGGCCTTTCCGGCGTACCTCATCGAAAGGGATTTATATGTGCGGCGTCGTCGGCGTTCTCGATCCCGGTTTCGGCCGGAGCGGCGGGCCCGAGGCGATCACCGGCCTGATCGGCGCCATGGCCGACACGCTCGTCCACCGGGGGCCCGACGACAAGGGGGTGTGGGTCGATGCCGACGCCGGCGTCGCCCTTGGCTTCCGCCGCCTCGCGATCCTCGATCTGAGCGCCCAGGGCCGCCAGCCGATGACTTCGGCCTCCGGGCGTTACGTCATCGTTTTCAATGGACAAATCTACAACCACGGGGAACTGCGCCAGCGCCTGGAGGGTGATGGTGCGCGCCGCTGGCGCGGGCACTCAGATACCGAGATCCTGTTGGCATATATCGACCGCCATGGGGTCGAGGAGACGCTCGGTCAACTGAACGGGATGTTCGCCATCGGACTCTGGGACCGGGAGCGGCGCGAGCTGTGGCTGGCGCGCGACCGCATGGGCGAGAAGCCCCTATATTACGGCGAATGCAGGGGCGTCTTCTTCTTTTCCTCCGAGCTCAAGGCCCTGCGCCGCCATCAGGCGTTCGACCCTGAACTCGATGGCGAGGCGGTGGCGCTCTTCTTGCGCCACGCCTTCATCCCGTCGCCCCATTCGATCTATCGGGGCATCTCGAAGCTCTCCCCCGGTCACGTCCTCAGAATCCCGATCGACGAATGGTCGGCGTCGCCAAGGCCCTATTGGCATGCCGCCGATGTCGCCGAGGCCCAGGCGGCGGCGCCCTTCGCGGGGACAGAGGCCGAAGCTATGGAGCGGCTCGGGGAACTGACCGAGGACGCGGTAAAACTGCGCTCGGTCGCGGACGTGCCCCTCGGCGCCTTTCTGTCGGGCGGTATCGACAGCTCCACGGTGGTCGCGGCGATGACGCGGACGCAGGCGCCGGGCAATGTGCGCACATTCTCGGTCGGGTTCGAAGATCCCAGATATGATGAATCGCCCCATGCCGAGGCCGTCGCCCGCCATCTCCGGACCGATCATACGACCCTGATGATGAGCGAGGACGACTGCCTGGAGGTGGTGCTGAAACTTCCCCAGATGTTCGATGAGCCCTTCGCCGATCCCTCCGGCATTCCGACGGCCGTGCTTTGCCGCCTGACGGCGGGCCACGTCACCGTCAGCATGTCGGGAGACGGCGGGGACGAGCTTTTCGGCGGCTATGCCCGCTACCTCCGGGCCGCCAGGGCATGGTCGAAGGTGGCCGGCACGCCCCAACCGTTGCGCGCGCTCGCGCGAAGCTTGGTCGCAATGACCGCGGGGAAGCACACCCGCCCCTTGCGGCGTCTACGCAAGCTGGCGGAAGGTTTTAGTCACGCCGATCCTTATTCGCTCTATCTCGATTATATCGGCTGGTGGCGGACCGCGGACGGCGTCGCCGCGGCCCCGGTTTCGCCGGCGACGCCTGTCCATCTGCCGGCGCCGACCGTGTCCCGGTCGCTCGCGCGCGACTTCATGTTTGCGGACACCCGGCTCTATCTCCCCGACAACCTCATGGTCAAGGTCGATCGCGCCTCGATGGCGGTCGGTCTCGAATCCCGCGCGCCCTTCCTCGATCACCGATTGGTCGAATTCGTCTGGTCGCTGCCCGACGCCATGATCGTCGAGCGGCCGAACAAGGGCCTCCTTCGCGACGTGCTTTACCGTTCGGTGCCCCGCGATATCGTCGATCGCCCCAAACAGGGGTTTGAACCGCCGATCGCCGGTTGGCTGCGGGGGGCCTTGCGGGACTGGGCCGACGGGCTGCTCGCCGAAAAGAGGCTATCGGACGACGGTTTGGTGAACCCGGCTGTTGTGCGGGCGAGGTGGCGGGATCACGCGACCGGCAGGCGCGACTGGACCTATTCGCTTTGGACCGTGCTCATGCTCGAGGCCTGGCTCGACAGCGTCCGGGCCTGAACGGACGGTTTTAAAACCGTCTTTTCCCATTTCCCCGCCACCGGGACCGCGGAGGATATGTCACAGGGGTCAGGGTTCGGATGCCGGAGAAGATAAAAGTGTCCTCTGTCGTCCGGCATCTCGATACGGGGCTTCGTGATCTCCGCCTGCCTTCGCCGAAGCGAAGCTCCGGCTTCGCGCAGGCAGGTGGTTCGGAGCCAGCCGTGCCG
>JACZQV010000008.1 GCA_022545545.1 Pseudomonadota bacterium
TCCATCATCGGCGTCGACTCGTCCACCCGCCTGCCGACGCTCGAGACGATCTTGTCGATGATCCGCATCAGGTGCCGGTCGTCCTTGAACCGGACCTCGGTCAGCTCGAGCCGGCCGTTGCGTTCGACATAAACCGTCCCATGGGTGTTGACCAGGATGTCCGAGGTCGTGGTGTCCTTGACCAGCGGCTCGATCGGCCCAAGCCCGGTCAACTCGTCCAGGACCTCCGATACGATCCGGTTCTGCTGCTCGAGGTTCAGCGGCGTTTGCACGTCGGCCTTCAGAAGATCGACGATCGTCGACCCGACCTCGCGGCGGATGTCCTCGGCCCCCATCTTCTCGAGCGCCGAGAGATTGATCACGTCGAGCAACTGCTGGTGCAGCCGCACCTTCAAATTGGTGTAACGCGACGAGAAGTCGCTGGCGACGGGTTGGAGCGAGGTTCGGTTGGGAGCCTGAAGGGACTGCTCCTCACCCGTATCGCTGCGGGCGGTGGCCGCACTACCGCGCCCTTTGGAGAAACTACGCAGAACCATGGTGTACTCCCTGCAAAAGGTTACGAGCCGGTTTTTTATGGTTAGGGGTCTGGCGCCTAGCGCGCCCGGGCCCTTCCTTATGCGCGTCGGCTCGAAGAGTACACCTGAACCCCCTTCGCGCCGGCGCCGGCTCTTTGCTGTTATCTCCTACCCGCGGCCCTCCCCCTCAAGGGCCGCGAAAATCCCTTATAGCCGATCTCCGTGCGGCAATCAAATCGGCTCGTCAGCCCTCATCCACCAATTTTCGGCGCAACCGGGAAGGTGAGGGCGGTTTTTTATGCCAATTCAGACCTTTTTCAGGTCTCAGACGGTCCCGAGGCCTTTCGGGCGGCTAACATCCCGGCTATTTTACCGCCTCGATCCTGAGGATGCGGTCGTCGCCCTGGCGTCGGTCGCCCCGCCCGTCCCGGTTGTTGGTCAAAACGTAAAGCGCGCCATCGGGCCCGACGACGGCGTCGCGCAGGCGTCCGAACCGGCCGCTTCCCCGCCCGCGGGCGAACCATCGCTCGATGAGCGTCGCCCGCCAACCCTTCGGCGTCCTTTGGAGGCCGACGCGGATGAGCGCCTCGCTCCTGAGCGTGGCGACGAACAGATGGCGGCGCCAAAACGCCATGCCGCTCGGCGGCGTGGTCACGCGAGGCCACGCCACCACGGGATCGGTGTAAGGCGCCGCGCCCGGCGCGCCGACGGCGGCCGGCCAGCCGTAGTTGGCGCCCGGCCGGATGGCGTTGATCTCGTCGAACGCGCCGAAGCCGAACTCGCCGGAAGGGCCGTGCTCGGAGATGAACATGGCGCCTGTCGCCGGGTGCCAGGCAAGCCCCTGGATGTTGCGATGGCCCGAGGTGAACACCGGCGATCCCGGCGTCGGATTGTCCGCCGGCACCTTGCCCTCGGGCGTAACGCGAAGGAGCTTGCCGCCGAGCGACGCCGGATTCTGGGCGAGCCGCGCTTCGAATGTCTCGCCGGTGCCGATGTAAAGCATGCCGTCGGGCCCGAAGCCGATGCGTCCGCCATTGTGGTAGCCGGCGCCCGGGATCCCCGGCACGATGATGCGGTCGAATCGCGCCGTTTTGCCCGTGATCTTGAGCCGGATGACGCGGTTCGTGGTGCGGCCGCCGGCCTCGAAGGTGTGCATGGCATAGAGATAGGGCTGGGCGGGAAACCGCGGGTGCAGTGCCAAGCCCATGAGTCCGCCTTCGCCGCCCCGGGCGACATCGATCCGCGCCAACGGCCTGGTCCGCAGCTTTCCGTTCTCGATCAACCGGATTCGTCCCGGACGCTCGCTGACGAGGGCGTCGCCGTCGGGCAGAAAGACGAGGGACCAGGGCGCTTTCAGATTTTCGACCCAACTCGTGACGCGAATGCCCGCCGGTGCGTAAACATAGCGATCCTCCACCGCCTGGGGCCGGGGCCCGATGTTGACGTCGGCGGAGGAGGCGCATGCCGGGGCCATGCCGGTGGCGCCGAGAATGGCGATCAGTGAAATGGCGAGACGGCGTTTCATCAGGGCGTTCGGCGTTTCATCAAGGCGTTCCCAGAAAGGGGCGGGCGGGATGGTGGGCCGGAAACACTATAGCGCCGCGCCCGAGGCGTACAACAGGCGGCGGACGCCCCGGGGCGCGTCACCGATCGCAGGGGCCGGCGGGGCGGGTCCCCACACCAGTACTTACTTTCATAGGAGGGTGATACATCTGACGGCCTTGCAGGCTCTTCGGCTAGGAGCGTGGTCCGCCGTGATGCTGGCGCATCACAAGGGCCGCGCGACGAGAGCGTAAGGGCCTGCAAGGCCGCCCGAAGGGTCGCTTTTCGCGGCCACCGGAGGGCGTATGCGCCGCTTGACGATGTCCAGACATCGCCGGCGCGACGCCTCCACCCCGGAGGCCGCGAAAAGACGATCATATGTCGCACCCTTCTATGAAAGTAAGTACTGGGCCCGGCGCGGGGACGGGGTTGCTTAGGAGAGGTTCCTTAGATGAAAAGAATCCGCACGGCGGTCGTCGGTGTCGGCCATTTCGGCCGGTTCCACGCCGAGAAATATGCCGGCCTCGCGGCGGCGGAGTTGGTCGCGGTGGTCGATACAGACCGGGCCCGCGCCGAGCTCGTGGCCAAGGAATTGGGTGTCCGGCCGGTGTTCGAATATCGTGAGATTCTCGGCCGGGTCGACGCCGTCAGCATCGTCGTCCCCACCGCCCTTCATTACGAGGTGGCCAAGGCGTTTCTCGAGCACGGCCAGCATGTGCTGGTCGAGAAGCCGATCACCGACGATCTCGCCCAGGCGGACGAACTCATCGGGCTTGCCAGGGAGAACGGGTTGACGCTTCAGGTCGGGCACGTCGAGAGGTTTTCCGCGGTGCGCCTCGGTATCGAGGGGATCGTCGAGGACCCCGTGTTCATCGAATGCAACCGGCTGGCGCCGTTTCCGGCGCGGGGCGCGGACATCGACGTCATATTGGATCTGATGATCCACGACATCGATATCATTCTCGATCTCGTCGGCGCCCCGGTGGTCGAGGTCCATGCGGTAGGTGTCCCCGTGCTGACCGACCAAGTGGATATCGCCAACGCCCGGGTTCGTTTCGCCAACGGCTGCATCGCCAACATAACCGCGAGCCGCGTCAGCATGAAGGACGAACGCAAGATGAGGATTTTCCAGCGCCACGCCTATCTTTCCGTCGATTTTCTCAACAACTCGGTGGTGATCGCCGGCGTCCCCGACGCCGAGACCTTCGCCGGCCCCGGCTCGGTCAAGGTCGACGAGCGCCGTTTCGAGGAGGGCGACAAGCTTGCCCGCGAGATCGAGGCGTTCGTCGGTGCGGTGACCGATGGATCCCCCCCGCTGGTTAGCGGCGAGGACAGCCGCCGGGCGCTCGAGGCGGCGTTGATGATCAGGAGTTGCCTTGAATCTTCCCCGAGGCCCGCCGACGAAGCGGCCTCGCGCCTGGCCTGACCGCTCCCGGACGTGAAGCCGCCTACCATCCCCTTCGTCGATTTGAAGGCGCAGCAGCAGCGCCTGAAGGGCCGTATCGAGGCCCGCATCGCCGCCGTGTTGGATCACTGCGAGTTCATCCTCGGGCCCGAGGTAACCGAGCTCGAGGCCGCGCTCGTCCGCTTCACCGGCGCCGCCCACGCGATCGGCGTTTCCAGCGGCACCGATGCGCTGTTGATCGCCCTCATGGCCGAAGGCATCGGCGCCGGGGCCGCCGTCTTCATGCCCGCTTTCGGCTTCGCCGCCACCGCCGAGGTCGCCCTGGCGCTGGGCGCTCGGCCTGTGTTCGTCGATGTCGAACCGGAAAGCTTCAACATCGACGCGGAAGACCTTGACCGGCGCATCGGCGCGGTGCTGACGGCGGGACGCCTTACGCCGGCGGCGGTGATCCCGGTCGATCTTTTCGGCCTGCCGGCGGATTACGCCGCAATCGAAAACGTCGCCGGGCGTCACCGCCTGTTGGTGCTGGCCGACGCCGCCCAGAGCTTCGGAGGGGGTATCGGCGAGGTGCCGGTCGGCCGGCTGGCGCCGGTCACGGCGACGAGCTTCTATCCCTCCAAGCCGCTCGGGTGTTACGGCGACGGCGGCGCCATTATCACCGGCGACGATGAACGCGCGGCCCGGATGCGCGCGATCCGCGTCCATGGCCAGGGCGCCGATCGCTCGGACATCGTCCGCCTCGGCGTCAACGGCCGCCTCGACACCATCCAGGCGGCGATCCTGCTCGCCAAGCTCGAGGTGTTCGCGGAAGAGTTGGCCGCCCGCGAATCGCTCGCCGCTCTCTACGACCAGGGACTGAAGGATCTGGTGGCCACGCCGGCGCGCGTCCCGGGCCGGCGATGCGCGTGGGCCGTCTATTCGATCCTTACCGATAGACGCGATCACCTGCGCCAGGCCCTGGCGGGCGAGGGGATCCCGACCATGATCTATTATCCGCGCCCGCTGCACCTTCAGCCGGCGTTCGAACGATTCGGCGATGGGATGGGCTCGCTTCCGGTCAGCGAGGGGTTGAGCGCCAAGATCCTGAGCCTTCCCATCCACCCCTACATGGACCGCGACGTCGCCGAGCGCATCATCGACGCCGTCGCCCGCGCGCTCGGCTAGGGCATGATCCGGCCGGAGAGTGCTCGTCAGCCTTATCCGATCGGCTTAACCCTTCCCGCCGGTGCGGCCGACCCTGGCTCCGCCGGAGGCTTCGCCGAGGCGAGTGCCGCTCTCGCCACGCTTCGCTGGCGTAGCGGGTCGCCTGCCCTCCGTACGACTTCGGGAGGCGGGGCGTGGCGACGGCCCGCTCCGCCGGCGGGCGCCGTCAGTCGAACTGCTTGGGCAGCAGGAAGTTCTGGCGAAAGGTGGTTCCGCCGGCGAACTTCATCAGCCACCAGTGCGCTTTGTAGAGGTGCACGATGCCCCGTTTCCTCTCGGCCCCGGTACGCTTCCTGAGGCCCGCCTTGACGGAGACCTTGCCGGCGGCGCCTCCGGTCTTGCAGGACCAGTTGCGCGAGCTCAGGATGGCGCAATTCTTCAATCGCGTGAGGTTCGCCTGATCCGAATCGAGGCGCCAGGAAACCACCTCGGTCGATCCGAGCTCGATCTTGTAGACGGTCCGCCCGAGGGGGATGAAGCCGGGGCAGGTCTTCGCCGATCGGCCCTTTTCGATGCACATCGCCGGGTAGACGGTAAGCTCGTCGGTAATCCTCTCCCACGGCACGAAAACGAACCCGGCGACGATGACCAAGATCCAGAGGAGCGCCGCCATGGCTCAGCCTTTCCTATTGGCAAGGTGGGGGTGGCGCCGGTGTGCTGTCGTTGGCATCAATATCTCCTTTTCATCGGCGAGGGCCAGGGTTCATGGGCGGGGGTTAGTACCTACTTTCATAGGAGGATGGCACATCTGACGGCCTTGCGGGTTTTTCAGGCCCGGAGCGTGGTCCGCCGTGATGCTAGGCGCATCACAAGGGCCGCGCGAGGAGAGCGTAAGAGCCTGCAAGGCCGCCCGCAGGGTCGCTTTTCACGGCCGCCGGAGGGCGTATGCGCCGCTTGACGATGTCCGGAGAACGCCGGCGCGCCGCCTCCACCCCGGAGGCCGCGAAAAGACGATCATATGTACTATCCTCCTATGAAAGTAAGTACTAGGGGAGGCGCGCCCTAAATCTTCTTCTCTTTTTCATCGTCTTGAGCCAGTGAAGGCCGCGGCCCATGATTCCGCCCACCCTGACCAGGACCAACAGCACGACGATCCACACCACCGCCGAGATGAAGGCGGAGAAGGTGCCGCCGTACCACTCCGGCTTGATCTCGAAATGCCGGGCGAGGCCGAGGGTCGCGTCATACCTCAACAGGAACGAGATGAAGGAGTCGCCGGGATAGAAATAGGCCTGCGCCGCCCAGTCGGGTAGCCGCGCCAGGACCGCCCGGGCGTCGTCAAGCGTAAGCGCGCCGTCGCCATCCATGTCCAGTGCGAGCCTGGTCGGCGGCTTGGCCAAACCTGCTTCCTCCCTCGGGATCCGGCGCCGGCATCCCCACCAGCCCTCTCATACACTCACCGATCCCTTGGACATCATTGCGCCGCCGGAGCGAATCCGGCGCGGCGCGAGAGAGGATCTGACTGATTTTGGTCCAAGGTCCACATGCAGATCAGTGCCTGGCGCCATGATAAAGCGCCGGGCGAAGGTTTTCAAATGGATCGGAGGGCCCAGGCGGGGCGGTTCCGGAGATGGCCTGGAATCAACGGCCGAGGGTTGGGGAGGGGCGGGCCTTCGCCACGCCCTGCCCTCCGTACAAATTCGGGAGGCGGGCGGAGCGGCTCTCGCCTCGGCGTAGCCTCCGGCGGCGCCAGGGCCGGCCACGCAGGCGGGCGTGACCCAAGGGCGCGCTCGGCCCTTGACCTGTTTCACTCCGGGCGTTTATTCCGCCGCCTGCGACGCGAGTTCGAGCAGGCAATCGTCGGCCAAGCACTGGATCGGGGTGAAATCGCGGTGCGCGATCCATTCGGGTCGCTTGAAACGCCGGATGTGGTTATCCACGTGGCACAGGCTGACGTAGACGATGGTGCGATCCCACGGCGAGATGTTGGCCGGCGAGGCATGCACGAGGTTGCTGTGGAACAGGATCAGCGCGCCGGCGGGGCCCTTGGGCGCGACGAGCCCACCGGCCTCGACCAACTCCCTCACGGTGGCCCTGTCCAGGGTCCACAGGGGATAGGACGTGGTGGCGAGGTCGTGGCCGGCCTTCAGGGTGCCGTGGGTATGGCTCTTGGGGATGAAAATCAAGGGGCCGTTAAACTCGTTCACGTCGCTCAGGAACACGGCGATGTTCATGGCCCGCGCCTCGGGCATCGCATCGTCGCGCGCCCAGGTGCCGTAATCCTGGTGCCACTGCCACACGTCGCCGTCGAAGGCCTGCTTGCCGTTGATCTTGAACTGATGGACGTAGACATCGCCGCCCAGCATCTGGCGCACCGGCCCGACCATGCGCGGGTGGGCCGCCAGGCGCCGAAACGCTTCGTTATAGGTGTGCGCGGCGAAGGCGGTGCGCACCGCCTTGCCGTCCCGCTCGCGCCACACCTCCTGGCGCTCCTGGGCGAAGATGCCCGGCACCTCGCGCGCCAGTACGGCCACCTCGGCGGCGCTGAATACCTCGGGCAGGAACAGATATCCTTGCTCGTCGAAGGTCGCGATCTGGTCGTCGCCGAGGCGCATGGCATGCACTCCCCTTGCCAGGCTGTCGCAGGCTCCGGAAAGTCCAGCAGGCGGCGCCAGATGGCGCCTTTGCTCGATACTGCCCGCCAAGCCCCACCCTAGCGCATTATCCGGCCAGAGGGAATCGTTTGACCACGGTGAATTTGCGCCGTGGTCCAGTGCTTACTTTCATAGGCCAGTACTTACTTTCATAGGCCAGTACTTACTTTCATAGGAGGGTGCGACATATGATCGTCTTTTCCAGGCTTCCGGGGTGGAAGCGTCGCTGCGCTCCTTGCCCGAAAAGCCGTATGGGGCCCATCGAATCGCTTCCACCTTTCCATGGTGAGATATCCGGGCTAGCCCTTGATGGCCTCATCGGTCGGCGCGGCCGGCGCGTGCCCGCCGTCGCCTGCCTGCGCGAAGCCGATGCTTCGCTTCGGCGAAGGCAGGCCGTCGGCCAGCACTTCCCAGCCCCGGTCCCTGGCGACGCGGGCGAGGGTACGGTCGGGGTAGGCGGCCACCGGCCGGCCGACCCCCTCCAGCAGCGCCAGGTCATAGGCCGAATCGGCGTAGGCCCAGCATTCCGATAGGTCCCAACCGTTCTGGCGGCAGATCTCCCCGGCGAATTCGAGCTTGGCCTCGGCGAAGGGATGCACGGCCGGGGGATCGGCGGTATAGACGCCTTCCCTCGCCACGCACTTCGTCGCGCACCAGTCATCGGCGCCGAGGCGCTCGCCGAGCGGCCTGGCGATGAAGTCCGGCGCGCCGGTGAGAAGCACGATGGTCTCACCGCTGCTCTTATGGATTTCGAGGCGTTCGATCAGCCGGCGGCGCAGCCTGGGCACCAGCACCTCATCGACGAAGGCCCCGGCGAGCCCGGCCACCGCCTCGACCCCGAGCCCGGCGAGGTAGGCCTTGTTCTTCTTGAACACATGGCGGCCGTAGCGGATGAGGCCGCGCGGCACGAAGGCGGCGGCGCGGGCGAGCTGATAGGGGCCGAGCCGCCCGCGCTTCAGGAGATAGAGGGCGAACCGGCCCTCGCAGCTAGGCCCGCCGATCAGGGTTCCGTCGATGTCAACGAATATGCACGCCATCGTCAATGCCCTCGTCCTCCCCCATCTTACCAACAATCCCCTCCTTGGCCATGAACTCGATGATGACCGGCGCGCCCCGCACCAGGCAGATGGCGACGCAGAGATAGATCAGGATATCGGTGAGGACGCCGATGGTCCCGGCCCAGGCGGCCCAGGGCCCGGGCCACAGCGCCGGGAAGGGCTGGAAGAAGAAGATCCAGGCGAAGGTCCCGGCCTTGAGGACGCCATAGAAGGCGCGCATGAATGGCCCGGCGACGATGAACCGGCCCCAGGACGTGCGCATCATGCCGAACGCCGTCTCGCCCTTGGAGATGGCGGCGTAGCGGATCGAATCGACGATCGAGCCGCGGACGATGAAGAGGATGGCGACCCATACCGGCACCAGGTCGAGATCGGCCAGCACCACCCACAGCACGATCTCCACCACCCGGTCGATGGCGACGTCGAAGATCGAGCCGAACACCGTCGCCTCGTCGCGCTTGCGCGCGACGTAACCGTCGAGGCCGTCGAGCGCCATGATGAGGATCAGCAGCGGCGCGTCGATCAGCTGCCACTCGGGCGGCGCGACGTACGCCATGACGATCAGCGGAAACAGCAGGACGAAACGAACGAGGGTGATCAGGTTGGCCATGCCGTCAAAGTCCGGTTTTTGACGCCGGGCCTGGGTCTCGCGCGCCCGCCGCGGCCACCTTCCGGGGTTCGGCGGAACCGAGGGGCCACGGGCGCAAAACCCGGCGCAGGGGCTAAATATGCGCCATCCCGGGCGGTTAACAAAGCCATTTCACCGGGATTTGGGGCGAATCCGGACGCGCGATAATCGTACTTATCGCGCCACCCCGCGCCCGCCAGCCCGCCGCCGCCTATTTCACCGTCAGGCGGTCGAGGCGCAGGCGGTGGCGGGCGTCGGTCAGCCGGGCGGCCATGGCGTAGATGGCGCTGCCGGCGCCGATGCCGGTGGCGCCGGCGATCAGGAACATCACCAGCAGTTGGTATTTGATGGCGTCCCAGGGATCGGCGCCGGCGAGGATCTGGCCGGTCATCATGCCGGGTATCGACACCAGCCCGGTCGCCGACATCGAGTTGATGATCGGGATCAGGCCGTTGCGCACGGATTCCCTGATCAGCGGCCTGAAGGCCTCGGCGCGGTCGTAGCCGAGCGCCAGCATGGTCTCTATCGCCGAGCGTTCGCGCCCGACGTTGGTCGCCAGCGTGTTGAGCCCGAGCGCGATGCCGGTCATCATGTTGCCGAGGATCATGCCCAAGAGCGGCAGCGCATAGCGCGGATGGAACCACGGCTCGGGCTGCAATTGCGTGGTCAGCGCGAAGACGGTGACGATGGTGCCGCCGAACAGCATGCAGCCGGTGCCGACGCCGTAGCTCCACCAGCCCGCAAGCCGGCGTTCCTGGCGTCCCATGACCTCGTAGCCGGCGAACAGGATCATCACCAGCGCCGCGGCGGCGGTGAAGGGGAGAGACACGGTCTCGAACAGCACCTTGAGCACCAGGCCGAGGAGTCCGAGCTGCACCACCATGCGGCTCGCCGCGATCAGCAACTGGCGCTCCAGCGACAGGCGCAGACGGATCGACAGCGCCGCGTTCACCCCGATCAGCAGGGCGGCGATGACGAGGTCCCCGTAGCTCAGCGTGATGTAATTCACAAGTCCCCCTGGCGCACCTTGCCGGCGTCGACGTAGAGGGCGCGTTTGGCCAGGCGCTTGCCCTGTTCGATGTCGTGGGTGACGAACAACATGGCGGCGCCGTCACCGAGGCGGGCGCCGAGCACCGCCTCGACCGCCCGGGTGGTGTCGGCGTCGAGACCCGAGGTCGGCTCGTCGAGCAACATCACCCTCGGCGCCCGCTCCAGCACCCGGGCCAGCGCCAGGCGCTGCTTCTCGCCGGTGGAAAGGCGCGCCAGGGCCCAGCCCATGGCGTCTTCCGGCAGCTTGAGCGGCGGCAGGAGCTTGCGGCCGCTGTCCGGGTCGGCGAAGTGATCGCCGACGCGATCTCCCCACCAGCCCGGCTCCGCCGCCATATAGGTCACCAGACGCCGCCAATCGGGCGCCGGCATGTCGTCGCGGCGGGCATCCCCGAGGGCGCAGGCGCCGTCATTGGGGTCGAGATCGGCGATGGCGCGCAGCAATAGGGTCTTGCCGGCGCCCGACGGGCCGAACATGGCGACGGCCTCGCCGGGGGGAAGGTCGAAGTCGAAGGGCTCGAGACCGGGACGGGTAAGGCCACGGATGCGCAACATCACCTACACTTATCGTGAAAGACCCGCCACGCCCAGATTTATCGTCGGGGAGGCGCCGGGTGCGCCGGCGGCGTCGCGCCGGGGTTCGATCGTGCCCGGGCCGCCGGCCTGACCAAACCTTCCCTCCCGGCGCCGAAAGGACCGGTCGCCCTTCCCACCGATCCCGCCGCCGGGGTCATTATCAAGGTCCTTTGGTATAAGCTGGGAGGATTGCTCACCGGTCCGTGTCCCGCGGCGAATTCGAGCTTGGCCTCGCCGAAGGGAGGCTCGGCCGGGGGCCCGGCATTTTCGACGATAGGTTTCGATGCGGAACTACCTGACATTCGTGCTCGAGAACCGCAGGTTCCTCGCCTACGGCCTGCTGTTCACCATGACCTCGAGCGTCGGCCACACCTACTTCATCGGCCTTTTCGGCGCCGAGATCCGCGCCGAGTTCGCCCTGTCCCACGGGTCGTTCGGATCGATCTATTCGCTGGCGACGCTTGGCAGTGGGCTCGCGGTCATATGGCTCGGCCGCAAGATCGACGATGTCGATCTGCGCCATTACACGGCGATGGTCTGCGCCGGGCTGGTGGCGGCCTGTTTCTTCATGGCGTTGGCGCCCGGCGTGGCGCTTCTCGCCCTCGCCCTGTTCTCGCTCCGCCTCGCCGGGCCGGGGCTGACGGTTCATGCCGCGACCACCAGCATGGCGCGCTATTTCGGCGGCCAGCGCGGCAAGGCCGCGGGCATCGCCTCGCTCGGCCAGACCGTGGGCGAGGCCGCGCTGCCGCTGATCGCCGTGGCGCTGATCGCCGCCATCGGCTGGCGCTTGACCTGGGGGGTGTTGGGCACGGCGGTGGCGATCCTCATCGTGCCGGCGGTGCTGTGGATGCTCAGGGGCCATGGCGAGCGCCACCGGCGTCTACTCGAAGATCCGCCGGCGGAACCGGCGCGGCGCGGGCCTTCCGGGCGCCAATACACCCGCCGGCAGGTCCTTCGCGATCCCCGCTTCTACCTGATCCTGCCGGCGACCCTGGCCCATCTCGTCATCCTCTCGGGCCTCTTCTTCCATCAGGTGCACCTCGCCGATACCAAGGGGTGGTCGCTCACCTGGCTCGCCACTTGTTTCGTCGGCTATGCCGTCGCCAAGGTGGCGTCGGTGCTGGTCCTGGGGCCGCTGGTCGATCGCCTCGGGGCGCAGCGGATACTGCCCTATTACATGGCGCCGACAGGGATGGCGCTGTTGGCGCTGGCGCTCTTCGACCCTCCGGGCATCGCCCTTTTCTATATGATGGCCATGGGGGCGAGCACCGGCGCGTGGATCACCATCAGCGGCGCCTTGTGGGCGGAGATCTACGGCATCGCCCATCTCGGCGCGGTCAGGGCGCTGGTGCAAGCGCTGTTGCTTTTCTCGGTGGCGCTGGCGCCGCCGGCCATGGGGTGGCTCATCGATCGCGGCATCGGCATGGAGGCGATCGCGGTGATCTGCTTGGGCTTCGGCGCCGGCTGCACGGCGCTGCTCTTCGTCCCGGCGGCCCGCCAGCCCGGCAACTAGAGGACTATCAGGCGGCGAACAGCAACGAACAGATCAAGACGGCGGCGATGATACCGGCGGCGTCGGCGGTCAGCCCGGCCCACAGCGCGTGGCGGATGCGCTTGATCTGCACCGCCCCGAAATAGACGGCGATGACATAGAAGGTGGTTTCGGTCGATCCCTGGAAGGTGCTGACGAGGTAGCCGACATAGCTGTCGGGCCCGACCGCCGGGTCGTTGATGATCGAGGCCAGCACCCCATAGGCGCCGGAGCCCGAAAGCGGGCGCAACAGCGCCATCGGCAGGGCCTCTCCCGGCAGCCCGAAGAGCGTCGTCACCGGGCTGATGGCGGCGACCATGACGTCGAGCGCGCCGCTTGCCCGGAACATGCCGACGGCGACCAGGATGGCGACGAGATAGGGGATGATGCGGACGGCGACGAGGAAGCCGTCCTTGGCGCCGTCGACGAAGACCTCATAGACGCGCACCTTCCTGGCGGCGCCGAAGCCAAGCAGCCCCACCATGATGCCGGGAATGATCCAGGGCGATATGACCCTGCCGTAAATCACCGATATCGGGATCAGCGCCACGATACCGCCGAGCGCCAGCACCGACACCCAGGTCGGGTAGGCGGCGGTGCCTTCGCCTCGCGGGTGCGGAGCCCCATCGGCGGGCGCCACCAGGGGATCGTCGGCGCCAGGCCCGGCGCTTGCGGTGCCCATCGCGGCGCCGAGCGCGTCGTCCTCTCGCGCCGCGTCCGCCGGCATATCCGCCGGCACTCGCGAGAATCGCTGATAGATCTTGGCGGCGATGATCGCCAGGGTGGTCGAGCAGATGGTGGCGAACAGCGTAGTGGGAACGATCGCCGCCGGATCGGCGGAACCGGCGGCGGCGCGAAGGGCGATGACGCCGGTCGGCAGAAGCGTCACCGAGGAGGTGTTGATGGCGAGGAACAGCACCATGGCGTTGCTCGCCGTGCCCTTGTGGGGGTTCAGCGTATCGAGCTCCTGCATGGCGCGGATGCCGAACGGGGTGGCGGCGTTGCCGAGCCCCAGCGCGTTGGCCGAGAGATTGAGCACCATCGCCCCCATGGCCGGGTGATCGGCCGGGACGTCGGGGAACAGGCGCACCATCAGCGGGCGGATGGTCTTGGCGATGATGACGAGAAGCCCGCCGGCCTCCGCCACCTTCATCAGACCGAGGAACAGGGCCATGACGCCGATGAGGCCGATGGCAAGGGTCACCGAACTCGTCGCCGAATCGATCATCGCCATGCCCAGCGCCTGCATCGGCGCCGTCTGGTCCGCGGGCCCGGTCCAGCTCAGCTCCCGGTAGCCGGTGACCAGGAAGGCGATGACGACGATGGCGAAGAAGATGGCGTTCACGGGCCTTCCGCCTCCGGCAACCCGTGCCCGGTGTACCGCCGCGATTGATCAGGCGATCGGTGGGGAGAGACTGTCACGTCGCGTCGGTTTCCGCTCCCGTTACGCGCGGCGCGCCGGGACCGTTGCCTGGCGCGGCCACGCTTGGGGCCATGGGTACCATCGCCCCGGCCCGTCGGGCAACCGGTTCTTTTCACTGAAGGGCTGAAAATCCGCGCCCCTTGCCGCCATCGGCCTTCGCCGATCGCCCGGCCTTCGCAGCCGAAGTGACTGCTTCGGCGGAGTGGGCAAAGTCGGCTTCGGCCGACTGAAGGTCGGGGGCGTCGAACGTAGCGACGTTCCCAGGGATGGTGACGATTCCGTGGGGGTGGGCGCCCGCCGGCAAGCGACGGACCTCGCGTCTGGCGGCGACGTCGATGACGGAAACGTCGTTCGATCCGCTGTTGGCGACGTAGGCCCAGCGGCCGTCGCGCGAGAAGGCGACATGGTGGGGCGCGTCGCCGACGGCGATGCGCGCAACCTCGCGCCGCCTGGCGGTGTCGATGACGCTGATGTCCTCGGACCCGTGATTGGTGATCCACGCCCCGGCGCCATCGGGCGTGAGCGCCACATGATGGGCCTCGCGGCCGCCGATCTTGACGGTCAGGAGCCGTGGCGGGTCTCCCTGGACGAGGAAGACGTCCGGGCTTCCCCAGTTCGTCACCCAGAGGGCGCCGCCTTGGCGGCTAAGGGCGAGGTCGTGGGGCATGGCCGGCGTGTCCAGGCGATGGACCGGCGCGCCGCTGCCGAGGTCCACCAGCCAAAGCGTGCTTCCCCCCTGGACCGTTATCCACGCCCGCCCGGTTGCCGTCACGGCCAGATTGTGGGGCGCCGGTGAGAGCGCGAAGGCGCCGGCGAGTTCCAGCTTGGCGAGATCGAGGCGGTAAAGCCTGCGGCCGGTTTCGGCGCCGATGAAGGCCCAACGATCATCGGGACCGACGGCGACACCGTGCGGCCGGCCTGGAACCGCAAGACGCTTCAACACCTTTGGCAGCCGGGGGTCGATAACGCTCACCCTGCCGGCGGAAGGATGGGTGACGATGACCCGCCCGCCGCCGGCCGTCACCGCCAGGTTATGGGGGTCCCCTCCGACGGTGAGCGTCCGCGCACCGCCGGTTTCGCCGTCGATGATCGAAAGCGTGCCCGCGTGTTCGTTGGCGACGACGATCAACTCGGCCCGCGCGCCCGCCGCCGGGACCAGCGCCAGCAGCCAGGCGCAGAGGAGAATCCTCGATGGAATTTTGGCCAACAGACTCATCGCCTAACGATTGGACCAGATATCGGGAAGCGGCACAACCGGGCCGCTCGCCGGCGAAAAGAATTTGACCGTCGCGGCGATCCTGGCGCGGCTTGCGCCAAGTTGGCCGGAAATCCGCTTCAGTGCCAGGAGGGGCGGGGTGCGCCGGCCCAGTTTCGCGGCTCGGCCGACATCGGCTAGTATCGCCGCCAATGATGGGTGGAGCCGTGAAATATCTGGCGGTGGGTTTCTTGGCCGTGGCGCTCGCCGCGATGGCTTTCTGGGAAGCCGGCGTGGCGGCGGAAGGGAGGCTGCCGGTCTTCGATACCCATGTCCATTACAGCCAGGAGGCCTGGCAGCCTTTCAGTCCCGGCGCCATCCTCGATAAGTTGACCGCGGCGGGTGTCGCCAGGGCGCTGGTCTCCAGCACGCCCGACGACGGCACGCTCAAGCTCTACCGCGCCGATCGAGAGCGCATCGTGCCGATCCTCAGGCCCTATCGCGACAGGGCGGACATGGACCGGTGGTTCCGCGACCGGGGGGTCATCGACTATGTCGCGGGGCGGCTCGGGCGGGGCGTCTATCGGGGCATCGGCGAGTTTCATCTGCTCTATGAAAGCGAGGCCCGAACGCCCGAGATCAGGCGGTTGATCCGGATGGCGGTGGCGCGGGATATCGTGCTCCACGTCCATTCCGGGGCCCGGCCGGTGCGCGCCCTGTTCGCGATCGAGCCGAAGCTCAAGGTGTTGTGGGCCCATGCCGGCATGGCGGCGCCGCCCGGGATGATCCGCCGACTCCTGGAGAGTTATCCCCTCCTTTGGACCGAAGTGTCGTTCCGCGCCGACGACATCGCGCCCGACGGGCGCCTCGATCCGGCTTGGCGCAAACTGTTCCTCGACCATCCCGACCGTTTCATGGTCGGCACCGACACCTATGTCAATGCCCGCTGGGATATCTATCGCGGGTTGGTGGAGGAACACCGCCGATGGCTCGCCCAGCTTCCCCGTAAGGTCGCGAAGGCGATCGCCCATGGCAATGCCGTAAAGCTGTTCGGCGCCGGCAGGGGGACGGGCCTCGGGGATTGACGCCGGCCCGCCGGGGCGGCGCGAAAGGCGATGACGACGATGGCGAAGAAGATGGCGTTCACGGGCTTTCCGCCTCCTTAAGGCCGTGACCCCCGGCCGGGCGTCTCGCCCCTCATCAGCCTCGGTTGAATCTCGGTAAATATTAATTCTGGCAGGTACTTGGCAGAGGGAATTAAATAATCGGGCCGTGCACTCAACAGTCTCTCGTAACCATGGTCGCCGCTAGCGTAGAACCCCACCGTCCAGGCTCCGGAAGTGCGGCCCTCGTGCACGCCCGCCTCGATGTCATCGCCCTTGACCACCGCCTCGGGCGGGTAAACGTTGGCCTTGCTCATGCAGTCGTAGACCAAGAAAGGCGAGGGTCGTCCCGGAACGGATTCGGAATCGGCGGTCACGTCGAACTCAATCCCATGCTTCTCCGCCAGCGTCTTGTAAATCGCCTCGTACGCCTCTTTCGGATAACCGGTGTCACATCCGATCTTGATACCCGCCGCCCGCAACTGGTCTACGCATTCTTTGACGCCATCAATGGGCCTCACGAGCTCCTCCGTGACGACTACTTTTGCCACCGTCGGCCGGAACTGGGCGAACATCTCCTCGAGATCGTCTTCCGTCCAGTCGCGGCCCTGCATCTTGGTGAATTGGTCAGCCACGTCTTCGTCTTCGAGCAGTTTGCGAAGATGCTCTTTCTTGAACACCCCCATAGGCTTTCTGATGGTCGCCCAATCGACATCCATCTTGTAATTCTGAAATATTTTCTCGAAGGCGATGACGGGCCCTTTCACGGCCCTGCCATCATCGTTGGAATACAGGTGGGACAAGTCCTGGTGGCCATCGCACACGGTGCCCGCGATATCCAAAATTACCAGTTTGATCGGTCCAGCATACATAGATATCTCCTGAGTCCCTTGACTGATTGCTACGACACCTCACGAATGCAACAGACCCGAGAATTTCCGTGAAAAACCAATCCGCTACGGCATTAGGTTCGGCAAACGTCTGTCACGCGACATAAGCATATATGTGCATCCGGGCATTGGATACCCTGAGCGTCTTCAGGCGTTCGTGGGAGGCGAACTCGGATTCCGACACCACGCCGATACCGAGACCCCGGATCACGGCCTCTCGGGCGGCTTCACGGTCCTTGATCTCCATGACGGGGCGGATCTTGACGCCCGCCTGATCGAGCGCCGACATGAATGCCTTCGGGTGGTGGAGCCGGCGCCGCGCAACACCAACTCCTGGCCATCGAGTTCCTCGATGGCGGGCGTCAGTAGCCGTCCATGTAACCGCCCCTACGCCAGGCATTTAAAACGTTAACTGACTGACTTAAACTTTGGTACAACTTCCGGGGCTAGGTCATCCGGGAACTGTCGGAGTTCAAGAGTTGAGCGCCTTTGAGACCGCCCAGCCTGTGGATGCGAGTGTGACATTCGTCATATGGGAGGACACGCCGAGATGTTGAAAGGAAAGAGCGCGGTTGTCACGGGAGCAACCAGCGGCATCGGTCTCGTGATCGCGAAGGCCTTGGCCGCCGAGGGTTGCAATCTCGTGTTCAACGGCTTGGGAGACTCCCAAGAGATCGAGAATCTCCGGCGCGGCATCGCCGAGGATTTTGCAGTGAAATCGATCTATCACGGCGCCGACCTGAGGAAGCCTGAGGACATTCCCGCGTTGATCGAGGCCGCCGAGGAAGCGTTCGGCCGTCTCGACATCCTGATTAACAATGCGGGCATCCAACACGTGTCGCCGATCGAGACGTTCCCATCCGAACGCTGGGACGCGATCATCGCGACCAACCTGTCGGCGGCCTTCTACACGATCCGCGCCGCCTTGCCGGGGATGAAGCGGCAAGGTTGGGGGCGCATCATAAACATCGCCTCGGTGAACGGCCTTGTCGCCTCTATCCACAAGACGGCCTACGTCGCCGCCAAACACGGCATCCTCGGCCTGACCAGAGCGGTGACCTTGGAGATCGCCGAGTTCGATATCACCTGCAACGCCATCTGCCCCGGCTTTGTGCGCACCCCTTTGATTGAAAGGCAGATCGAGACGAGAGCCGCGGATCATGGCATTTCCATCGAGGCTGCCGCCGTCGAGCATGTGGAAGAGAAACACCCCTCGAAAAAATTCGTTACCACCGATGAGGTCGCGGCGCTCGCCGTGTTCCTGTGCGGTGAACATACCGCCAGCATAAACGGAGCCGCGCTTCCCGTGGACGGCGGCTGGCTCGCCTGGTAGCAGCGGGGTCCGGATCAGTCCTCGATCAGGTCCTCGATCAGCCGGCGGTAATGCGCGAAGTCCGGCGTTGCAAGACCCGGCACGATGCCCCCTTCGTCCCAGCGCCTGAGCTTCACCGCGGCCTCGGCGCCAACGTTGGCCTCGAACGCCGCGACCTCGTCCGGCGACATCGGACCGCCCTGAAGGTCGAGCGTGTGCGCCGTTTGCGGCGGCAGCTTGTCGAGGAAGCCGGGCTCCACCGCGCAAAGGTAACGCTTGGCGGCCACGTGCAGGCGGATCGGCTCGGTCACCTCGGGTCCGAAGAAGGGCGCCAGCAATCGGGCCCCCATTTCCTCGTGCCGGTGGTCGGTCTCGGCCCCCAGCATGGCCGCGTGGCTCCCTTCCAGGTAGGTCTCCGGGAAATCGGTGCCGAAGTGGCCGACGTCGTGAAGCAGGGCGGCCGCGACCAGATGTCCCGCCGCGGCCGCGCGCTCGGCCAGGGCGGCGGTCTGCAACATGTGCTCCGACATGGTCACCGCGCTGCCCTGATAGGGGCGCGAGCCCGCGCGGACGAAGATGCCGGATAACACATCGATGATATTTTGTTTGCTCGCCGATGTTCCGATCATGCCGGCGCTCCCGCCAATTTCGCCCGCTATGCCTGGCCGGCGGGGCCGGCGCTACCAGGCGAGGTTGATGTTCTTGATCTGGGTGTAGCTCAGCAACTCATCCAGCGATTCCTCGCGGCCCAGACCGCTCTGCTTCCAGCCGCCATAGGGAGCGCCCAAATAGCGGCCCGATGAGTTGATCCACACGTAGCCGGCCTGGATCCTGTCGGCGGTCTGCATGGCGAGCTTGAGATCGTTGGTGACGATGGCGGCGGTGAGCCCGTACATCACGCCGTTGACGATCTCCATCATTTGCTCGTAATCGCGCCACGAAAGGACGGACATCACGGGGCCGAAAATTTCCTCCCGCGCGATGCGCATCTCGGGCGTCACCGCATCGAACACCGTCGGTGCGATGAAGAAGCCGCGGGCAAGTTTCTCGCCGTCGGGGCGGCCGCCGCCGGTCAGCAGTTTTCCGCCTTCCGCCTTGGCCGATTCGATGAAGCCCATGACCCGGTCGTACTGCTCTTCGGAGACCACCGGGCCGACGTCGGTGTCCTCCTCCCAGGGCAGACCGACCCGATACTTCCGGGCGCCCTCCACCAGCCGTTCGATGACCTCGTCGTGAAGGCTCTCGTGGACGAAAACGCGCGAGGTCGAGCTGCACGACTGTCCCTGGCGGTTGAGGTTCATGCCCTTGAGCACCAGGGACGCCGCCTTGGTGGCGTCGGCATCGGCGAAGATGATGATCGGGTTCTTGCCGCCGAGTTCGAGGGAAACTTCCTTGATCCCCTCGGCGGCCTCGCGCGCGATGATGCGTCCGGTCTCGACGGAACCGATGAAGGCGATCCTCGGGACATCGGGGTGGCGCACCAGGGCCGAGCCGGCGATGGCGTCGCCGGTGATGACATTGACGACGCCGGGTGGAAATATGCCGTCGCAAAGCTCGGCGAAGCGCAAACCCCCGAGCGGCGTCTGCTCCGGCTGTTTGACGACGACGCAGTTGCCGGCGGCGAGTGGCGCCGCCACCTTTTCGGCGCAGAAACGGAAGGGATGGTTGAAGGCCCCGATCTTGGCGACCACCCCGTAGGGTTGGCGCAGGGTCATGTTCAAATGATCGGGGCCGTTGATGAAGGTGGTTCCCTTGATCTCCCTCACCAGGCCGGCGAAATAGCGCAGCGTATCCGCCGACCAGGTCATGTCGCCGCGCATCCCCGATACCGTGTTTCCCGAATCATAGGCGTCGATGAGGGCCAGCTCCTCGCTGTTGGCGAGGATGCTCTCGGCCAGCGCCTCGAGGCACCTGGCGCGTTCCGCCGGCGGTGTCTTGCCCCAATCGGGCGCCGCGCGCTTGGCCGCCTGGACGGCGAGGTCGACGTCTTCCTCGCCGGCCCAGGGGACCTCGGCCAGCCGTTCGCCATTCGAAGGGTTGATCGAGACCAGGCTCTTGCCGGCGGCGCCGGGCGTCCACTCGCCGCCGATGTAAAGCCCCTTGGGCGTGTAGCTGATTCCGGCTGAACTCATGGACCTCTCCCTGCGCGGTTCGTCGCCATCGTCCAAGACCCCATCGTCCAAGACCATGGAACGCCCCGACCCGTAGGCTTGCTTGAACGATTATCACGGCGCATCAGATCGATCCAATATCAAAAATAGCGTTGACCATTGAACCGATCGATAGATAGCTCGGCGCCATAAAGGCCAATCGCCGGGGCGTGGATGACGGTGGACCGGCGGTTAGTGACGCGGCGGCGCCCGGGGCCAGGTGGCCTTGACCGCTCAGCGCCCCAGGCGGGTCAGGGCCTTGGCGGCCTCCGCCGCGATCGCCGCGTGTTCCGGTAAGCTTGCGGTGAGCTTGCGGACCTTCCTCCAGGCGGCGGCGGCTTTGTCCCGCTTGCCCCATTCATCGTAAGTCTTGGCGAGCTCATGATTGGCGACGATGTGATCGGGAGCGATCTCGACCGCGCGCACGAGGTTCAACTCGGCGCGTTCGAAACCCGCTTCGGGGTCGGGGTTGACGAAACGCCCCAAGGCCTCGCCGTCTTTGGGCGGTGGGCGCGGCAGGCGGGAAATCTTCCCCAAATTCACCAGCGCCTTGATGTTGAAAGGATCCAACTCGATGGCGTGGTTGAGCTCCTCGATCGCCGAGTCTATGTCACCCACCTCCACCCGCAACAGAGCGTTTTCGATGTGGGGCGCGGCGACGTAGCGGTCGACCTTCTTGGCCGCCCGATAGGCCGCGAAGGCCTTATCGTAATCCTTTAGCACGCGATAGGTGTTGCCGAGCAACATCCTCGGCTCCATGGCGTCGATGTCGAGCTTCGCCGCCTCCTCCAGTTCTATCGTCGCCGCCTTGTACTGGCCCTTGGCGATCAGGGCCTTTCCTTGCTTGAGATGTTCCGCCGAGCGTTCCTCATCGCTGGGGCCACAAGACGCCGCGCCAAAACCGATGGCGAGGAGCAGGCCGATGTAAATTAAAGCGGTGAATTTCCGCCCGGCTACCGGTTTTGTCGTCATGCCATTACCGTCATGCCATTACCGGAGGCATCCCCCGATGCCGATGCATTCTTGCCATGAAAGTAAGTACTAGATGACCTTCGCCCGCCACTTCGAGCAGACCCAGTCGGTCGCCCAAACCAATAAGAAGATAACCAGAATGCAGGTCGCTGTCTCGTGGTATCTGAAGAGCTTCAGGGTCTTGATCAGGGAAAAGCCGAGACCGCCGGCGCCGACGAGCCCCAAGACGGTCGCCGAGCGGATGGAGACGTCGAAACGGAAGATCGAATAGCTGATGAAGGCGGGAATGGCCTGGGGGATGACGGCGAAGAGAATGACCTGCATCTTCGAGGCGCCGGTGGCCTGCATCGCCTCGACCTGGCCGCGGTCGACTCCCTCGATCTCCTCGCCGCAGAACTTCGACAGCATGCCGGTGGCGTGCACGGCGATGGCAAGGACACCGGCGAAGGGACCGAGGCCGACGGCGCTGACGAAGATCAGGGCGAAAATCAGTTCGTTGATCCCGCGAAGGACGTTGAGGAACATTCTCGTGACGTGAAAGACCAATAGGTGGAGGCCAAGCCGCTCCCAATGCTCGTTGAACCAGGGGATCCTGATCAATGGCGTGGTGTTGCGCGCCGCCAGCAGGGACAACGGGATGGAAAACACCACCGCCAGCAATGTTCCCCAGACCGCGATCTGGATGGTCTCGACCGTCGCCCGTCCGAGAAAGAGAATGTAACTCAGATCGGGTGGGAACATGCGGGTGAGGAAGTCCCACATGTGGTCGGCTCCTTGGACCAGGGCGAAGGGATTGAGCCCGATTTCCCTGGCGGTGAACCAGAGAACGGCGAGGGCGAGGCTGCCCCAGCCGAGTGCCTTCACCAACCGGCGCCGGCGGCGGATGGCCTCCAGTTGCAGGGCGGCGGCGACGGATTCGTCAACCGTCGTCATCGGCCGCCTCCGGGTCCCGGTAATAAATTTGTTGCAAGATGTCGTCCGTCAACTTGCCCGACGGCCCGTCGAAGACGACGGTGCCCTGTGACAGGCCGACGACCCGTTCGGCATATTCGCGGGCGTATTCGACCTGGTGAAGGTTACAGAGCACGGTGATGCCGAGTTCGCCGGCGATCTGCTTGAGATAGGTGAGCACCTGGCGCGCGATCTTGGGGTCGAGGCTCGCCACCGGTTCGTCGGCGAGGATAACTTTCGGTTCCTGGGCAAGCGCCCGGGCGATGGCGACCCTTTGCTGCTCGCCGCCGCTTAAGGTGTCGGCGCGCTGGAACGCCTTGTGCTCCATGTTCACGCGCGTCAGACATTCTATGGCGACGCGCTTGTCGTCTTGGTCGAATTTGTAAAGCAGGCTGGGCCAGAAGGTATGGTAGGCAAGCCGTCCGCTGAGGACATTCATCAGCACCGATAGCCGTTTGACCAGGTTGAACTGCTGGAAGACCATGCCGATATCCCGCCGCGCGGCGCGGAGTTGGCGCCTGCGGCTCGTCACCTCGCGGCCGTCGAGAAGGATTCTCCCGCTGGTCGGCTCCACCAGCCGGTTGATGCAGCGCATCAGGGTCGATTTGCCCGCCCCGGATGGGCCCAGGATCACCAGGAACTCGCCCTCCTTGACGTGGATGCTGACGTCCCTGAGCGCGACGATCCCGCTGGTGCCTCCATAGGTCTTGCTTACATTCTCGAGCGTGATCATCGATCGGTCCCGTTCAAGGCGCGGCGGTGAACATTCGGTGATTTCCTCGAACACATACCTTAATTCCCTCTCACACCCGTATCCGGGCCTCAGTAGATTCTGCTTCGGATCAACGATGAGGCCACATCGATGATCGTCACCATGGCGAGGATGATAAGCAAGACAACCGCGGTCTCGCGGAACTCGAACAGCCTGATGGTCGTCACCAACTCGAATCCGATGCCGCCGGCGCCGACCATGCCGAGCACGGTCGCGGAACGGACCCCGACCTCGAACCAATAGAGCATGTAGGTCACGAACTGCGGCAGCACCTGGGGAAAGATGGCAAAGAGGATGACCTGGATGCGCCCCGCCCCGGTGGCCTGGATGGCCTCGACCGGTCCCGGGTCGATGTTCTCCATCGCCTCGGCATAGAGCCGGCCGAGGATGCCGGCGTAGTTCATGCCGAGCGCCACGGCGCCGGGGAAGGGGCCCAACCCCACCGCGGCGACGAAGAAGATCGCCCAGATCAGTTCCGAGATGCTGCGAAACAGGTTGAGGGTCCCCTTGGCGAAGAACCGCACCGGCGCCAGCCGGGTGATATTGCGGGCCGCCAGCACCCCGAGGGGAAGACCGATCAGCGTCGCCAGTACGTTTCCCCAAATGGCGATATAGACGGTCTCGATCGCGGGCTGCCAGACGGTATCGGCGAAGACCCACTTGGGCGGCACCATCAGGGCGAAATATTTGGCGATCTTGGGGATGCCGTCGGCAAGCTCCTTCGGACTCAGGTCGACGCCGTCGGCGGCCCAAGCGAGGAACGCGATTCCCACCGCCATGAATGCGATGTGGTGGAACCGCCACTTCTTGCGCGCGACCAGCGCGGCAAGCACATCGTCCTGGGCCGCTTGAACAGGGTCAGCCATGATGAGTTCGCCTGCGCTGTTCGCCGCCAGCGACGGTCCGTCGGATAAAGGTTGAGAAACGCGGGCGGCGGCGGGGCGGGAAAAGCGTCACCCGCCCCGCGCTAACCGCGACGTTATAAAATTACTTCTTCTTTTTCTTCTTCTTTTTCTTTTTGCCCTTCTTCGTGAGATCCAGATTCAACGCCGAAGCAATTTGCCGGATCACGTCATAGGTCTTGTCCGTGGCCGGATCGAAGCGGGCGACCGTGCCCATCTCGCCGAATGCCAGGTTCTTGAAGCCGAAAAAGGCGTCGCGGATTTTCTTCTTCAAGCCTTCCGACAGGGCCTTGCGGTAAAGCATCGGATTGTTCGGGATCAGATCCGACTGCCAGATCACCTTGATCTTCTTGCGGTCGGCCAGACCCTTGGCGAAAGCCCGCTCGAGGATGCGGTCGGCTACCGACGCCGCCTCGACCTTGCCCTCGGCCACGGCGACGATGCTGGCGTCATGACCGCCCGAGTACATCACCTGCTTGAAGTCCTTCTCGGGCACGATGCCGGCCCTTACGAAGAAGGCGGAGGGCACCATGTAACCCGAGGTCGAGCCCGGATCGACGAAGGCGTAAGTGCGGCCCTTGATGTCCATCAGCGAATTGATCGGGCTGTCTTTCTGCGTGATGATGATCGAGTGGTAGCCGGGCTGCATCGTCTTCGCCGTGACGGTGATGGCGAAGGCCTCGACGTCCGCCTGGGTGGTCGCCAGGACGTACGAGAACGGGCCGAGCAGGGCCACGTCGATGTGGCCGGCACGCAGCGCCTCGATGGTGGCGTTGTAATCGGAACCGACGAACAACTCCACCTTCATGCCGATCGCCTTGGCAAGTTTGTCCGCGATGGGTTTCGATTGGCGGATCATCGCCCGCGCGTCCTCGGCCGGGATGAAGCCGACCATGAGAACGCCAGGTTTGGCCGTTCCGTCGTCCTTTGCGGCCATCGCTCCGGGAATCGTTCCCAGCGCCAAGAGCAGCGCCGAGACCGCTAAAGTAAGTATGCGTTTCATTTTGTCCTCCCGTGTTCGGTTGAAGTGCCGGGCTACCCCGCCCGGCTATTATGGTTCTGTTTTGTTAGGCGTTCATGATCTTCCAAACATACCATTTCCACCGTTTCTTGCAATCGGCCAGTTACAAGGTCGTTAACTTTTGCCGGCCGGTCGCCAAGCCGTCCCCGGCCATATGCCGGCTAGGGGACAATGGCGGCGCGCAGAACCTGACGCTCCGCCGCCTGTTTGAAGGCCGTATCCAGATCATCGAGGCTGAAACGGCCGTTAACGAGCTCATTGAATGGAAAGACGCCGCGGTTGCGATAGACGAAATCGAGCGCCTCGACGAGATGCCGCGGGTGGTAGTTGTGAACGCCGCGGATGGTGATCCACTTGGTCAGTATCAGGTTGGCGTCGACATTGACGTTGGCGTCGGGGAACACGATCCCGGCAATGACGTAGCGGCCACCCTTGCGCAACATGCGAAGTCCGTCCGGGATCACGTCCGGCACGCCGCAGACCTCGATGACCGCGTCCGGGCCGTCCACCGGGCAGGCGTCACGCACCTCCGCGACCACCGCCTCGGCCGACATCTCGCTTACGTTCAGCACCAGATCGGCGCCGAACTTCTCAGCCATTTCAAGGCGGTCGGGGACCGTATCAAGGCCGATCACGAAACGTGCGCCCTTGGCCCGGGCGAGGGCGACACCGAAGATCCCGAGTAAGCCGAGGCCCTGCACCACCACCGCGTCGCCGATGCCAATCGCGGCCGCCTCGGTGACACACACCATGGTCGCGGCGGCGCAATTCAAGGGCGTCGCCTCCTCGTCGCTCAGATCGTCGGGAAGCCGCAGGATGCCGGTGCCCGGCTGCAAATAGCAGTACTCGGCGAAGCCGCCGAGAAGGTGGGGGGGGACGTCGGAGGCGTCGTGACCGTATTTGCGCAGGCTCACGCACCTTTGGGGCATGTCGAGGACCCGGCAGTAGTAACAGTGGCCGCAGTAAATCCCCAAGGTCCAGGTCACGCGGTCGCCCACCGCCAGGGGCGCGCCCCGCATGTCGTCGCCGTCGCCGTCGCCGATCTCCTCGATGGCGCCGATGATCTCATGGCCAAGGATGCCGGGACAGGGATTGTGCCTCTTGCCCTCCCAGGAGTGGATGTCGGAGCGGCAAATGGTGGTCATCTTCACCCGCACCAATATCTCGCCGGGACCGGCCGGCGGAAGCGGGTAATCGCGCATGACGAAGGGCGCGTTCGGGGCCTCGAACACGGCCGCCCGCGCCGTGCGGCTCATGACGTCGCTCCCAATCTTGGGCAATTCTTCGGGTGCGTCCGCGCTCACCTCGGCGCCGTTGATGGCGTAGTCGAAGATCTCATAGTTGTTGACGACACCACCGGCGGCGCGGGCGCGGTAGGTTTCGTTCAGGGGGGCGGAGATGATGAACGGCACCCGGCGCTCGGAGACGCCGCCATGGGTGCGCAGCCGGTGCCCTTCGAGGCCCGAGAGATCGTGGTTCGCCGCCGACGCGCCGATGCAGGTCCCGGCGTCGCTGATCACCACCACGTCGCCCTCGCGGTCCGGCGGAAGGTCGAATTCCGCCGCCGCCGCTTGCTTGTCATGGACCGATTCGATGCCGGGGATGGCGGCGGCGAATTCGATCACGCTTTCGGGCGTCACGGCGCCGGTACAGTAGACCCGGACGAAGCCGCCAAGGGCGCCGTGGTGGCCGACGAAAGCATCGGTGATGGGGCAGATGACCGTCGTCGAGGAGGCGCCGAACTTCTCATCCAGCAGGTCCTGAAGCCAGATCACGTTAGGTGTGCCGTCGGCCTTGGATTTGTCGTTCATGCCGTGGTCCGCGGTGAGCCCGACGACGGCGCCGAGCGCGGCCAAGCGGCCGAACCTCTCATCCAGGTCCTTATAGAAGGCGTCCGCCTCGCCCTCGCCCGGCGCGTATTTGTGCTGGATGAAATCGGTAAGGGAGAGATACATGATGTCGGGCTTGCGCGCCTGTTCCATGAACCTGATGCCGGCGTCGAGCACGAACAGGGACAGATCGGCCGAGTACATGTCGGGCAAGGGCCGCCCGACGAAATCGAGCACGTCCTCGATGCCGTTCTCCTCCCTGGTGCACCTGTCGGCGTACTGGGACGAGAAGCAGATGGCGCCGCCGGCGATGTCCATCCCCTTTCCCAACTGCTGGCGCAGCTTGTCCTTGGCGGTGATGGCGATGACCTTTGCCCCGGCGACGGAAAATTTTTCGAAGAGGGTGCTCGAGCGCATAAGCTCCGGGCTGGTCATCACCACTTCCTCGCCGGTGTCGGGATCGAGGTAGTAATTGCCTGAAATGCCGTGGGTCGATGGCGGGCTGACGGTGGCGATCGATATGTTGTTCGGGCAGGTGAAGGTGGGAACCACCGCGTTGGCGACGGCGCCGAACCCCTCCTCGATGAAGCGCGCGACATTGGGGACGATGCCGTCGGCGATCGCCCGGTCGAAATAGGCCGGATCGCCGCCGTCGATGCAGACGACGACGACGGGCCGAGACGGCCAGCGGTAACCAACCCCATTGAGTTCGACGCTTTTTGCGCTCATGGCCCTCTCCTGATCGATGGCGCTTCCCAGCCGCCGCGGTACGCGGCCGGGGCGTTTGCCTTGATGCAAAATATCACCGGGCCTATTATCAGTGAAATTGTAAAAATGTCAGTACCTATTGATCTGAACGATGTATGAAAAGTGGCTTCAGGCGTTTCACATGGTCGCCAAGGAAGGCGGCTTCACCGCCGCGGCCAGGGTCCTGAATGTGGGTCAACCAACGGTTTCGACCCACGTGCGCTCGCTCGAGAATTACTTCGGCGTTGAGCTGTTCCACCGGCGCGGACGCGATGTCGCATTGACCGGCGTTGGACGTTCGTTGCTGATCATCACCGATGGATTGTTCGGTCACGAAGAAGAGGCCGTGAAATTCCTTCGCGCGGCCCAGGAACTCCAGGCCGGTGAGCTGAACTTCAGCGCCATCGGCCCGTATGACGTGATGGAGCTGTTGGAGGTGTTCGGCGCCAGCTATGCCAAGCTGCGGTTCTCCGTGGTTCTGGGAAGCACCGATGAGGTTCTGAAGAGCCTGCTGGAATTCGATAGCGATATCGGGATTCTCGGACACGAAGAGCGGGACCCGCGCTACTTCTGCAAGTTCTATAACCGGCACGAGGTGCTGGTGATGGTGAATGCGGCACATCCTTTGGCCGATCGGCGCGCGATCGCCATCGAGGAACTCGACGGCCAGGAGATGGTGTTGCGCGGTGCTGGCTCCACCACCCGAAAGACCTTCATGTCGGCGCTCGACCAGGCGGGCGTCAAGATCCGCCCGGTCATGGAGATCAAGGATCGTGAAGCCGCCCGAGAGGCCGTGATCCGGGGTCTCGGTATCGGCGTCGTGTCGGAATCCGAGTTCGCCTCCCACGAACGCCTGAAGACGCTCAGGGTATCCAATGCCGAGATGCACATCTATGCTTACGTCGCTTGTCTGGCGGAACGCCGGAACCGGCCGTTAATAGCGGCCTTTTTCGAGACGGTGAACACATTGGTGGGCAAACGCACCGTGAAGCCCTAGCGCCAATGTGCGGACGCCATGATGAGGGGTTTCGGCGGCGCTGGGAAGCGAGAGTGCAGGGCCGACTGAAAGGAAGAAGATGGCGGACAAGACGCGTATCGCGATTCTAGACGATTTCCAGAACGTGGCCCTGGAGGTTGCGGACTGGTCGGCCGTGGCCCAAAGGGCCGATATAACCGTGTTCGACGACCATCTCGCCGATCCGGACGCGGTCGCCGAACGGCTGAGGGGTTTCGACATCGTCGTGATCATGCGCGAGCGCACGCCGTTTCCGGCCGCCTTGATCGATAACCTGCCCAACCTCAAGCTGCTGGTCACCACCGGGATGCGCAACCTCTCCATCGACCTCGATGCGGCGACGGCCCGGGGCGTCATCGTCAGCGGCACGGATTCCGTTGGCTACTCGCCGGCGGAGCTGACCTGGGCGCTGATCCTCGCGCTCATGCGCAACATTCCGAAAGAGGACAGGGCGACCCGCGAGGGCCGCTGGCAGACGGCGCTTGGCAGGGCGCTCAATGGCAGGGTGCTGGGGGTGATCGGTCTCGGCAAGATCGGCGCCAGGGTGGCCGCCGTCGGCAAGGCGTTGGAGATGGACGTCGTCGCCTGGAGCCAGAACCTGACCGGGGAGCGCTGCGCCGAGGCCGGCGTCAGGCAGGTGGGCTTCGAGGACCTGCTCACGGCCGGCGACGTGATCACCATCCACACCGTGCTGAGCGACCGCACGAGGGGGCTCATCGGCGCCGGCGAGCTCGCCAAAATGAAGCCGACGGCCTACCTCGTCAACACCTCCCGTGGTCCCATCATCGAGGAAGCGGCACTGATAACGGCGCTGAAGGACGGAACCATCGCCGGCGCCGGCCTCGATGTCTACGATGTCGAGCCCTTGCCCCTGGACCATCCGTTGCGGAACCTCGAGAACACGGTGATCACCCCGCATCTCGGCTACGTCACGGACGACAATTACCGGGTCTATTTCGGCCACGCGGTGGAGGACATCGGCGCCTACCTCGACGGCGGCCCGGTCCGCGTTCTCAATCCCGAGGTGGTGGAAAAGACGACCGCTTGAAGCCTCTGCCTGGAGGGGCCGCCGAACAGTTGAAGGGCGAAGTCGAAAAGTTCCCGGACAACGTTGGGGTGGCGAGTTTGCCCAACCTTCCATAACCACGAGGCCCGCGGGGAGACCCCTCGCGGGCCTTTTTTGTCCGGCAAAACGGTTCTTGTCGCGCCCAAGCGGTTGGGCATTTTCCTTGGCGCCTGACTACCGGGCTTGCCGCCGCTTTCCTCGCGCCCGCCGGGGGCGCGGTTGGGGTATTATGGCGGCGGGAGGGCCTATGGCATGGCGAGGATGACGCTTTCAGGCGTGGTGGCGAGCGGACAGGGCGAGGGGGCCTTCTTTACCCGGACCGAATGGGCGCGCCGCCGGTTCGTCGATCTCTTCGCCATCGATCCCTATCCCGGCACCCTGAACGTCATCCTCCGGGACCTGGCCGCGAGGTCGGCCTGGCGCCAGGTCAAGGCGTCCAGGGGCCGAATCCTCGAGCCCCCGGACGCCGGCTGGTGCAACGCCAGGTGCTACCCGGTGACGGTCTCGGGCGCCGTCAGGGGCGCCGTGGTCTTGCCCGAGGTCGCCGGCTATCCCGCCGATCAGATCGAGATCGTTGCCGCCATCGGCATCCGCGAGCGCCTCGGCTTGGCCGACGGCGACCGGGTGACGCTCGAGATCGAGATCTGACCGCCGGCGGCTTTTGCCGTCACGGGCGCCTGGCGATGGATGGCGCGGCGGTGGGAATTCGATTATCATTGGGTTGGGATAAGCGGAGGAAAGCCGGGAGATGGCGATAGCCGTAGAACCGCTGTCGGACGCCTTGGGCGCCGAGATCGCCGGCGTCGATCTCCGTCAGGACCTCGATGGGGAGACGTTCTCGAGGATCGCCGATGCCTGGCGCGAACATCTGGTTCTGGTGTTTCGGGGCCAGCGGCTCTCGACCGAAGAGCAGATCGCTTTCGCGTCGCGATTCGGCGAATTGCAGGAGGTGCGCACGGCGCCCGGCGTCAGCCATGCCAACCCGTTCGTGATGATGGTCTCGAACGTCGAGGAGGAGGACTGGAAAGGCGTGCTGCCCGACGGCGAGATGCAATTCCACTCGGACCAGTGCTACTACGAGGTTCCCTGCAAGCTGACGATGCTCCATGCGCTGGAGGTGCCGCCGGCCGACGGCGACACCTTGTTCGTCAACTGCTATTCCGCCTACGAGTCGCTCACCAGCGAGATCAAGTCCGATATCGCCGGTCTCGAGGCGCTGAATGTCTATGATTACGACGCCAACGCCACCATCAGGGAAATGGAGATCAGTCCCGACGCACCGCGTTTCACCCATCCCGTCGTCACCACCCATCCCGAAACCGGCCGCAAGGTGCTTTACGTCAACCGGCTGATGACGGATCACATCGTCGGTCTCGGTCGGGAGGAGGGCAGGGCGCTCTTGGATACGCTGATCGAGACCGCGGAACGGCCCGACTTCATCTACACCCATGTCTGGCGGGTCGGCGATGTGGTCATGTGGGACAACCGCTGCACCCTCCATGGGCGCACCGGCTTCGATCCGTCGCACCGCAGGATGCTGCGCCGGGTCGCGGTCAAGGGCGAACGGCCCTCTCGGTGAGGCAGGGGCGGGCTTCGGTGTCACCCGAACCTATCCGCCGCCGCTCCCCAAAGCCTGGGAATGGCGTCGCCCAACACGATAATTTGATTATGAATTCCCCTCCTTTTCGGGTAGAGGATGCAGCCTTGCCGGCAACGATCCATTCGAAGCGATGACTGAAACAGCCCTTGCACCAGCGACGACCCGGGCCAACGCAAAGTTCCGCGACCCGGACGTCACCGCCGACGGCGCGCGCCGCGCCGGGGTCGATCTCGTCGCGCTCAGGACGCTCTGGATCAACACCGGCACGCTCTGCAATGTGACCTGTAGGAACTGTTATATCGAATCGAGCCCGCTGAACGACGCCCTGGTTTACTTCACCCTTGGGGACCTTCGGCCCTATCTCGATGAGATCGCGCGGGAAAAACTGCCCACCGAGGAGATCGGCTTCACCGGCGGCGAGCCGTTCATGAACCCCGAAATCATCCCGCTCATCGAGGAAAGCCTGCGGCGGGGGTTCCGCGTCCTGGTGCTGACCAACGCCATGGCGCCGATGGCGCGGCTGAAGGCGCCGCTTCTCGCCCTCAAGGAGCGCTTCGGCGCCGGCCTTGCCATTCGCGTCTCACTCGACCATTACGGCCAGAGCCTGCATGAGACCGAGCGCGGCCCCAGGAGTTGGGCGCCCGCCATCGACGGGCTTCGGTGGCTCGCCGATAGCGGCTTCAACGTCCACGTCGCCGGCCGCACCCGCTGGGGCGAAGGGAAGGATAGCCTGCGCCGGGGCTACGCCGCCCTGTTCGCCGAGCTCGGGGTCGGCATCGACGCCGGCGATCCCGCCGCCCTGGTGCTGTTCCCGGAAATGGACGGGGACGCCGAGGTGCCGGAGATCACCGAGGCGTGCTGGTCCATCCTCGGCGTTTCGCCCCAAGACATCATGTGCGCGACCTCGCGCATGGTGGTCCGGCGCAAGGGCGCCGACCGGCCGGCGGTCGTGTCGTGCACCCTGCTGCCCTATGAGGCGGCGTTCGAGATGGGGCATAGCCTCGCCGAGGCCTCGGGCCGCGTCAGCCTCAACCATCCCCATTGCGCCAGGTTCTGCGTCCTTGGCGGCGGATCCTGTTCCAGCACGTGAAATCCGCCCTGTGTTGACGGAGGCTAAAGGCAAGGTCTCGCCATCACCCGGCGTGACGGAGGGCGTCCGGCGGGGGGCCGATCAGCCGTCGACCCGGTCCATGCGCAACTCGATGACCGCCGCGGTCCTCGCCGCCAGCGCGCGCTCGAAGGCCGGGGCGAATTCCTCCGTCTCGGTCACGGTCTCGCCGAAGGCGCCATAGGCCTTGGCGAGGGCGGCGAAGTCCGGGTTGGTAAGCTCGGTGCCGATGGTCCGGCCGGGGTAATGGCGCTGCTGATGCAGGCGGATGGTGCCGTAGGTGTTGTTGTTGAACACCAGGAAGATGGGGTCGAGGCCATAGTGCATCGCCGTGGCGAGCTCGTTTTCCGACATCAGGAAGCCGCCGTCGCCGGAACATCCGACGACGACCCGGTCGGGGTGGACGAATTTGGCGGCGATCGCCGCCGGCACACCGTAGCCCATGGCGCCGCTGGTCGGGCCAAGCTGGGTGTTGAGGCGCCGGAATGTCAGGAAACGGTGGGTCCAGCCACTGAAATTGCCGGCTTCGGTGGTGATGATGGCGTCTTCCGGCAGCCTCTCGCGCAGGCTCACCATGATCCGGCCGAGATCGAGTTTGCCGTCATAGGCCTCGGGCTCCAGGGATCGTAGAAAATCCCGGCGCGCGGATTCGCACCAGTCGCGCCACGGGGGGGCGGATATGGGCTCGAGCGCCGCCGCCGCGCCGGCGAACGCCGCCATGCCGGACTGGATTCCGAGGGCCGGCTGGTAGACACGGCCGATCTCGTTGGCATCGGCGTGGACGTGGATGAGGGTCTGCTCGGGCGTCGGCGCCGAGATCAGGTCGTAACTCTGGGTCGTCATCGAGCCGAGCCGGGCGCCGACGGTCAGGATGAGGTCCGCCTCCCGGATCCGTTGCACCAGGGCCGGCGTGGCGCTGAAGCCCAGCGTGCCGGCGTAGCTCGGATGGTCGTTGTCGAAGATGTGTTGACGGCGGAACGAGCAGCACACGGGAAGCGCGTTGGCGCCGGCGAATTCGACGACGCCCCGGCAGGCTTCCTCGCTCCAGCCGCTGCCGCCGACGATCACCACCGGGCGGGCCGCGGCCCCGAGCAGGGCGCGCAACTTCGCCATGTCGCCATCGCCCGGATGGGCATGGGTGGCTTCATAGCGCGGGGTGTCGGGGACGTCGCACATCTCGGACAGCATGTCCTCGGGCAACACCACCGCCACCGGACCGGGCCGGCCCGAGGTCGCGGTACGAAACGCCCGCGCCATCAATTCCGGGATGCGCCGGGGCTGGTCGATGCGCACCACCCACTTGGCGAGCGGCGCATACATGAGGCCGTAATCGACTTCCTGGAAGGATTCACGCTCGATCTCATGGCGCGGCACGTCACCGATCAGCAGGATCATCGGCGTCGAGTCCTGGAACGCGGTATGGACCCCGATGCTGGCGTGGCAGGCCCCCGGACCGCGGGTGACGACGCAGATGCCGGGCTTGCCGGTCAGCTTGCCATAGGCCTCGGCCATGTTGGAGGCGCCGGTTTCCTTGCGGCAGGTGATCAGGCGGATTTCGTTCTGGACGTCATAGAGCGCGTCGAGGAGCGCGAGATAACTTTCGCCGGCGACGGAAAAGACGGTGTCGGCGCCGTGAATCCTGAGCGCATCGACGAGGATGCGCCCACCGGTCCTGGCATTGGCATAATCATTCGTCATACATTCTTACGGCCATGCGATCGACCGTTCCCATTTCATTTACCGCTGGCACCAATTTATTTACGGCGGGCAAAGGTATCGCAACCGGCGGGGCGAGATACGAGATGCCCTCACGCGATGCCCTCGCGCCATGACCGATCATAGTCTAGACTACGGGGGAGTATTGGTCGATGGTTAGGGCGGTTCTTGGTAGATAGGAACCGCTCTGGGTCGCCCAAGTCCGGGAGAAACGGTGAGAGTGTATAAAATCCTGGCCGTCGGTTTCATCACCTATGGCGCTCTGGTCGGCGCACTCTCCGTCTTCCAGCGCCATCTGATGTATTTCCCCGCCACCGACAAACCCTCGCCGGCGGACTTCGGCGTGCCGGAGATGGGCGAGGTAAGCTTGAAGACCAAGGACGGTCTCGACCTTTTGGCCTGGTACCGGGCGCCGCAATCGGACGCGCTGCCGGTGATCCTCTACTTCCATGGCAACGCCGGACATATCGGCTATCGCGCCGGCAAGGTCCGCCCCTATATCGACGCCGGCTTCGGGGTGCTGCTGGTGAGCTACCGGGGTTACGCCGGCAATCCCGGAAGGCCGACGGAAGAAGGTCTTTACCAGGACGGCCGGGCGGCGGTGGCGTTCGTGGCCGGGAAGGGCATCCCTGCCCGGCGGACCGTGTTCTACGGCGAATCGCTGGGCTCCGGCGTCGCCGTGCAGCTGGCCACCGAGGGGACGCCGGGCGCCGTCGTGCTCGAGGCGCCCTTCACCTCCACCGCCGACATCGCCGCCAAGCACTATCCCTTCGTGCCGGTACGCTATCTGGTATGGGACCGCTTCGATTCGATGGACAAGATCGCCGGCGTCCAGGCGCCGTTGCTCTTCCTCCATGGCGAGCGCGACCGGATCGTGCCCGTCGGCTATGGCCGAAAGCTTTTCGAGGCCGCTGCGGAGCCGAAGTCGGCGCGGTATTTTGCCGAGGCCGGCCATAATGATTTGTACACGCACGGGGCGGCGGGAGAGGTGATCGACTTCATCCGCAAAACCTTTAGGGATTGATTTTATGAGACTTTTCCAAGCAGCTCGAGCAAGGGGAACTATCCGGTTGACGTACCATATCCTGGAGATATGATTGGAAGACACTGTAAACGTTGATAATCCCGAGATCGAGGTCACGCCGGTTGAGCATCTTGCGACTGTGCTTCATGACAAGATGGAGCATTTGGAGCCCACGGAAGATGGCGACTGGGAATGTCTGTCCGAAAGGCAGCGAGATTTTTACCGATTTTGTGTGAAACGGTTGCTTGTTGAGCGCACCGTGCTGACGGCGGCTATGGCGAGATAGGGTTCGGCGGTCCTACGACGACGTTATAGACTGGCGCGCCTTCATCGGCAAAGAGCCGTATCCTTGCTACCCAATAGCTGTCCTCGGCTACCTCGTACCGCCCAAGGCTGAGTTCGTGGAGATTATCGGTAGCCGGGACCGTGGAAAACTCGCCGCCGATCACGTAAGTGAACAACCAATCTGGTTGCCCGAGTATTAAATCGGGCAGGAGTGGCTGGAATGTCCCGGCTCCTAGTTCGGCTACGGCAAATGAATGGGCTATTTTTGCGAGCATTCGTGCGAAAAAGAGTGGGTGCAGAGGTACTCTAGAGCGGGCCTCCCGCACGCCGTGACGCCTGGCCCACTGGCCGAGGTCCGTCTTCGCCCAATGACCA
>JACZQV010000092.1 GCA_022545545.1 Pseudomonadota bacterium
ATCGGCAGGATCCGGCGATCTTTGAGGAGCGACAGATCGCGGACCGCGGCCGGAAAATAGTTGTACCCCGGTATCACCGGCGGCGTGCCCTGGAAGCACTGGGCATGGCCGTTTTCTTCCGTCTGGTTGCTGGCGACACCAGCGTCGTTATAGATGGTCTGGTTGGGCATGACGATGTTTTCGGGCGCCCTCTCGATCTCGTAGCGGTAGGTCTCGTAGCGCGTCGGCGGCCAGGTCGGGTTGGTGCCCGTATTATTCGTCAGGGCGTCCCAATCGAGGGGCTTGCAGTCCGAGCCGTCGTTCAATTTACAGCCGTGGTTGATCCTGAAATATTCGTGGTAATCCCAAATTCCATCACCGATGCGTTGATTGCCGGAGACGGCGCCCGCGGTCGCGCAGTTGTCGGCGTTAATGCACTTGTCCCTGGGGAAACCCATGGCCGTGTCCGCGACCTGATCGACGACGAAGTTATCGGCGGTGTTGTTGACCGGGTCGGCGGCGATCCACTCGTCAACGGTCTGTCCGCCGGCGTTGAGATTGTCACCCCCGACTTGGTCGTATTCGCAGGTGGTCTTGCCTTTATCCTTCGGTACGCCGCCCTGGGTGACGTTGGCCGCCGGCACGAATTCGTCCAAAGTGCGCCACGGGATTTGATCCGAGTTCTTCGCTTGGGGCGTGAAGAAGTCGTGCCGGGCGTTGATGCCGGTGCGGACCATCTGGAGGGTGACGCCGGTCTTGGTCTCCGCCACCTGAAGACTGACGCAGGTGCCCGTCGTCGAGGCCAGCGCGTCCCTGATGAAACCGGCGCCGCAGGGCGAGCCTTCCGTGCCGGTGGGGCAGAGAAGCCCGAAATTGCCCGGCTCATACTGTCCGCCCCCGCCCTGATGGAACATTTCCATCTGCTTTCCCTCGAGCCGATGAGGTCGACCGGCAGATTCAGGTCCAGGTTGCCGGGGTAGGGCTCGAGCTCCGTCGGGTTGCACATGAACATCGGCGGGACTCGGCAGATCACCTGATCGTTGCCGGCGACGGCGCTCGCCACCGTGGAAATGGTGCTCGGGCCGCTGCCGAAGGTGACGATCTGGATCAGCGCATTGGTCATCGCCCGGGCGCCGACATGGACTTCCATGAAGCGGGCTTCGTCATCCTTCGTCGTCACGTCCGACGGCTGGATCGGATCGTCATCATCGGCCGGCAGGCTCTTGAGGAAACGGACGCAGGGCGGGACCGGCGTGTCGGCGCATTCCGTCGTAACATCGATCGCGACCTGCTTGCCGCCGCCATCGGCGGCGAAGGTCTGGATATTGGCGACCGCGCCCGCCGCCGCGGCTTTGGCCCGAGCTATGGCGCCGGGGAAACGGTCGAGCTCGCGCGCCCCGGCGAGCGACGCCGAGTCGGCGGCGTATTGCAGCTCGGTATGCAGGGTGATGAGTCGCCCGATGTCCAGGGTCATCGCCCCGATGCCGATCATGACCGGCGTGATGATGGCGATATAGACCGCGATCGCGCCGTGATTATCCCGGATAAGGGATTTGATGAACCCTGAACCGCTGATTTTCCGCCTGATATCCGACATTCCAAACGCCTCCTCTATGCCTCTCGAATACCGCCGCCGGTGACCGAAACGCGCCCTCCACAAGGATGGAGAACATCACCCGTTTCGGGCCGCCTGGCTCGGCGCCGTGCCGGCGCCTGACCGGCTTGTTAACTAATACGAAAATATCAAAAGCAATTTTCGTAAATATTGAGGCTAATTATCAGGGGATTTTAAGTAAAAATCAAGAGATTTTTTACTAAATATTAAGGTAAATATTTAGATTTAAAGTTAATTTCTATGGTTAATAAATAGTTAACGATTTTATCTTCCTCGTTTTTATGTCTTTATTTGCCTTAAAGGCGGCAGACAACGCCCGGCTATCGGGGAGGATGGCGATACCGGTCGCCACAATTTACCTGAGATTGACCGCCGGCGGGCCTCGTCGGGTCCTAGGCGCCGCTCGGGATGGCAATGGGGACTGGCCGTCAGGCGGCGTCTAACGCGCCGTTCAAGGAGAAGCGGCGAGAGATTCCGCAAGGGGGGCTCTGCGGCGCCGCCTGATCCCCTCCGGGTGGAGAGCCGATCGGTGAGCGCCGCTAGGGGATGCCCTTCAGCCGGGGTCGGAATACACCAAAAGGGCAGGGACCGGTGGCGGCGGCAGAGCCATCCTGACGGCCGGCAACGGGCGGGACGAGAGCGTTACCGGCATCGAGTCACCTGTCGTCGTCGCGGCCCTCATCGCTTCGGTCCGCAAGGTTTTCCCGGATCGCCAACAGCTCATTGTGGATGCGGTCCAAATGCCAAAGAATCCAGTAGATCACCACCCCGGCGAACCCCGACAGAACGGTAGCCAGCGGATTGGCGGAGACCAGAAAGGTAAAGGCCGCGAGCAAACCCGCGAGTATCACCGGGCCCACCCGGGGCAGCTTTTCCGTGCTTGGCTTCACCGCCATTTCCGTTCTCTTTTCACGGGTTACGCCTTGGCTTTATAAAATCGGATGAGACGAACAAAAGCGCCGGCGAATCGGTCCCGGCGGGTCGGTATCCCATCAACGAGGGTCTCTTTGACAACTCTAGCACGGATATCCCTGCCATGGGTCCGCCGCCTGACCGCCGCACGCGGCCCGAGGATGGCACTCGCCGGTCCTGGAAAAACCATGTTAAGTTAGTTCACCGGCGGCAAGGCTGTTCTTCGCCCCGGTCTGGCCGTAAGACCAACAAAACGTTACCGATCCGCTTTAATCGCGGATTTAGCAACGCTCAGCGGAGGTAGGGATGGCGAATGTTTCATGGTCGATGAAGGGACCGGAGTACGTCAACTGCAACTGCGATTACGGCTGTCCGTGCCAGTTCAACGCCCTGCCCACCGACGGCACCTGCCGCGCGGTGACGGCGATGCGTATCGAGGAAGGGCATTTCGGCGACGTTCCCCTCGCCGGTCTTTGCTGGGCGGCCACCTTGAGCTGGCCCAACGCCATCCACGAGGGCAACGGCACCATGCAGGCCATCATCGACGAGCGCGCCGATGATGACCAGCGCCATGCGCTGGTCGAGATCGTCCATGGCCGCGAGACCGAACCCGGCGCCACCATGCTGCAGGTCTTCAGCGCCACCATGACCAAGGTCCACGATCCGCTGTTCATGGCCATCGAGTTGGACATCGATGTCGATGAGCGCACGGCGCGGCTGGTCGTTCCCGGCATGATCGAGGGAACGATGGAGCCGATCCGCAATCCGGTCACCGGCAATCCCCACCGCGCCCGCATCGACCTGCCCCACGGCTTCGAGTACACCGTGGCCGAGGTCGCCAGCGGCACCGCCAAGACCACCGGGGTGATCAAGCTCGATCTGGTCAACAGCCACGGCCATCTTGCAGAGCTTCATTTGACGGATTCCGGGGTCGTCAGGTAAGGGCGGCCATGGGTGTACGGCAGTGACCAGCCTCGCCGCCGAAATAGAAAGATACCTCTGACGGCCCCGCGCCGGGGTGGCGTCGAGGCACGTATCATGGCTCACATACTCGTTACCGTTCTGCGGCGGGACCGCCTGGTGGTGCTCGCCGGGCTCGGCGGGGTCACGGTGCTGGCATGGCTCTATCTGATATTGCTGGCCGCCGGCATGGTCGATGGGCCCGGCGCCATGGGCGAGGCCATGGCCAATGCCCGGCCGATCCCGTGGACGGCGGGCGACTTCGCCCTGATGGTCCTGATGTGGTCGGTGATGATGGTCGGAATGATGTTACCCGGCGCCACGCCGATGATCCTCCTGTTCGCCATGATCAACCGCAAGAAGCGGGAAGCGGGGTATCCCTTCGTCCCCACCGGCGCCTTCGCCCTTGGCTATGCCGGCGCGTGGACGGCCTTCAGCCTGTTCGCCACCATCCTGCAGTGGGCCCTGCACAGCGCCGCGCTGCTTTCGCCGATGCTGGTGAGCACCAGCGCCGTTCTCGCCGGCGCCCTGTTCATCGCCGCCGGCACCTACCAGCTGACGCCGCTCAAACACGCCTGCCTCAAGAACTGCCGGTCGCCGGTGCACTTCATCATGACCCGCTGGCGGAGCGGCGCCGGCGGCGCCCTTCGCATGGGGCTCGAGCACGGCGCTTATTGCGTCGGCTGCTGCTGGTTCCTCATGGGACTGCTTTTCGTCCTCGGCGTCATGAACCTTCTGTGGGTGGCGGCTCTCACCATCCTGGTGCTGGTCGAAAAGGCGGCGCCCCATGGCGAATGGACGGCGCGCATCAGTGGCGTCGCCATGCTGGCGGCGGGGCTCTACTTGCTGATCCTGGCCTGAGCGCGAGGGGGGGTAGTTCAGCGGCAGGTCTTGGCGGCGGGTTCGCGTTTCGGCCCCGAGGTGGCGGGCGACCGGCAAAGTTCCCGCGGCACGAAGATCATGGCGAGACCCCGCGCCGGCGCCGTAAGTTCGATCATCCTGCCGCCGGGTACGGTGGTCTCCGTCGTCCGTACCGCCACGCCTTCCCGGCGTAGCTTGGCGGCGAGCTCGCCGGGCTCCGAGACCCCTTGCGACGTCTCTAGTACTTACTTTCATAGGAGGGTGACACATCTGACGGCCTTGCGGGTTTTTCGGCTAGGAGCGTGGTCCGCCGTGATGCCGGTCCATCACAAGGGCCGCGCGACGAGAGCGTAAGAACCCGCAAGGCCGCCCGAAGGGTCGCTTTTCGCGGCCACCGGCGGGCGTCGGCGCCGCTTGACGACCCGTCCTCCGCAGCAGCGGCACCTTCCCGCCTTCCGGAGTTGTAGGGCGGACAGTCGCTGCCGCTGCGGAGGGTGGATGTCCAGACACTCGCCTCGGCGAAGCCTCCGGCGGAGCCAGGGTCGCCGGCGCGACGCCTCCACCCCGGAGGCCGCGAAAAGACGATCATATGTCGCACCCTCCTATGAAAGTGAGTACTGGCCGCTCCGCCGCCGCGGGCAGGCTCACGCAGCCTCCGTGGCGTCCCATCAGCATCCACTCGGCCTCGGAGGCGCCGGGCATGCCAACAAGCACGCAAACGATACCGGCCGCCATGGCGAGGCGCGATGTCCTCGCCGTCACTTGTCCCCCGGGAGCATCGATCACTGTTGCCATGATAAGGGCGATTGCCAGGAGAGGGCCGCCGCCCGGATGAGCTCTTCGCGCATCACCCCGAAAGGTATACGCGACTCAGGCCGTCGACAATGTCTCGGCCGGGCGCGGCATCTCCGCCACCGCGGCGCCGACACGCTCGGCCGGGAAGCGGACCGTCGCCGTGGTGCCAATGCCGATCTTGCTCTGCAGGTCGAAGGATCCACTGTGCAATTCGATCAGGGACTTGGTCAGCGGCAGGCCCAGCCCCGTCCCTTCGTATTTGCGGTCGAGCTTGCTGTCGACCTGGGTGAAGGGTTCCAACGCCTTGGGGATATCGTCGAGCGCCATGCCGATGCCGCTGTCGATGACCTGGATGATGAAGCCGCTCTCCGGGCGGGCCCAGCTCTTTACCGTCACCGTGCCGCCGGGATCGGTGAATTTGACGGCGTTGGAGAGCAGATTGACCAAAATCTGCTTCAACTTGCGCTCATCCGCGAGCAGCGTCGGTAGCGCCGCCGGCACATCGGCAATGAGTTTCACCGCGCCGCTTTCGGCGCGTTCCGACAGCAATGTCATGCAGGAGCGGATGACCTTATGGACATCGACGGCTTCCTCGTCGAGATCGGCCTTGCCCGCCTCGACCTTGGAGAGATCCAGTATATCGTTGATCAGGGCCAGAAGGTGGGTGCCGGATTCGTGAATGCCGTTGGCGTATTCAATGTATTTGGCGTTTCCGACCGGCCCGAACATCCCCTCCTTGATGACCTCCGAGAAGCCGATAACGGCGTTCAGAGGGGTGCGCAGTTCGTGGCTCATATTGGCCAGGAAGTCGGTCTTGGCGCGGTCGGCGAGTTCGGCCTCCTCCTTGGCCTTGAGCATCTGTCCTTCGGCCCGCTTGCGGTCGGTGATATCGGCAAGGGTGACGACCAATCCGCCGTCAGGCAACGGATCGCGCCTGATCGAAAGGATGGTGCCGTTGGGGCCCCCACGTTCATCCCTGAGCGCCTCCCCCCGCCGCGCCGACATCATGCGCCTGTTTATCTGTTGCTCGACGCCCAAATCATCGTCATGGCCGTATGCGCCCCGTTCGGTGTTGAACCTTATGATGTCCTCGTAGGGCAGCCCCAAGCGGATCAAGTTGGGCGGATAACCGCCAATTTCGATATAGCGGCGGTTGAAGGCGACGAGCTTGAGATCGGAGTCGTGGACGGCGATGCCCTGGGACATGTTCTCGAACGTCGTCTCCAGGAGCGCCGAATTTTCCGTCAGCGCCGATTCCCGGTCCCCCAGGGTGTCGAGCATGGAGTTGAACCTGACCGCGACATCGCCGATTTCATCGTAGATCCGCACCGGCGCCCGGGCGGAAGCATCGCCGGAGCTTTGCCGGTCCATGGCAAGGCGTAACGCATTCAAGGGCGTGATGACCTGCCGGTTCAACAGCAGATAGGCGATCATCATGGTGATCATGACGCCCCCCAACACCGCCGTGAACAGGCGTCCGAGGATGCTTGCCACCGCCTGCTCCATGCCCCGCTGACTGAGCTGGATCAGGATCGCGCCCCGGTACCGGCGCGGGAAGGGCATCTGGGGCGAGCGCATGACGGCGGCCGCGGCGCCGGCCACAGCGTCGCCGGACCAGCCGATCGTTCGCCCGGACATGGGTCCGAAGCCATTCGCCGGGCGAAGATGGACGCCGCGCCCTGGGCTCAGCGGCTGAAGGGGGGCGATGTATGACAGGCTGTGGCTGTCCTCATCGATATGCGGCCCGAAACGGCCGTGCTCCAGGGCGTCGACCATTTCCTGGCGGAGGTGGGAGTTCGGCAGTTGGTCTATGGGGCGGTTATTCCAGCCGGAGACCGAAGAGGCTATGACTTTCCGAGAGTCCCTTGTCGCGATGACGATGAGTTGGACTTCCGGCATGTCACCCGCGATCTCGCGCACCACATGTTGAATTCGTGTTCCGTCGTCACCCAGGATCGTTGAATGGTTGAGGGCGCTGGCGAGCTGCATGGCGCGCTGCAGCAGCTGGTCGGTGAAATGGCCGATGGTCGTGGTGTAGGTCACCCACGCGCCCGCGGCCGCGGCGATGATGCCGCCGACGAGCAACGGCAGCAGAAATCGGGCATGTAGCGAATGCGATGCAGTGCGGGCCAAGGTTTATCCCTACCGGCATGGGCCCAAGCCCCATCGCGGCACCGGACAGTATCAGGCGCCGGATATCGCTTAAGCACCAACGAATTAGTTAACAGTAAGTATAGAAATAATGCCTTACCAAACCGTAAATAAAACCTCCTATATAGAGGAATGAAATTGGCAAATCCCTTGTGGAGTCAAAGCATTTATCGGTATAATTCCGCGATCATGTTCTACTAATAGATTGCATTTTACATAATTCCTTGACTTCTTCTTATCCCAATACTGGTCTGGCTGAATGTTGGGCTGGGATAAGCCCCACTCGGCAACCTGGAAAAATTTTGGCGGTCATCGGGATCAGCCGGGTTCTCACCCGGCGATCAGATGGGGCAAGGCATCCGCAAGGCGTGAGACCGCCGGCACGCCGTCAGGCGCCTTATCGTCGGCGCCGGTGTTCGGTACGCAGCCACACGGCGGGGATGCCGACGGCCAGCGCCGGGTGGATATCCTGGTCCAGCGAATCACCGATATAAGGGAAGTCCGCCGCCCGCACCCCCCCTTCGGTCACGGATTGCTCCTTCAGGCCTCAAAGCACGGGGTTCAGGGCCGCGGGCTTGCGCCGGGCCGACCGCCCCCCCGGGCCGACCCACACCGGCGCTCGGCCAGGGGTCGGAGGGACGCCTCACTCGACCAGCACGTCGACGCGCTGGACCATGTTGTTGGCCATGCCGTGATAGGTCCAAGGCGGGTCCACCGGCTGGGTGTTGCCGGCGTCATCGGTGGCGCGGACGCTGAGGGTATGCCGGCCGGGTTCGGCATCCCAGGTGAACGACCACGCCGTCCAGGCGAACGGCGAGACCCGATCGGCCAGATCGGCGTCGGCCCAGCTTTGGCCGCCATCGACGCTGACCTCGACGCGCGCAATGGCGGCCCGCCCGGCCCAGGCCCTTCCCTGAAGCACCACCGGACCGGACCTGACCAGGCGCTGGCGGGTCAGGAAGTCGGGGATGCCGGGAGGCGCCATGAGGGCGCGCACCTTAAGCAGCGTAACCGGCTCTCCCAGCTCGTCCGCGGACCGCGAGATGCGGTAGGAGCTGACCATCTGGTAGCCCTCGAAGGGTTCCCCGACGGCCTCGATCCGGTCGAGCCACTTGACGCTGGCCATGCCGTACCAGTCCGGAACGATGAGGCGCAGCGGATAGCCGTGGGGCGGCGGCAGGGTTTCGCGGTTCATTTCGTAGGCGAGCAGGACTTCCGGGCGCATCGCCTCGTCGATCGTGAGCGAGCGCTGATAGAACTGGACCTCGTCTCCCTGCACGCCTTCATCGAGGCCGGTGAAGACGATCTCCACCGCCTCGTCCGCCAGCCCCGCCTCCGCGAGCAGCGCCGCCAGCGGCGTTCCCGTCCACTCGGCGGTGCTGACGGCCGAGAGTCCCCAGGGCTGGTTGATGAGTCGCGGTTCGAGAAGGGCGCGCCCGTTGCCGGCGCATTCCATGGTGACGGTAGTGGAGACGGCCGGGCGTTGCTTTATCTCTTCCAGGCTCAGGCTCAAGGGGTTGGCGAGGGCGCCCTTGATTTCGAGCCGCCATTCCCGGGCATCGACCGCGGGCACATCGAAATGGACGAGTAGATAGTGCATGGTCGCCGGTGTGACGTCATGGCGCAGTGCCTCGAGCGGCATGCCTTTGTTGCGCAGCGCCAGCTCGATCTCTTCCTTGTAGAACCGGCCGTCGGGAGAATGCGCGCCGTCTTCGCCAACGGCCGGAAAACGGCTCGTCTTATCTTCGTTGCCGGACATCTGCCAGAACGCCTCCCTCGACCGAACGATTCGCTGAAGGGACAATAGCCCACCGGTGGCACCCGGCAAAGCCGGTATCGGGAACCGCGCCAAAGCCGGTCCGCTCCCCGCCGCCCCGCCATGGCCCGCCGAGGGGCGCTATCGAGGGGCGCTATATCTTCCAGGACAGTCCGCTGTTACTTCGCCTCGCGCATCATCGCCCGCCAGTCCCAGGGCTTGGTGAACTTGAAATTCCAAAGACCCAGTTTCTGACGCCGGGCCTGCTCCTCCAGCTCGACATAGGCCCCGCCGCGCTTGCGCTCGGAAAGCGCCCAGCCGCGCCGCACCATATGTTCGCCCAAGTCCCGGCCCTCGGCGAAGCAGACCGCGCTGGTGCCGCCCTCGGCGCCGGCCGGCTGTTCACGGCAGGTCAACTCCTGGTCCTTGACGTAAACCCAGAGCGACTGGCGCGCCGACCTGCCGCAGGGGAACTCACCGCGCTGGAACCAGCAGGTCTGCAAGATTTCCGGCGCGTCGATGCCGTAAAGGTGGATCTGCTTGCCGTCGATCTCGATGGTGTCGCCGTCGATCACCTTGGCCTTGCCGGTGATCTCGGCGTGGGCCGCGAGGGGCGCGAGAAGAACGAGGAGGGGAACGGCAAATCGCCACAACATGGCCGGCATTTTGACATCATTCGCTCCAAACACAAGGGCGCGGCCGGGGCCGCCGCCGCGGTCATCCGCCGATAAGATCGGCGATCACGATCGACGCCATGGCGACGCCTATGAGGGCGAACAAGAAGGCGATGGCGCGCACCATGAAAGTCTCGGAAACCTTTCCCTGGGCACGGGGGCCGATCTGCCCGCCGATGATGACGCCGGGGATGGTGTACATCACCAGGTTCCACGGCACCGCCTCGACGCCGCCTTCGGCGATCAGCGCCGTCACCTGGGCCAACGACGCCGCGGTCACGGTGGCGATCACGATCAGGACCGAGGTCGCCGCCGCCACCGGCAGCGGCACCCGGTGGCGCTTCACCAGTTGCCCCATGATGACCTCGCCGATGCCGACCGAAACCATGCCGGTGAGCAAGGCGCCGATGCCGGTGGCCACGGCGCCCAAGCCCTGACGCGGCGCGGCGTAGCGATACCTCGTGCCGTCACGCGCCTTCAGCTCGCGCACCTCGGGGGCGCTGGCGGCGCCGGCCTTCGCCAGCCGGAAGTCGGCTTCGGCCGACTGAAGGCCGGCGGAGCGCGCCTCGGCGCCGATGGTTGGCGTGCCTTCCACCGATGCCGGCCGGCGCAACAGGATCACCGACAGGATCGCCATGAGGACGGCATAGGTCCCCTTCAACAGATTGGCGTCGACGGATTGCGATAGAAGCGCGCCAAGGATGGCGATAGGGACGGCGACGGCGATGAAGGGAAGGGCGCTCTTGTAGTCGATCAGTCCCCTGCGCCGATAGCCGATGAAGCCCGACGCGAAACCGAAAGTCTGGGTCAACAAGGCGGCGCCGATGGCGGTGACGGCGGTGCTCATGGTGTATTCGGCGCCCAACAGGGGAAAGACGATCAGGAACATCGGCGTGAACAGGGCGGCGCCGCCGATGCCGCTCAATATCGCCGTCGTCGAGATGGCGATCGCCACCGGAAACATGAACCAGTAAAGGGTCAAATCCATCCGCTTCCCACCGATGCCTCTGACCGAGGCGCAAACTTACCGCCGGTCCCGGCTGCCGCCCGGACCGGCCGGCGGGAGAGGATAGGGGATTGGAAGCCCCGTATCCAGACGGCGGCAACGGTTCGGCGCCGTTGCCTCGCCGTCCGGTCCTAGGCCATAATGGCCATCCCTCGGACGCCACGAGTTCTTGAGCGCTGCGTGGTGTAAGATTCCCGCGGCGACTGGCCTGCTTCTAGTGGAAGGAACCCTTATGGCAAAGAGACGGATATTGCTTGGCCCGGTCCTGGCGGCGGCGTTGCTCGGCGGCGGCTGCACCCTGTTCGGCGCGGAATACAAATCGGAAACCACCGAATACAGGCAGGACACCGGGCTGGAGCAGCGCCTGCATAATCTGGAACTGCGCCTCGACCGCATCGAGCGCAAGATCGACCGGCTCGAGCCCAGGCGCTAGAGATAATCCGGCTCGGCTTTCACCGCGCCTGAAAGGCAAGCCTCAGTGGTCCCCGAGCAGCCTTTCGGGACGCGCCAGTCCCCGCCTGCGCCAAAAAATCAAACCATATAAGTGACTTGCGTCTCCCTGGTAAGCTTATACCTTAAACCGAGATTTAAAAGATCGATGCATCCGGATCTTCTTGTCGCCACGATTTAGCGGCTATAGTCCTCGGCCAAGGAGGGCATCATGCAGAAACCGGCGCTCTACACCGCTGCCGTCATCTTCGCCATCGTCGGCATCGCCCACTTCGTGCGCTATTTCCTCGGCACCGAGATCGTCGTCGGCGCCACCGCCATCCCGCTTTCCGTTTCCCTCATCGCCGGGATCGTGCTCGCGCTCCTGACGGGTTGGATGGTCCTCGCCGCCCGAAGTCCTTGAGACTCCCGGGCGGGGTGAAGGCGGCGCCTTTTGATCGCTTATCGGTAGGGGCGCTTGGGCAGATAGGGCGCCTCCAGCGCCGCCATCTCCTCCGCCGTGAGCTCGATATCGAGCGCCCCGGCGAGCTCGCCAAGCTGCTCCTCTTTCGTCACCCCGACGACCGGCGAGGTGACCCCCGGTTTGGCCAACAGCCAGGCCAGCGCCACCTGGATCGGCTTGACGTCGCGGGCCTTGGCGATCGCGGCCGCCCGATCGGCGATGGCGAAATCGGTGTCGGAGAAGTACATCTCCTCTGCCTTACCGTCGGTCTCGGCCCG
>JACZQV010000093.1 GCA_022545545.1 Pseudomonadota bacterium
AGGGTGATACATATGATCGTTTTTCGCGGCCTCCGGGTAGGAAGCGTCGCGCCGACGATGTCTGGACATCGTCAAGCGGCGCTGACGCCCTCCGGTGGCCGCGAAAAACGACCCTTCGGGCGGCCTTGCAGGCTCTTCGGACGTCGTCGCGCGGCCCTTGTGATGGACCGGCATCACGGCGGACCACGCTCCTAGCCGAAAAACCCGCAAGGCCGTCAGATGTGTCACCCTTCTATGAAAGTAAGTACTGACGTGCCGTCCTGGCCCGTCCCTGACTGGGGGCTCGCCCTCCTCGCGGCGCCGTTCGTCGGCAGCTTCATCGGCGTCCTGATCACGCGCCTGCCGGTGGGGGCCAGGGTCGTGCTGGCGCGCTCGGCCTGTCCCAGTTGCGATCACGCGCTCGGCGTACGCGATCTCGTGCCGGTGCTTAGCTGGGCGCTCCTTCGTGGGCGATGCCGCCATTGCGGCGCCTCCATCGGCTTGTTTTATCCCGGCATCGAGCTCGCCGCCGTCTTGATCGCCGTCTGGGCGGCTTTGGTGCTGCCGGGCGCCTTGGTCTTCGCCGGGGTCATACTCGGCTGGACGTTGCTGGCGCTTGGCGTCATCGACCGGCGCCACGAAATCCTGCCCGATACCCTCACCTTGCCGTTGATCGCCGCCGGGCTTGGGGTGGCCTATTGGGTCGATCCCGCCTCCCTTCGGGATCACGCCATCGGCGCGGCGGCCGGCTTTACCGCCTTCTTCATCATCCGCATCGCCTATCGCGCGATCCGTGGCCGCGAAGGGCTCGGCATGGGCGATGCCAAGCTGTTGGCGGCGGGCGGCGCCTGGGTTGCATGGCCGGGGCTACCCGGCATCGTTCTCTGGGCGGCGGTGGCCGGATTGGCGGGTGCGTTGATGCGCGCGCTCACCGGCCGGCGGGTTACGGCGGCGGATCGCATCCCCTTCGGGCCCTATCTTTGCGGTGGGTGCTGGCTGGTCTGGCTCTACGGGCCGTTGGTCTTGGGTTGATACCAAAGGACCTTTGGTATTAGTCCCGGCAATTTTTTATTAAGAAAGACTTGGCAAGTTGTATATTGGTCGAGTCGTATATTTGAAAAAAACCGTAAATTGGCCAAAACCACGGATGATCGCGGATGAAAGCCGGGGCAACGACGACAGGGCCCAAAAGCGCCGGGGGACTCGTTCCCGGCGATAAGGACGGGCCGGAGCGGTTCGAAAAGTCGCTTGGCGAATGGCTCCTGGCCGAGGGCAAGCTCGACGCCGCCGGCCTCGAGCGCGCCTTTCGCCTTCGCGGCGAAAGCGGCGAACGGCTCGACGTCATCCTCACCAAGCTCGGCATGATCACCGAGGGCGACATGGCCGGAATCCTGGCGCTCAGGCTCCATATGCCGCTGGTCCGCGCCGGGGACTATCCGGACGAACCGGTGCTCGATCAGGAGGTGAGCGCCCGTTTCCTCAGGGAAACCCGCATCGTTCCCCTCGCCGACACGCCCGAGGGCCTCGTCCTCGCCATGGCCGATCCCCTCGATTCCTATGCCATGAGGGCCATGGAGCTGATCGCCGCCAAGCCGGTGATACCGCGCGTCGGGATACCGGCGGAAGTCGAAAGCGCGATCGAACGCATCTACGGTGGCGCTCCCGCCACCATCGGCGAGATCGTCGATGATAGCGGCGGGACCGACGATGAGGGGACCGTCGAGGACATCGAGCGCCTGCGCGACCTCGCCAGCGAGGCGCCGGTCATCCGCCTGGTGAATTTGTTGATCAGCCGGGCGGTGGAGGCGCGGGCTTCGGACATCCACATCGAGCCGTTCGAGAACAGGCTCAGGGTGCGTTACCGCATCGACGGGGTGCTGCAAGAGGTCGAGGCGCCGCCGAACCGCTTCCGCGCCGCGGTGATTTCCCGCGTCAAGCTCATGGCCAAACTCAACATCGCCGAGCGCCGCCTGCCCCAGGACGGGCGCGTCAAGCTGGCGATCCGGGGCAAGGACATCGATTTGCGCGTCTCCACCGTGCCGGCGATGTACGGCGAGAGCGTCGTGCTCCGGGTGCTGGACAAGGGCGAGGTGTTCGATCTGTTGGCGCTGGGGTTCGACGACGAGACGCTTGCCGGCTTCCGCGAGGTGTTGAAACGCCCCCACGGCATCGTCCTCGTCACCGGACCGACCGGCAGCGGCAAGACGACGACGCTTTATGCTTCGCTGCTCGAACTCAACACGCCCGAGAAGAAGATCCTGACGGTCGAGGACCCCATCGAATACCAACTCGACGGGGTCAACCAGATCCAGGTCAAGCCCCAGATCGGGCTCACTTTCGCCAACATCCTGCGCTCGATCCTGCGCCAGGACCCCGACATCATCATGATCGGCGAAATCCGCGATCTCGAGACCGCCGAGATCGCGGTGCAGGCGGCGCTGACCGGCCACGTGGTGCTGTCCACCGTACACACCAACAACGCCGCCAGCACGATCACCCGGCTCCTCGACATGGGGGTCGAGGACTATCTTCTGACCTCGACCGTCAACAGCTTCATCGCCCAGCGCCTGGTGCGCACGCTCTGCACCGAATGCCGCGAGCCTTACCAAGCGATGCCCGAACTCATCGAGCAGATGGGATTGGAGGGATACGCGGATAACGGTCCGATAACCCTTTACCGCGCCAAGGGGTGCCCGGCGTGCAACGGCACCGGTTATCTTGGCCGCACCAGCATTCTCGAGATGCTGGTCATGTCCGATCCCATCCGCCGCCTGGTCCTGACCCGCACCGAGGCCCACCAGATCCAGCGGGCCGCCAGCGAGCACGGCATGCGGACCATGTATGAGGACGGGGTGAACAAGGCGCTGGCCGGGATCACCACGATGGAAGAGGTCCTCCGGGCAACCCGGATCGTTTGACCATGCCCCTATACCGTTACAAGGCGGTGGCGAGCTCAGGCGACACCGTCGAGGGTGAAATGGAAGCCGAGGGCCAGAAGGCCGCGGTCAAGCGGCTGCAGGCGCTGGGCCACCTGCCCGTGCGTGTCGACGAGGTCAAGGGTCACGGCGTCGCCCGTTTTCTTCAGCGCGATCTGTTTCGCCGCGAGAAAGCCTCGGCCGGCGAAATCGCCGTGCTGACCGGCGACATCGCGACCCTGCTCCACGCCGGCGTCGCCCTCGACCGGACGCTCGAGATCATCGCCGAGCTCGCCGAACAGGAGACGGTCAAACGGCTCGTCGACCGGATACTCGATAGCATCCGTGGCGGCTCCTCCCTTGCCGATGCGCTCGGCGCCGAGGACAAGACATTCCCTGCCTATTACGTCAGCATGGTCCGCGCCGGGGAGGCGGGCGGTTCCCTCGAGGTGGTGCTGGACAGGCTCTCGGGTTTCATGGCCGGGGCGATCGAGGTGCGCGAACGCGTGCGTTCGGCCCTGATCTATCCGATGATCCTGCTCGGAATGGCGATCCTCGCCATCGTCGTGTTGATGGGCGTCGTCGTGCCGCGCTTCAAGCCCCTGTTCGAGGACGCCGGCGAGGCCCTTCCGGTGGCGACCCAGATCGTCGTCGCCATCGGCGAGGGGATCGAGGCCTATTGGTGGTTGATCGCCCTCGCCATCATCGCCGGCGTTGGCATTTTCCGCCATCAGTTACGTTCACCGGCGTGGCGGTACCGGTGGGATCTCGGCAAGCTACGCACGCCGCTGCTCGGCCCCTTGCTCATCAAGGCCGAGGTCGCCCGCTTCTGCCGCACGCTTGGCACCCTGATCGGCAACGGGGTCGGCATGCTGAGCGCCTTGTCTCTCGCCGGTGACACCATCGCCAATGCCGCCCTTGCCAGGGACATCGAGACGGTTGCGGGGAGCCTGAAAGAAGGTAAGAGTCTGACCGAGCCGCTGGCCGATTCGGACCTGTTCCCGAGGCTCGCCCTCCATTTGACCCGCGTCGGCGAGGAGACCGGGAAGATGGAGGAGATGCTGCTCAAGGTCGCCGACATTTACGACCAGGACGTCCAGCGCACCCTGGATCGCGCGCTGGCTCTGCTGGTGCCGGTGTTCACCATCGTGCTCGGGGTGATCATCGCCGGCATCATCGGATCGATCCTCGCCGCCATCCTCAGCGTTTATGAGTTGCCGATTTAGGTTTCCGGCTTTAGGTATTGAACGGCTTTGAGCAAGGACAGAGGACGGAACCACGCCATGATCCGTTGCTTGCGCGCTAAGATCTTCCCCGGTGCCTTCGCCACGCCGAAGCGGCTTCGGCCGCGCAGGCGGGCCGGCGGCTTCACCATGATCGAGCTTCTGGTGGTGCTGGTGATCCTCGGCTTGATCGCCGCCTTCGCCGTGCCCCAGGTGATGAAATATCTCGGCGGCGCCAAGACCGATGCCGCCGCCATCCAGGTCCAGAACCTCTCCACCGTGCTCGACCTCTACCGCCTCGATACCGGGCGTTATCCCAACCAGGACGAAGGACTCGACGCCCTGCTCGAACGCCCGGCCGACGCCGCCAAATGGAACGGGCCCTATGTCAAGAGGCGCGACAGGCTGGTCGATCCCTGGGGCAACCCGTACAAGTACCGCTTCCCCGGCGAGCACGCGGAGTACGACATCTACTCGCTCGGCGCCGATAACGCCGAGGGCGGCGAGGGCGAGAGCGGCGACGTCACCAGCTGGTGAGGGTCATGGGCGCGCGCGGCTTCACCCTGATCGAGATTATGGTGGTGATGGCGATCCTGGCGCTGATGCTGGTGCTGATCTCGCCGACCTTCTCGACCGCGGTCACGGGTGTCTCGCTCAAGGCGGCGGCGCGGACCCTCGCCGGCAGCCTGCGTCATGCCAGAAGCCGGGCGATCGCGCTGAACGAAGAAGTCGCGCTCGCCATCGACGTCGACACTCGGCGTTATGCCATCGTCGGCGCCAACACCGGCGGCAAGCTGCCCGGCGAGGGCGAGATTCGCCTGTTCACGGCCCAATCGGAGCTGATCGATGCGACCAGCGGCACCATCCGGTTCTTCCCCGACGGCGGCTCGACCGGCGGGGGCGTCACCTTCATCGACGGGGAGCGCCGATACCGTGTCCTGGTGGACTGGCTTACCGGTCAAACCTCGATCCACGAGTAGTCCTTACTTTCATAGGAGGGTGCGACATATGATCGTCTTTTCGCGGCCTCCCATGAAAGTAAGACCTTCCTTCGCCCGCCGAAGCGGGCTTCGCGCCTGCGCGACGAAGCCGCTCCGGCGGCGCAGGCGCGAAGGCGGGAGCGGCGGCTTCACCTTGCTGGAGGTCCTGGTGGCGTTCACCGTGCTCGCCATCTCGCTTGGCGTCCTGTTCGAGATCTTCTCCACCGGCATGCGCGCGTCGCGCTCCGCCGAGGAATACACCCGCGCCACCCTGCTCGCCGAATCGAAGCTCGCCGCCATCGGCATCGAGCACGCGCTGGAGGAGGGCGAGACCACGGGCGCCTTCGGGGACGGCTACAATTGGCGGGTCGCGGTCCGTCCCTACCGGCTGGATGGGTCCGAAGAGGAAGGCCCCCCGCCACCGATCGAGGCCTATGAGGTCGTCGTCACCGTCGCCTGGGGCGAAGGAAGTAGCGAGCGGTCGGTCTCGCTGACGACGCTGCGCCTGAAGTCCGGCGCCACCGCCGGGCCGGGAACGGGGCCGGCGCCATGAAGAAAGCGCCATGAAGCCAACACCCATGAAGAAGGCGGCCAACGAGCGCCAGCGCGGTTTCACGCTGCTCGAGATCCTCATCGCCATGACCCTGCTCGGCCTCCTCATGGCGATGCTGTTCGGCGGCCTCAGGCTCGGCACCCGGGCCTGGGAGGCAAGCGATGTGCGCTCGGCCGATCTCGCCCGCCTCGAGGCCGTCCACGGCTTCATCCGCCGGGCGCTGACCGGCGCCTATCCGTTGCTCGGCACCGGCGATGACGACGCCAAGCGCCAGATCGCCTTCACCGGCGGCGCCGAAGCGGTCGCCTTCACCGCCCTGATGCCGGCCCATTTCGGCGTCGGCGGTTTCTATACCATCACCCTGGCGGTCGAGGACGGGGTGGATGACAAGCGCCTCATCTTCCGCCGCCAACTCTACCGGCCGGGCGCAGACGGCGCCCCCCCGCCCCCGCCCGCGGGCGCGGACGAGGAGCAGGAAAAAGTCCTGCTGGAGGGGATCTCGAAGGCCGAGTTTTCCTATTTCGGCATCGCCGATAACGACGAGAGGCCGTCATGGCGGGACGAGTGGAAGGATCAGAAGACCCTGCCCGATCTCGTCCGCCTCAGCGTCACCTTCGCCGATGGCGGGGCCTGGCCCGATCTGGTGGTCGCGCCACGCATTTCCACCGCCGCCGCCCCCACCTCCTCCCGGCGGCGCCGACGCGGCCGGTGAGCGAGCTCGGCGGCGAAACTGCAGCGCGACAAAGCGCGATTATTGTTCTCAGCCGTCGGCCGCCTAAAAAGACGCTATCGGAATGGGTTGCTAGCGTTACCGAAAGTCGACTGTTAGAGTCGGGCTGGCACTTTTAGCGGTTTGTTAATCTGTTTTCTGAACTTTGGTACCGGTGCCGGACCGCCATCGCCGAACCACGTGCGATCGCTTCATGCAAAGCTTCAAGGACGTGCGAGAAGCCCCTGCGAGGCGCGGATCGCCAAAGGGCCGGAGATGGACGTAGCGGCGCCGCTTCGGGGACGGGCAATCGGTTAGGGCGGCAGACGCCGGCGCCGGCGCCGCCCAGGTTCCATTATCGCTTGAAAACTCGGCCCCAGGGGAGTCAGATACCGGGGGAGTCGGATACCGGCATCGCGATGGTGAACGAATGACAGATCTGGCGGCACGGCTGATCGCCGTCATCGGTGGTTTCTTCGCCTGGTGGTTCAAGGAGCTTGCCGGTCTCGTCCCGGCGCGTCTGCGCGGCGCCTTGGAGGGGAGCGCGCAGGCCGCCTTGTTCGACCTTTCCGGTCCCGAGATCGTGCTCAGCCGGCTTTCGGGCAGGAGCTGGCGCGAACTCGGCCGCGTCGATCCGCAAGGGCTGAACGAACCGGCCCAGGCCAGGGCCTTCGCCAGGCTGATCAAGAAAGCCAAGCTGGACCAGCTTGACGTCGTGCTCCGGCTGCCGGCGAGTACGGCGCTACGCAAGACCCTCAGCCTTCCCCTGGCGGCGGAAGAGAATTTGCGCCAGGTGCTGACCTTCGAGATGGACCGCCACACACCGTTCAGCGCCGATGAGGTTTACTTCGACTACCGGGTGCGGATGCGCGACGCCGAGACCGGGCGCATGGAGGTCGAGCTCGTCACGGTTCCCCGCAAGGTGATGGATGAGAGGTGTGAGCGCGCCGCGGCTTGGGGCGTCGTGCCCGATGTCGTCGATATCGGCGGCGAGGATCGGGGCGGCGAGGATGCGTCCGAAGGCATCAACCTTTTACCGGCGGACGATGGCGTTAACGGCGGTCGGCGGGTCGGCGGCCTCTCGCTGTTCCTGGCGGCGGTTGCCGCGGCGCTTATCGCCGTCGCCGTGTACCTGCCGCTCGAGGCACAACAACGCGAGATGCAAGCCTTCTCGGCGGCGCTCGCCAAGGCCAAGGCGGAGGCCGGCGCGGCCATGGACCTTCGCCGGGAGATCGACCGGTTGGTCGAGGAAAGCCAGTTCCTGGTAACGCGCAAGCAAAAATCGGTGAAGGCGACGGAAGTCCTGGATGAGTTGACCCGGATTTTGCCCGACGGCACCTGGCTCAGGCAGTTCAAGATCAAGGACCGCGAATTACGGATTTCCGGGTTCTCCCAGGCCGCCTCCAACCTGATCGGGCTGATCGAACAATCGGCGCTGTTCGCCAATGCGCGATTCACCTCGCCGGTGACCCAGGACCGCAGGGAGGGCCTCGAAAGGTTCAACATCGCCGCCGACCTCGCCCAAGGCGGCGCCAAGGACGGTGCCTCGACCAGGGACGGCTCCTTCGGAGGCAACGGCGTCAGGAATGGCACCGGAAACCGGGCCCCGGCCGGCGCCCGACAGACCGGGGGAAGCCGGAGGTGACCCTATCCCCCTTCCTCGGCCGGACGCTTGCCGTCGTCCTCCTGCTGGGCGCCAGCGGCGGCATCTGGAGCCTTATCGTCGAGCCGGTGATGACCAAGTACCGCTTGAGCGCCGAATCGACGGTCCAATCCAAGGCCCTGATCGAGCGTTACTTGCGCATCGCCAAGGTGCGCGCGCCCCTGGAGAAGCAGCTGATTTCGCTCAAGCGCCGCGGACCGTCGACGGGCGGATACCTCGAGGGCGCTTCCGACACCCTGGCGGCGGCGAAACTGCAGAACCGGGTCAAGGGCGTCGTCGCCACCAGCGGCGGCGAGATCAAGAGCAGCCAGATATTGCCGCCGCGCGACGACGGCAACCACCGCGCCATCAATATCCGGGTGCAGCTATCGGCGGATATCGCCGGCCTGCAGGCGATCTTTCATGCGCTCGAATCGGAGAACACCTTGTTGTTCCTCGACAACGTCGACGTTCGCCGCCAAAGGGCGCGGAGGCGCGGGAAAAAGTCCGCCGATGACCGCCGGCTCACCGTCCGCTTCGATGTCTCGGGCTACGTCCGCCGGGAAGGTTCATGATGCGCCGGTCCAAGAAAAAGCAGCGCGCGCCCCTGTTCCTGTTCTTCCTGTGCCTGTTCCTCGGCATTTTCGTCTACTTGCAGGCCAACGCCGACCGCGCCGGCCCGACGACGATCGAGACCGCCGCCGTCAAGCCGGCGAAGGTACCCGCCCTTCCCGCGGCGCAAGCGTTCCAGATGCCGCCGATCGAGGATTTCGGCGAAACCCTCGACCGTCCGCTGTTCTCGAAGATCCGCCGGCCGCCGCCGCCGGAGCCGGACGCGCCCGCCGAAGAGCCCAAGAAGAAGCAAACGGTCAAGGTCAGGCTCGCCGGCGTCGTCATCTCGCCCAAGGAGCGGGTCGCCCTCGTCCAGGGGCCTCGCGGGCGGGAGATCACCCGCCTCAGGGAGGGGCAGGAGATCGAGGGCTGGGTGCTGGAATCGATCCTTGCCGACCGCATCGTCCTTCGCTTCGGCGAGGTGCGCGAGGAAGTGAAGATCGAGGGCGAGGTCCGCCGGGCGCCGGGAAAACGCAAGAAGAAGGCGAGGCCGAAACGCCGCCGGCCCCGCAGCCGCACCAGGGACGCCGATTCACCGAGCCCAAGGCAGTGACGGCGCCCCCCTTCGTGCCACGGTGGTGACTCTTTCTCCGTGATCTCCGTGTGCTCCGCCGGCCTTCGCCCGCGCGAAGCCCCGGCTTCGCGCGGGCAGGTGGTGAGTGACTTCTCGCCGGCGGGGGTGCCTACGGCGGCCTTGACCGCGATCCGAACGATGGGTCCGAGACCCCGAGAACATTAGGGCGCTATCCGATTGAATCGACCCTTCACGGCCGCCCCTGGCCGGTATGGCTCACCCGTTAAGGGTATTGCCAAATAGGTGAGTGAATAAAAAACAGTTGAAATCGTGCGGTTTTTGGTAACTTATTCGTGCCGGGCCGCCCAGGGCCAGTAATCCGAAATATAAAAATGGGCGTCCGGGAGTTCGTAAAGGAGGCTTGCACATCACGTTTTTCGCCCGAATGAAGCCCCACGCGCGACGCCTGGCGCTCGTCGTCTCGGCCGCGGCGATGCTTGGCGCCTGCGCCGAGTTGCGCGATATGATGCGCGAATCGCAACGACCGGAAGTGGTGGCGGAAGGCGCCGGGATGGCGGAAGCCGCGGGCAAGCCCGCCACCGCCGGGGACCAGCCAATCGCCGCCGAAGCGCCCCGCGAGGCCGACGTCTCCGAGATCATCAGGGGAACCGGCAAGTTCATCGACCGCAAGGCCGCCGCCCGGAGCGCCGTTGCCGTCACGCCCACCGGCGATATCACGCTTAACTTCGCCGACGCCGATATCCGCGAGGTCGTGCGCTCGGTCCTCGGCGACACGCTGGGCGCCAACTATGTCCTCTCCCCCAAGGTCCAGGGCAAGGTGACCGCCCATACGTCGCGGCCGTTGCCACGCTCGGCGCTCCTGGCGACGCTCGAGAACATCCTCAGGCTTCATGGCGCCGTCCTGGTCGAGGCCGACGGGGTCTACAAGGTCCTGCCGGCGTCCGAGGCGACTTCCGGCGCCATCCGCCCCCGCCTTGGAAAGGGCGCGCGCGGACGCGGCTTCGGGGTGCAGATCGTGCCGCTGGAATTCATCGCCGCCGCCGAGATGGAGAAGATCCTCCAGCCCTTCACCACCACCGGTTCGATCCTCAGGGTCGACAAGGCGCGCAACCTTCTTCTCCTCGCCGGCACCCGCCAGGAACTGGGGAACCTCCTCGACATCGTCGGCATCTTCGACGTCGACTGGCTGGCCGGTACCTCGGTGGCCCTGGTCCAGTTGAAATACACCGAGGCCAAGGACGTGATCGAGGATTTGGAGAAGGTGTTCGGCAGCCAGTCCGACGGACCGATGGCGGGTCTCGTGCGCTTCGAGCCCATCGAGCGGCTGAACGCGGTATTGGTGATGTCGGCCAGGCCCGCCTATCTCAAGAAAGTGCAGGATTGGATCGCCCGCTTCGACCGCACCGGCGATGAGGCCGGCAGGCGCCTGTTCGTCTATTTCGTCGAGAACGGCCGTGCCGCCGACCTGGCGGCGACCTTGGGCCAGATCTTCGGGACCGCCGCCGCCCCGGCGCCGGCCAGGGCGGCGCTGGCGCCGGGGCTCAAGCCGGTGGAAGTCAGGACCGAAAAGACGGTCGCCCGGACCACCGCCAAGCCGGGCGAGAAACCCCCTGCCACGGGCCAGCCCCGGCCCATGGGCGCGAAGAAGACACCGGCGCCGAAGGGAGCCAAGGCGGCGGCCATCAGCATCGAGGGCGAAAGCGAGATCCGCATCATCGCCGATGAGGCCAACAACGCCCTGGTGATCCTGGCGACGCCGGCCGATTACCGCATGGTCGAGGCGGCGATCAAGAAGCTCGACATCGTGCCGCTGCAGGTGCTGATCGAGGCGACGATCGCCGAGGTCACCCTCAACGACCAACTGAAATACGGCATCGAATGGTTCTTCAGGACCGGCAGCTCCAGTTTCGCCCTGACCGAAGGCGCCGGCGACGATACGACACCCGACCAAATCCTCCCCAACTTTTCCTATCTCTTCAACACCCCCTCCGCCCGAGTCGTGCTCAACGCCCTGGACAAGGTGTCGGACGTCAACATCATCTCCTCGCCGCAGCTGATGGTGCTCGACAACCAGACCGCGCGGCTGCAGGTCGGCCTCCAGGTACCGTTCGCCACCCAGTCGTCGGTCAGCGTCGGCGATCCCGACGCGCCGCTCGTCAGTACCATTCAGCAGCTCGACACCGGCGTCATCCTCAGCGTCACGCCGCGGGTGAACCCCGGCGGCCTCGTCATCATGGAGATCGAGCAGGAGGTCAGCTTCGTGAAGGACCCCGGGACCGGCGGCGTCACGCCGACCATCGACCAGAGCAAGATCTCCACCACCGTCGCCGTGCAGAGCGGCGAGACGGTGGCGCTCGGCGGCCTGATCCAGGACACCAGGACCAAGAAAACCCAGGGCATCCCGTTGCTTTCGCGCCTGCCCATCATCGGCCCCCTGTTCGGGGTCAAGGAAGACAATACCGACCGCACCGAGCTTTTGGTGCTGATCACCCCGCACGTCGTGCGCAACATGGAAGAGGCGCGCCGGGTGACCGAGGAGCTGCGCCGGCGCGTGCGCGCGGTCAGGCCGCTCGGCGAACGCATCCGCTAGGCCCCGTTGCCGACCAAAGATCGCCGATATCGGCGGTTGACTATTTCACCGCCTGCCTGCGCGAAGCCGGAGCTTCGCTTCGGCGAAGGCAGGCAGAGACACAGAGAAATAGGAGCCCCGCGGCATAAGCGCGCTC
>JACZQV010000182.1 GCA_022545545.1 Pseudomonadota bacterium
GATCGCGCGCAAGTTCGGGCGCATCGTGAATATCACCTCGAGCGCGGTGAAGGCGCCGATCGAGATCCTCGGCCTCTCCAACGGCGCGCGCTCGGGGCTCACCGGCTTCGTCGCCGGCATCGCCCGCAAGACGGTTAAAGACAACGTCACCATCAACAACCTGTTGCCCGGCGCCTTCGATACCGACCGGCTGCGCGCCAATATCCGCGTCACCGCCGAGAAGGCCGGTCGCGATTTCGAGGACCAACTCGCCGCCAGGAGGGACCTCGTTCCCGCCGGGCGCTTCGGCGATCCGGTCGAGTTCGGCCAGGCCTGCGCCTATCTCTGCAGCGCCCAGGCGGGCTATGTCACCGGCCAGAACTTCCTGATCGACGGCGGCGCCTATCCGGGGACCTTTTAGCCCCCTTCGCGGCCGGCCGGGGCGCTCCCTGGTTTCGGCATGTGGATCCATGGGATGAGCGGGATGTCGCGCGACGACTTCAGCCGCCATCGTTGGCGCGCCGCCGCTACGGCCGGCCGATGCTGCGCGCCGGCGAGCACGTTTTTTTAAAACTGATCCCGTGGCGGTCGAAAATACGCCGGATCGAGCCGTGCCCGGTGCGAACGCCCCGCGCCCGCGACGCCCCCCGTCTCTCCTGTTGGGGTGTCCCCAAGACTCCGGAAACCTGGGATGGCCGCCGTGGAGCCTCTTCGACGCCACCATTCACCGAGCATGGCGCGGACCTCGGTGATCCACTCTTTCAGATAGAGTGCCCTGAGCCGATTGTCGCACATCGCGTTTCTCCACGGTATTCGATCACTCGTTGTCTTTCGGCGGATCGAGGACGGCCTGGCGCTTGTCGGCGGTAGTGAAGTCTCTGCGCCACGTCGGTAGGTGTCAAGGGGGACGGGCCCGAGGGACCTTGGAAAATTATTGGTGGCGAAAATTTGAGCATAGAGGCACGACATACTCGGGTCGAAGGTATCGAGAGGGAGAGAAGGTTTGCCAGGGATGATGACCCCGCTTGCGACGTTCTCGCCTATGGAGGCCCCGTAGGGAAATTACCGCGCACACATGGGGCAATGGTGCCTCTCAGGTGTCAACGCCGGGTTCCCGGAAAGACCCGGCCTGGGGCCTCGAGCTGGCTCGCTCCCCCATCATCGACCCTTCACCGCCGGGTGGAGGATCCGGCGTCATCCGGCCCCATCCTGTGTTAGTATTGGCGCGGCTGATCGACCCATCCGGCCATCGCCGGATCCGCAGGCACGGGCATGAGGAGATTTTCGGCAAAAATTTTCTCTTTCTTCGGCACAGTCTTGCTGTGTGTTCCGTTGGTCGCGCCCGCGTCCGCCCAGTACCTCACCGCCGATGAGATAAAGAGGCTGTTCGCGGGGACCACGGCCGACACCTATATCTGGGACGTCGAGATAACCTCGTCCGGCACCTTCGGGATCGACCGCCAACTTCGTATGACGCTTCAGCCGGATGGCTCCATGAAGGGGGACATCGAGTCGGATGAGATTTTGCCCGATGTCGGCAAGTGGTGGACGGAGAAGAATGACCTGTTCTGTTTTCAGTGGGAGAGCCTGGACGACGGAGACAAACAGTGCGCCCGGCTGGCGCTGCAAAAGGACGGGAAAACCATCGAGCTGTCGCGCCCCGACGGTAAGAAATTCGAATTTGACTGGACGATCATAGATCCGGGCCCGCAGGCAGTCGCGGTCATCGTGGCAACAACAGGCTCTCTGGTGTTCGGGGCGCCTTCCCCGGCGCGTCCGCCAGCTTCGCCCTCTACTTCCGCGCCTCCCGCGCAGCAGCCGTTGACGGCGGCCCGGGACGACACGCCCCCGGTCATCGACGTGCCCGGCGCGCTGGCGGCAAAGAGCGCCGCGGTCGAGATTGCCGGGCGGGTCAGCGATTCTTCACGGATCATCGAGGTCACCATGGACGGGCGGCCGGTCGCGGTCGCGGCCGACGGATCCTTCAGCGCCCGGCGCGGCGTGCCTATGGGCGAAAGCACTATCACCGTCGTCGCCGTCGACGAATGGGGAAACCGGGCGATGCGCAAAGTGACCGTCACCCGCGAGGCGGTCATCACGCAAAGACGGATCAAGGTGCCTGGCAGGCCCTCGGTGGCGGCGAAGCCGAGGCCTGATCCGTTCGCCGGCATCCATTTCGGCGCCTATCACGCGCTGGTCATCGGCAACAACAATTACCGCGAATTGCCCAAGCTCAAGACGGCGGCGAACGACGCGAAATCAGTGGCCAAGCTGCTGACGGACGATTACGGGTTCGAGACCAAGCTGCTTCTCGACGCCACCCGCGCCGACATTTTCACCGAACTCGGGCGGCTCCGGGCGAAGCTGACGCCGAACGACAATCTCCTGATCTACTATGCCGGGCACGGGATTCTGGACGAGATCGGACAGCAGGGTTACTGGCTGCCGGTGGACGCCCAGGCCGATATAAAGGCCAACTGGGTATCCAATGGCGACATCACCACGTCTCTCAGGGCGATCCGCGCCAAGCACGTGTTGGTGGTCGCCGATTCGTGTTATTCGGGCACCCTGGTCCGCGCCGCCCCGATCAACATCAAGACATCCGTGGCGCGCAAGAGGTGGATCGACCGCATGACCAGGAAGCGCGCCCGCACGGCGCTGGTCTCCGGCGGGTTGGAGCCGGTGGCCGACAGTGGCAGGGAGGGCCATTCGGTGTTCGCCAATGCCTTCATGGCGGCGCTCCGCGCCAACCCCGATGTGATGGACGGCCAAGCGTTGTATGACGCCATCAAGCGCCCGGTGGTTCTGAACGCCGATCAGACGCCGCAATACTCCGACATCCGCCGCGCCGGCCACGACGGCGGCGACTTCATATTCGTGCGCAAGCGCTAAGGGTCAGCCGGGCCGCTAATCCCATTCACCCCTCCCGATCCCACCCCGTGCGCACGATCTGCGCCAACCCCGCCGCGTCGTTGCGTTGTTGACTTGCATCGAAGGCGCCGAGGCGGCATGGCGGGCAAGGGCGCCGCCAGGGGAACGCCATTACGTGGCATTACTTACGTGATATTCCGGATTAATCTTTATTAAAATTTCATTAATACCTTTGACCGAACTTCATACGTCTAACCGCACGACCCAAACGATTGCGCAATTGTCCTCCGTCCGGGGGCGTGGCACCGTCATCGGTGGATCAGTCCTAGCGGTCATCCTCGGTGCCGAACAGCGTCAGAGCAAAGCCATGCAAATTTATGAATCGCCGGAAGAGGGCAACCATCGTTACCAGCGCCAACTCGCCACCGCGCTTGCCGATGGCCTCGGCCTCGATGACGGCCTGAAGGCCGCCCAGAGCAACGGA
>JACZQV010000094.1 GCA_022545545.1 Pseudomonadota bacterium
GAGCGAAAGCAGGCATTAAAAGCATTGGGCGACTCGGCTTTCGATACGCTGCATGCCTACATTTTAACCTTACCTACTGATACCCCTTATCAAGACAGGTTACGCGCGCAATTGGCCGTAGACGATATCGCCAATAAATTCACATCAACAGCTCAGGAAGTAATTAACGTAATTGCTGGGTCGCATAACAACCAGATTATGCAGCTTGAGTCTGCCATGGTGGTATTAGAGCAGGAAAATACTTCTCGTGGTGAGAAAGTAAAAGCACTTGAAATTGAAGCAGTTAACCTGCGCAAAAAACTAGAAGAATTGTTGCAGATTGAAGCAACACTGATGGACAAAAACAGGAGTACACAACAGTGAGCGAAAAGGCGAATAGTAACCCTAACTTATTGTTGGTTGATGATGATAAAAGCTTATTGCGCTTGCTAACCATTCGTTTGGAAGGCGAAGGTTATCACGTGACCGCAGTGGAAGACGGTCAATCAGCGTTAAGAAAACTTCAAAACGACAACTACGATGTTGTGTTAAGTGACTTGCGTATGCCGGGCTTAGATGGCTTAAGCTTGTTTGAAGAAATTATGGGGATTAGAAAAGATATTCCTGTAATTCTGATGACGGCGCACGGCACTATTGCTGATGCAGTTGCTGCCACTCAGCGTGGTGTATTTGGGTTTTTGCCTAAACCTGTCGATCACGACGAATTACGCGCGCTGCTGCAAAAAGCACTTAGCCAGTCTCAAGCTGCACAGCCGGGAGATTGGGCGAAAGACATCATTACCCGTTCTCCTGAAATGCTAAATGTACTAGACCAAGCCTTCCGCATTGCGCAGCGTGAAGTATCTGTACTTATTAGCGGCGCAAGTGGAACCGGTAAAGAGTTGCTCGCTAATGCAATTCATAAAGCCAGCAACCGCAGTGACGACGACCACCCCGGCGCCCGAAAATAACCACTCCTTGTTCTCGCTGAGCCAAGAGAGGAAACGTTCCAAGTCCATGGTGGGCCTCCCGAGCAGCCCACGCGGCAAGTGCCTGGGTGCTTCGTCCAATCAGGACAGTTGAAAGCGTGGCATCAACCCGCGCCAACTAGTTGTAGAAGGCTAACACGTCACCAGTGTCTATGGATAGGCTTGGGCCGGATCGGCCCGCGTCTCCCGGTTGACGCCGGAGGCGCCTCAGCCGCCGCGGTGGCGGGCGGTGATGTCGGCCTGGCGGGCGCGGATCTCGGGCGGCCAGGAGGCCTTGATGTGGGCGAGCACGGCGCGGATCTCGGCGTCGCTCAGCACCTCGGCGAACCCTAACATGGCGCTCTTGTAACCCGGCGGCGCGAAGCGGAGCGTGCCGTGCTTGGTGATGTCGAACAGCCACGGGTCCGGGTGGTGCCAGGTGTGCCCCGAAGCGTCATGGGGCGGCGCCGGCAATTCGCCGCTGGGGAGACGCCGGCGCCAGTCTGGCTGACCCTCGAGGTTGGCGCCGTGACACGCCGCGCACCGGGCGTCGTAGATCTTTTTGCCGAGGGCCAGTTGGACCGCGCCGCCGGCGCCGCTGGCCTCGGGACCGGGGGCGCCGGCAAAACGCCAGACCAGGACCGCGCCGACAATGATGAGGACGGCGCCAAGGGCGACGGCCAGGATCAACGTCCTTCGCCGCCTTGGCCCGTTCCCTTGGGGCCCGTTCCCTTGGGTCGCGGATTCTTGCCCGAATCGTCGTTCATCGCCGCCATTCCTTATCGGCCGACAGCCGCCGCCGGTGCCGGCCTGCCCTCCGTACCACTTCGGGAGGCGGGGGTGGGGTCGCCGGCGCCGGGGTGGGCTCGGCCACCTTAGGCCTCGACCCCGCTGGAAGGTCAAGGGGCGATCGGTGAGGAAGTGCCGATGATTTGGCAAGCGCGGTGCGCCCGGTCAATCGCCGGGCGCGGGCGGGGCGCACCAGCCTTGGCGGCGCTTGCCTCTATAGGGCCGGCCGAGACCGGCGTCGAGAAGCGCCGTTCCGAGGTCATCACCGGCGCTGGTCTCGACCCTGGCCAGCACCCGGCCGGCGAACTTGCCGTACTGGACGCCGTGGAGGCTGACCTCGCCATCGGCGATCCTGGCGGCGATCAGGTCCCGCGCCTGGCGCGCCAGGCGGCGTTCCCTCTCGCACTTGCCGCGAAGCTCGGGCGCGTCGACGCCGGCGAGGCGCACCTTGATCTCGATCTCCTGGCCGATCCAGATCCGCGCCCGCACCATCAGCGTGTCGCCGTCGATGACCCGAAGCACCCTCGCCGGGACCGGCCCCGGCACGGATTGCCGGTGAAGGGGCGCAGGCTTGGGCGATGCCAGTTGCCCCGATTGTCCCTTCGCCGCCCCGGCGCCGAGGATAAGGGCGGGGACGAAAGCGAGCACCGCGATCACGGCGCTCATTCCCCTGCGCCGCGCCCCGCTAGACACACTCGTCCAACCGAACATCCAGCAACTCTCAAGGCCCCGGGCGGCGCCTGCCTGCCCTCCGCCCTGCGGCCCATAGCCTTCGGGCGACGGGCCGTATCACTTCGGGAGGCGGGAGGCGCGGCCCCTGAAACCTCAGGATAATCCCGTGGGGCGAACAAAACAAGTACAATTTAGGGAAATTATCTTAAACTTTTTGGTACGTAGATTTACTATTAGTCAATCCATAGTTGTAAACCGCCGCGCCGCCAACGGCGCCGATGGATGCCATCCCGCACCGGCCCGCCGGCGCGAAAGGCGGCCGGGAGCCTCAGAAATCGATGCACCGGCCCTTCTTTTCCCAGTCGCCGTAACGCGTCGGGTCCGGCCCCTTGCGGCCGCCGATCTCCTTGGGCCCGGCTTGGGCCGGCGCCGGCTTTGGCGCCTTGGCGGGCGGGGCGGCCTGCCCTCCGTACCACTTCGGGAGGCGGGCGGCGCGGCCTTGCCCCTTCCGGCGCCGGCCCTTCTCATCGGCCGCCTTGTGATCCTGGGCGTCTCTCTTGCTCTCGGCCACGGCGGGCTCCCACTCCTCTGCCCTCGGCTTGCGCCGTTCCCGGCCAGGCCCATCGAGCGGGCCACTTGCGGCGGGGCGTTCGCCAATTTAAGGTCGATCGGGCCCCAATGCACCAATTGATTCGTCGATCAGGCTCCTATCGCCTTCGACCCGGCGCCCACGGTCCGAGGGGCCCGCCCGGCCACTCGCCGTCAGGGGGAACATGAGCGACGCCCGCGAAATCGCACTCGACTGCCTGGCGGCGGTATTGCGCCGGCGCCGTCCTCTCGAGGAGGCGCTTGACGATCACCCGGGATATGGCCGCCTGGCGACGCGCGACCGCGCCTTCGCCCGTCTCCTGGTGGCGAGTACCTTGCGCCGGCTGGGTCAGATCGATCGCCTGATCGGCCATTGCCTCGAGCGCCCGTTGCCGGCAAAGGCCAGGGGCGTCACCGATATCCTCCGCCTCGGCCTCGCCCAGCTTCTCTTCATCGGCACGCCGGCCCATGCCGCCGTCGATACCACCGTCACCCTTGCCGCCAGGCACGGCCCGGCCAATCTCAAACCACTGGTCAACGCCGTCATGCGGCGGATGACGCGCGAGGGCGCGGGCCTCGCCGCCGCCCAGGACGCGGCGCGGCTGAACACGCCGGACTGGCTGTGGCGGTCATGGTCCAAGGCTTACGGCGAGGACACCTGTCGCGCCATCGCCGAAGTTCACCTTTCGGAGCCGCCGCTCGACATCACGGTCAAGGACGACGCCGGGGACTGGGCCGCCAGGCTCGGCGCCAGGCGCCTTCCGACCTCGACGCTGCGGCGCGATCACGCCAGGCCGAGCGAGCTTCCAGGTTTCGCCGACGGCGCGTGGTGGGTCCAGGACGCGGCGGCGTCATTGCCGGCCCGGCTTCTCGGCGATGTCAGGGGAAAGACGGTGATCGAGCTGTGCGCCGCGCCGGGGGGCAAGACGGCGCAACTGGCGGCGCTCGGCGCCGACGTCATCGCGCTCGACCGCTCCGAAGTTCGTCTCGAACGCCTCGAAGGGAACCTCGCCCGCCTCGACCTCGAAGCGCGGCTGGTCGCCGCCGACGCCACCCGTTGGCGCCCGGATACGCCGGCGGCGGCGATACTGCTCGATGCGCCCTGCACCGGCACCGGGACGCTGCGCCGCCATCCCGATATCGCCCGCACCAAGTCGAGCGGCGATGTCGGACGCCTCGCCGCCCGGCAGGACGAATTGCTGAGCGCCGCCGTCGCCATGCTGGCGCCGGGGGGTGTGTTGGTCTACACCGTCTGTTCGCTCGAGCCCGAGGAAGCGGAGATGCGGGTGGCGGCGCTGCTTGGCGCCGGCGCGCCGCTGAGGCGAATCGCGGTGGAAAGTTCGGAGATCGGCGGCCTCCCCCAGGCGGTCACCGACGCCGGCGATCTCCGCACGCTGCCCTGCCATCTCGCCGATCTCGGCGGCATGGACGGCTTTTACGCGGCGCGCTTGCGGCGCTCTGGCTAAGCTGATAGTTAAGCCCGGTGCAGCAGCCGACCCGCATAGCCCCGTCCATCCTGTCCGCCGATTTCGCCAGATTGGGCGAGGAAGTGCGGGCGATCACCGAGGCCGGCGCCGATCTCATCCATGTCGATGTCATGGACGGCCACTTCGTTCCCAACCTCACCGTCGGGCCCGACGTGGTGAAGGCGTTGCGCCCGCTGAGCGCTCTGCCCTTCGACGTGCATCTGATGATTTCCCCGGCGGATCCTTACATCGCGCGGTTCGCCGACGCCGGCGCCGACATCATCACCGTCCATCCCGAGGCCGGTCCCCATCTCCATCGCACCCTGCGCCAGATCGCCTCGCTTGGTAAAAAGGCCGGCGTCGCGCTCAATCCCGCGACGCCGGTGGACGCCGTGGATTTCGTCATCAAAGATATCGACCTCATCCTGGTGATGAGCGTCGATCCCGGCTTCGGCAACCAGAGTTTCATCGACTCCCAGTACGACAAGATCCGGGCGCTGAGGTCGAAGATCGACACCAGCGGCCGGGACATCGACCTCGCGGTCGACGGCGGCATCAACGCCGAAACGGCCCCGAAGGCGGTCGGCGCCGGGGCCGACATACTGATCGCCGGCACCGCCACCTTCACCGGCGGCGCCGGCGCTTACGCCGACAATATCAATCGGCTGCGCGGCGGCGGGTGACCGCACCCGGCACCGCCCCGGGCCTAATAGAATCTGCAAGACCGTCGGATATGTCACCTTTCCATGACAATGGGCACTACGGTAAAGGCGACGGTTTGAGACGTTTCCTGGCCCTGGCGCAGCGGCCGGCGCGGCGGAACCTGGCGGCGCTTCGCCACCGCGTCCAGACGCTGATCTTCGCCATCCCCGCCTATTCCCTGACCCTCGTCGGCCTGACCCCGGCGCGGCTGCTGCTTTGCCCGGGAGATCCCTGGCCCGGCGACGCCGACAACGGACGCGCCATTCTCGAAGGCCACTTCTCCTTCGCCGGACGGACCATACGCACGCCGGTGTCCGATGGACCGCCGCCGAACAGCGCCGCACCCGACCCCTTCCACACATTGTGGTTGCCCTTGGGCATGGGGCCCCGATGGCGGGCGGAACTGCACGCCTTCGCCTGGCTCAGGGACCTGCGCGTCGCCGGTGGCGATAGCGTCCGGCACCGGGCGCGCGATCTGGTGGCAAGCTGGATCGCCCATCACCAGCGCTGGGACCGGCTGGCTTGGCGCGCCGACATCCTGGCGGCCCGTCTCTCCGCCTGGCTCAGCCAATATGAATTCCTCTCGGCGGGCGCCGACGCCGCCTTTAACAACCTGTTCTTCAAGAGCCTTTCCCGCCAGGCCCGCCACCTTGCCCGCATCGTCCCCGGCGTGATGGCCGATGGGCGCCTCATTGGCGCCGCCAAGGGACTGATCTATTGCGGCGTTTGCCTGCCGGGCGGCGGGCGGTACTTGAAGCGGGCGCTAAGGCTGCTGGAAAAGGAGCTGGTGCGCCAGGTGCTGGGCGACGGCGGACACTTCGAACGCAGCCCGTCCTTGCAACTCTCGATCCTGCGCGACCTCGTCGATATCCGCGCCACCCTGATCGCCGCCCACAGGGACGTTCCCGCGACCCTACAATCGGCGATCGACCGCATGGCGCCGATGGTGCGATTCTTCCGCCACGGCGACGGCACCGTCGCCCTGTTCGATGACAGCAACGAGGAACAGGCGTGGCTGATCGACATGGTCCTGACCCACGCCGACGCCACGGGCAAGCCCTTGGCCTCGGCGCCGCACTCGGGCTTCGAACGCCTGACCAACAACCGTACGCTCATCATCGCCGATGTCGGCGCGCCGCCGCCGCCCGGCGCCCAGAGCCATACCCACGCCGGAACGCTGAGCTTCGAGATGAGCCTGGACAAGGAGCGCCTGATCGGCAACTGCGGCGGCCCCGCCGGCCTGGACGGCTCGTGGCGCCAGAGCATGCGCACCACCGCCGCCCATTCGACGCTCAGCGTCGAGGACACCAACTCGACCGAAATCTTCGAGGACGGCGGTGACGGCGGCTTCCTCGGACGGCGCCCGAGGTCGCTGGTCTGCCGGCGCAAGGAGGAAGACGGCGCCATCTGGATCGATGCCAGCCACGACGGCTATCTCGGCCCGTTCGGCCTCATCCATCGGCGCCGGCTCTATCTTTCGGCCGACGGCGAGGATTTGCGCGGCGAGGACACATTGTCGGCGCCCAAGGAAGGAAGGGCGTTCAGGCGCAAATTCGTCGGCCGCAGGTTCGCCGTGCGCTTCCATCTTCATCCGCGGGTCCAGACGTCCCTGGTCCAGGACGGCGCCGCCGCGCTTTTGCGCCTGCCAAGCGGCGCCGGCTGGCAGATGAAGGTTTCCGGCGGCGTGCTCGGCCTCGAGGAAAGCGTTTATCTCGGCGTCAAGGGAGAGATCAAGCGCGCCGAGCAGATCGTCATCCGCGGCAACGTCGCCAAAGAGGGCGCGGAGGTCAAATGGGCCTTGACCCGCGTCGCCGGCAAGTCGTGAGGCGAGCAGACCGCCGGGAGATCGTCGATTGGCCGTCGAACCCCTTCCGATCATCCCCGCCCAAGGCGCCAAGAGCGGCGGCGGGAACCGCGATGGCCGCCGCCGGCAACGCGGTTGAGTGAGCGATCATGTCCGCTTCGTGGCTGACCGCCTGGCTCCTGACCGTCGCCTGGTTCGCCGTCGCCTTCCTGGGCGCGCTTATCGGCACCGGGCTGGTGCTTCGCATCCTGCGCCGCCGGGCCATTCTCGATCATCCCAATGAACGCTCGAGCCACGCCGTTCCGACACCGCGCGGCGGCGGCATCGCCCTCGTCTTCGTGCTCCTTCCCGCTTGGTCCGTGATCGCGCTGGGCGTTCCAGGACAGACATTCATCATCTGGCTGGTGCTTGGCGCCGCGCTCCTGCTCGCCGGCGTGTCCTGGGCCGACGATCTCGTCGGCATCTCCCGATCGATAAGGTTCGCCGCCCACATCGCCGCCGTTGCCCTGGTGTTGAGCGCGCTGCCGCGCGACGCCTTTTTCTTTCAAGGCGTGCTGCCTTTGGCGCTCGACCGCTTGGCGGCCGGCATCTTGTGGGTCTGGTTCATCAACCTGTTCAATTTCATGGACGGCATCGACGGCATCGCCGGCGCCGAGGCCGCCGCCGTCGGCTTCGGCCTGTTCCTGATCACCGCCGTCGCCGGTGGCGGCGGGGTGCCCATCCTGTTCGGCCTTACCCTCGCCGCCACGGCCCTTGGGTTCCTGTGGTGGAACTGGCATCCGGCGCAGGTTTTCCTCGGCGATGTCGGCAGCGTTCCGCTGGGCTATCTCTTGGGCTGGCTATTGCTCGAAGCGGCGCTCAAGGGCTTCTGGGCCCCCGCCCTGATCCTGCCGCTCTATTACCTGGCCGACGCCACCATCACTCTTTTGCGCCGGCTTGTTGCCGGTGAACGGATCTGGCAGGCCCACTCCCAGCACTTCTACCAAAGGGCGGTGCGACGCGGCCTGAGCCACGCCACCGTGGTGCGGATCATTCTTCTCGCCAACGGCGTCCTCATCGTCCTGGCGTTGCTGGCGGCGGGAGGCGCCGAGACGGCGGCACTGCTTGGCGCCTTGGCGACCGTCGCGGCGTTGCTCACGGCGCTCGCCCGATGGCGAGGCGGCGGCGCGGGAGACGGTGCGCCGGGGGAGGGGAGCGACCGGTGACGCGGGTCCTGGTCACCGGCGCCAACGGCTTCATCGGCCAGGCGCTTTGCCGGGAGCTGAAATTGGCCGGCTTCGAGGTCACCGGCGCGGTGCGCGATAAGCCCGGGCGGGACCAGGCGCCGTTCGATACGGCCACGACCGGGGCGCTCGGCCCGGACACCGACTGGCATGAGGCGCTGACGGGCGCCGAGATCGTGGTCCATCTCGCCGGTCGCGCCCACGCCACCGACGAGACCGGCGCCGGCGCCCCGGCGCTCTATCGCCGCATCAACGTGGAGGGCACCAGACGCCTTGCCGAGGCGGCGGGCAAAAGCGGCGCGCGCCGTTTCATCTTCCTAAGCTCGGTCAAGGTCCATGGCGAGGCGAGCGGCGCGAGCGCTTTCACCGAACGGGACTCGCCGGCGCCCGAAGACCCTTACGGCATCTCGAAATGGGAGGCGGAACAAGCACTCGCGCAGGCCACGGAGCGCTCCGATCTCGTCCCCGTCATCCTGCGCGCGCCGCTGGTCTACGGTCCCGGGGTGAAGGGCAACTTCGGGTCGCTGTTGCGGGTCTGCGACGGCCCTCTTCCCCTGCCCTTCGGCGCCGTTAGGAACCGCCGTTCCCTGATCTATCTCGCCAACCTTACCGCCGCGATCAGGGAATGCGTCACCAACACCAGGGCCGAGGGCAAGACCTTCGTGCTTCGCGACGGCGAGGACATCTCGACCCCGGAGCTGATCCGCCGCCTGCGCGCCGCCCTCGGCCGGCCGGCGAGGCTCGTCTCCCTGCCGCCATCCTCGCTTCGTCGCCTGGCCGGCATCATTGGACGCAAGGGCGCGGCGATGCGTCTCTTGGACTCCCTGGTCGTCGATGATGGCCTTATCCGCGCTTCGCTTGGTTGGTCTCCGCCGCTGACGCTGGACCAGGGGCTTCGGTTGACGGCGGAATGGTTCAGAGCCCAGAGGACCGGGCCCCGGGGCCCGGCTTAGCCCGGCGATGGATTGCGCGCCGGCGCTTTGTGGCCCAATATACCGCTCTAGCATCATGTGACGAGGCGAGCGAATCCGGCGCCGATGCAGGTCAACTTCAGAACACTTAACCGCGCCACGCTGATGTTCGCCCATGACACCGTCATGGCGGCGGTGTCCTTCGTCATATCGCTTTACCTTCGTCTCGGCCAGAACCCCCTCGACTATTCCCGCGATCTGGTGGTGACCGGCACGGCGATCTTCACCCTCGTCGCCGTTTGCGTTTTCTGGTCGATGCGGCTTTACCGCGGCATTTGGCGTTATGCCTCGATCGACGATCTTTTACAGATCATCAAGGCGGTGTCGCTGGCGATCCTCGTCTTCGTCTTGGCGCTGTTCTGGATCACCCGGCTCGAAGGCCTGCCGCGCTCGACGCTGGGCATCAACTGGTTCGTGCTCGTCGGCCTTCTTGCCGGGCCCAGGCTGGTTTACCGCATGCTGAAGGACCGTGGGTTGAGCGCCGTGTTCAACCGCGCCGATCCTTCGCGAATTCCGGTGCTGTTGGTCGGCGCCGGCGACGGGGCCGAGCTTTTCATCCGTGCCATGGAGACCAGCCCGGGCGCGAGTTACCGGGTGGTCGGGCTGGTGGACGACAAAGGCACCCGGGTCGGGCGCAAGATCCACGGCCTCGACGTCATGGGGGACCTTGCGGCGCTTAGCGGCGTGATCGCGCGGCTTACCCGGCAAGGATCCCGTCCGCAGCGGCTGATCGTCACCGAAAACACGCTTGACGGGGCACCCATGCGCGCGCTTCTCGAGGAGGCCGAAGGGCTCGGGCTGACGCTTGCGCGCCTGCCGAGGCTTACCGATTTCAGGAGCGACGTCACCGATCGCCTGGAGGTCAGGCCGGTGGCGCTCGAGGACCTCCTCGGCCGGTCCCAGACGGTGCTCGACCGCGACTCCATGAAGGCCCTGATCGCCGGCCGGCGGGTCATGATCACCGGCGCCGGCGGCACCATCGGGTCCGAACTCGCCTGTCAGATCGCCGATTTCGCGCCGGCCCATCTGACGTTGCTCGATCATTCCGAGTTCGCGCTCTACACCATCGATCTCGAAATTTCCGGGCGCCATCCCGGCCTCGGGCGCTCGGCCATTCTCGGCGACGTGAGAGAAAGAGACAAACTCAAATCCCTGTTCGCCGCCGAGAGACCGGACCTCGTGTTCCACGCGGCGGCGCTCAAACATGTGCCGCTGATCGAGTCCCACGCCGATGAAGCGGCGTCGATCAACGCCGTCGGCACGCGCAACGTCGCCGACGCCTGCCGGGCGGCGGGGATCATGGCGATGGTGCAGATTTCCACCGACAAGGCGGTCAACCCGGTCTCGGTCATGGGCGCGACCAAGCGCCTCGCCGAAAGCTATTGCCAGGCCCTCGATCTCGCCGGCGCCACGGAGGCCGAAGGCGGCGGCGAAGGGCGGCGGACCCGGTTCATCACCGTCCGCTTCGGCAACGTCCTCGGATCGACCGGTTCCGTCGTGCCATTGTTCCAGAAGCAGCTCGAGGCGGGCGGGCCGATCACCGTCACCCACCCCGACGTCAAGCGCTTCTTCATGACCGTGCGCGAGGCGGTGGAACTGGTCCTCGAGGCGTCGGCGCTCGGCGTCGAGGAGGGAAGCGAAGACGGCAAGATCCTCGTCCTCGATATGGGCGAGCCCATCCCCATCGCCGGCCTCGCCAAGCAGATGATACGCCTCGCCGGCCTCAGGCCCGAGGTGGACATCGAGATCCGCTTCACCGGCTTGCGCCCCGGCGAGAAGCTGAACGAGGAGCTGTTCCATGCCGCCGAGATGCCCAAGCCCACCCGTTACCCCGGCGTCCTTCTCGCCTCGCCGCGCACGGCGGAGCTCGAAGGTTTGCGCGCCGGTCTCGACGAACTCGCCGCCGCCGCCGAAGCGGGCGACACCGCCAGAACGCTTTCCTTGATAGGCAAGCTCGTCCCCGAATATTGTCCCGCCGATGATGATGCAGCGAAAGAACCGAGAACCGCCGCCTCCACCTAGGGCACTATCCGGCCAGATGGCATCGTTTGACCGGGATGATTTTGCGCCGTGGTCGAGTCCTTACCTTGATAGGCGGGCGCGACAATGAACCGTTTGAGAGACCCGGAGTAAATCCATGGCCGACGCCGCCCTCATCCCGATCTCCCGCGCCCTCATTTCCGTCTCCGACAAAACCGGCGTCGAGGAACTGGGCAAGTTTCTCGGCGCGCGCGGCGTCGAGATCCTCTCCACCGGCGGCACCGCCAAGGCGCTTCGCGCCGCCGGCGTCAAAGTCAAGGACGTCGCCGAGCACACCGGTTTTCCGGAGATGATGGACGGGCGGGTCAAGACCCTGCACCCCCATATCCACGGCGCCATCCTCGCCCGGCGCGACAACGCGGGGGACCGAGAGGCCATGGACGCCCTTGGCATCGGCGCCATCGACCTGGTGGCGGTCAACCTCTATCCGTTCGCGCAAACGGTGGCCAAGGGGGCCGATGGAAGGGAAGTGATCGAGAATATCGACATCGGCGGCCCCACCCTCATCCGCGCCGCCGCCAAGAACTTCGCCGCCGTCACCGTCATCACCGA
>JACZQV010000095.1 GCA_022545545.1 Pseudomonadota bacterium
GCTTGCGCTAGGGACCGCTGGCTTCGGCCGACCTGTTCATGTACATCGTGGCGGAGCCGGCGGCGGCACTCGAGACCATCGCCAAACAGGCCATCCTCATGGACGCGGAGACCGGCACCGTGCTGTTCGAAAAGAACGCCGACGACACCATGCCGCCGTCCTCCATGAGCAAACTGATGACCGTTTACATGGTGTTCGAGCGCCTCAAGAGCGGCAGCCTCACGCTCGACGACGAGTTCCCCGTCAGCAAGAAGGCATGGCGCAAGGGGGGGTCCAAGATGTACGTGCTGGTCGGCAAATCGGTGAGCGTCGAGGATCTTTTGCGCGGCGTCATCGTCCAGTCGGGCAACGACGCCTCCATCGTCGTCGCCGAAGGCCTCAGCGGCACGGAGGAGGCGTTCGCCACCGAGATGACCAAGAAGGGGCAGGATATCGGTCTCAAGAACAGTGTCTTCAGGAACGCCTCGGGCTGGCCCGAGGAGGGCCACTACATGACCTCGCGTGACATCGCCATACTGTCCCAGCGCACGATCGCCGATTTCCCCGATTACTATCATTACTACGCCGAGAAGAGTTTCACTTTCAGCGGCATCCGCCAGGGCAACCGCAATCCGCTGATCTACCGCAATATGGGCGCCGACGGCCTCAAGACCGGCCATACCGAGGCGGGGGGCTATGGGCTCGCCGCTTCGGTGATACGCGACGGACGACGCCTGGTCCTGGTGGTGAACGGGATCGAGAGCGCCCAGTCCCGCGCCAACGAATCCCAACGGCTGATCGAATGGGGATTCCGCGAGTTCGCCAACTTCGCCCTGTTCCGCGCCGGCGAAACCGTGGACGAGGCGAACGTATGGCTCGGAACGGAAGCGAAGGTGCCCCTCATTCTCGACAAGGATCTGGTGCTGACCCTGCCGAGGCGCGCCCGGCGCACGGCCAAGGTCAAGGTGGTGTACACCGCCCCGATACCGGCTCCCATACCCGACGGAGCGGAAATCGCCAAGCTGGTGATCACCGCGCCGGGACTCGACGACCTGGTGGTGCCGCTCAAGGCGGGCGCGGAGGTGCCGCGCCTCGGCTTCCTCGGCCGGATCTCGGCTTCCATCCAATATTTGCTTTGGGGCGGCCGGCGCTAGGATCGAAACATTGGCCCCGGCGACAGCGCCTGGCACAAGCTAGGCCCAAGGAGAGCGAAAGCTTGGCCCCCGACGGATCTAAAGGCGGAAAATTCATCACCCTCGAAGGCGGGGAGGGGACCGGCAAGTCCACCCAGGCCCTGCTGCTGGCCGGCCATCTCGAGCGCGCCGGCATCGATGCGCTGGTGACGCGCGAGCCCGGCGGCGCGCCCGGCGCCGAGGAAATCCGCAAGCTGCTGGTCGAGGGCGCGCCGGGACGCTGGGATTCGATAAGCGAAACGTTGCTCCATTTCACCGCCAGGCGCGAGCATCTCGAGCAAACGGTGCTGCCGGCGATCGCTCGTGGGCAGTGGGTGATCTCCGATCGCTTCGCCGATTCCACCATGGCCTATCAGGGCTACGGGCTGGGCGTCGGGCGCCAGGCGGTGGAAGCGCTTTATCGCATCGTCGTCGGCGCTTTCGCCCCCGATCTCACCATCATCCTCGACCTCGCGCCGGAGCTGGGTCTTGAGCGCAGCCGGGGCGGGCAGAGCGGCGAGGACCGCTACGAACGCATGGACGAGGCTTTCCACCGCCGCCTGCGCGAGGGATTTCTGGACATCGCCCGGCGCGAACCCGAAAGATGCGCCGTCATCAAAGCCGATGGCGCCATGGAAGAGGTCGAGGCGAAGATCCTCGCCACCGTCGGCGAGCGCCTGGGGGTCAGTTTTCGATGAACGACGCCGAAACCGTATCGCCGCCACAACCGCACGCCAATCCCGACCTCATCGGCCACGGCGAGGCCGAGGGTGCGCTGCTCCGGGCCTATGGCGCCAACCGGCTGCACCACGCGTGGCTGATAACGGGGATGCGCGGCATCGGCAAGGCGACCCTGGCTTATCGCTTCGCCCGTTTCGTGCTTGCCGGGCCCGCCGAGGGGGACTTGTTCGCAAGCACGCCCGCGAGCCTCTACGTCGCGCCCGAACATCCGGTGTTCAAGCGGATCGCCGCCGGCGGCCATGGCGACCTCAAGTCCCTGGCGCGGGGCTATGATCAGGAACGCAAGAAGGCGCGCAGCGAGATCGTCGTCGGCGATGTCCGTGGCATCGGCGCCTTCCTGAGCCTGACGGCGGCCGAGGGCGGCTGGCGGGTGGTCGTCATCGACGGCGCCGAGGACATGAACCGCAACGCCGCCAATGCCGTTCTCAAGGCGCTGGAGGAACCGCCCAGGCGCACGGTGCTTCTGCTGGTGAGCCACGCGCCGGGCAGGCTGCTTGCCACCATCCGCTCGCGCTGCCGTCATCTGCCGCTTAAGCCCCTGGCGGAGGAGGACGTCACCCGGCTCCTTCACCGCCTGAGGCCCGGACTCGACGCCGGCGAGGCGACGGCGTTGGCGCGGATCGCCGAGGGGAGTCCCGGCAAGGCGCTTGCTCTCGCCGAGGAAGGGGGGATCGAGCTTTACCGCGAACTGATCGGCCTGCTGACGCCGTTGCCCGAACTCGACGTCAAGGCCCTGCACGGTCTCGGCGACAGGCTCGGACGCAGGGGCAATGAGGTGGGCTTTCACACCTTCACCGAACTGACGCGCTGGTGGTTCGCCCGCCTGGTGCGCGCCGGGGCGCTGGGCGTCCTGCCGCCGGAGATCGTGCCGGGCGAAGGCGCCCTGATGGCGCGGCTCATCTCCCTTCGCGGCCTTGATCAATGGGTCGGGGTATGGGAAAAGACCAGCCACCTGTTCGACCGGGCGGACAGCATCAAGCTTGACCACAAGCAAGTGGTGCTGAGCGCCTTCTTGACCCTTCAGAGCGACATGCGCGCCTGAAACTTCCGGTAGCGCCGCCCGAACCCCGCCTCGAGGTAATCCCGATGTCCGGATCGACGCCCTATTACGTGACGACGCCGATCTATTACGTCAACGACAAGCCCCATATCGGCCACGCCTACACCAGCCTCGCCTGTGACGCGCTGGCCCGCTTCATGCGCCTCGACGGCAGGAACGTCAAGTTCCTGACCGGCACCGACGAACACGGCCAGAAGATGGAGAAGGCGGCGGCCGACGCCGGCATGGAGACCCAGGCCTTCGTCGACATGAACTCGGAGAATTTCCGCATCCTCACCAAAACGATGGGCTTCACCAACGACGACTTCATCCGCACCACCGAGCCCCGCCACCGCGCCGCCGTCCAGGCCCTGTGGCGGGAGCTCAAGGCGCGGGACCAGATCTATCTCGGCAGTTATGCCGGGTGGTATTCGATCCGCGACGAGGCCTTCTATACCGAGACCGAGCTCACCCAGGGGCCGGACGGCAAGAGGATCGCGCCGAGCGGCGCCGAGGTCGAGTGGGTGGAGGAGCCGAGCTATTTCTTCAAGCTCTCGGAATGGCAGGACCGGCTGCTTCGCTTCTATGACGAGAACCCGGATTTCGTCGCCCCGGCGACCCGGCGCAACGAGGTCATCAGCTTCGTCAAGGGCGGGCTCCTGGACCTCTCGGTGTCGCGCACCAGTTTCCGCTGGGGCATCCCGGTGCCGGACGATGCCGATCACGTCATGTATGTGTGGCTCGACGCGCTGACCAACTATATGACGGCGCTCGGTTATCCCGACACCGGATCGGACGGCTTCACGACCTTCTGGCCCGCCGATCTGCACATGGTCGGCAAGGACATCTTGCGCTTCCACGCCGTCTACTGGCCGGCCTTCCTTCTCGCCGCCGACATCGCGCCGCCGAAGCGCGTCTTCGCCCATGGCTGGTGGACCAACGAGGGCAAGAAGATCTCGAAATCCTTGGGCAACATCATCGATCCCTTGGAACTGGCGGCGCGCTACGGCCTCGATCAGGTGCGCTACTTCCTGTTGCGCGAGGTGCCGTTCGGCAATGACGGCGATTTCTCCCACCGCGCCATGATTGGGCGCATCGACGGCGACCTGGCCAACGATTTCGGCAACCTCGCCCAGCGCACCCTTTCGATGATCAACAAGAACTGCGATGGATGCGTGCCCGAGCCCGGCGAGTTCACCGGCGCCGATAAAAAGCTCCTCGGCGCCGCCGATGGTTTGCTCGGCGAGGAGCGCGCCCTGTTCGCCGAACAGAGCTTCCACAAGGCGCTGATCGCGATGTGGGCCGTGATCGGCGACGCCAACCGCTATATCGACGAGATGGCCCCCTGGGTGCTCAGGAAATCGGAGCCTAAGCGCATGGCGACGGTGCTCTACGTCGTCGCCGAGACGCTGCGCCACCTCGCCATCCTCGCCCAGCCGGTGATGCCGGGCGCGGCGGGGCGCATGCTCGGCCAACTGGCGGTGGCGGAAGACGCCCGGACCTTCGCTTATCTTTCGCCCGATCACGCGCTCATCCCCGGAACGCCCCTGCCGAAGCCCGAAGGCGTGTTCCCCCGGTTCGAGACAGCTTCAGGTTGACTCCCGGTTAAAGTCGCCTAAGTAAATTAAGAGCGTTACGACGCACGCGAGGGGAGGATGCGCAAGGCCGTCGAAATACAGGCCTTGCAGAAATAATCGAACCGTCCCGCCGTGCCCGCGGGATTGGAAAAGCAACTGCGGATAAGGGCGCCCCTTTGACCATCGACTGAGACGCGGCGTTTTTCTTGCCGCGTTACCGGCCAGCGGAAGCGGCCCGGTGATTCCCGTCCGATAACGGACGGGGAAAGGCGTGTGCGTTGGTACGCGGGTGTTAGCCCGGAAAACGACCAGCGCATCCGCGAAATGCCGGTCCACATCGAGATAGAGGAGGAAATCCGATGATCTGTCGAAGGCATCCAATTCTTTGCATCGTGCCGCCGCACATCCTGAAAGAGGTCACACAAAAGGGCACCGACCGGCAGAAAGAGTGGGCCTGGCGGACCCTGACGATGTCCGAGCAGGTGCGCGGCCAGCGTCAAGCGCTTGGCACCATTGCGGCCCTCGGGGTAACGCCGGTGGGTCAGAAGCGCCGCACGGTCTACGACGCGGAACATGGTGACGTTCTGCCCGGCCGGTTGGTCCGCGCGGAGGGAGACGGCCCCACCGGCGATCCCGCCGTCGACGAGGCCTTCGACGGGGCGGGGGTGACATATGATCTGTACGACCAGGAGTTCGGGCGCAACTCGATCGATGACCTCGGCCTGCGCCTGGACTCCACCGTCCATTACCTCGAGGGTTACGACAACGCCTTCTGGACCGGCGCCCAGATGGTCTATGGCGACGGCGACGAGGATCTGCCGGAAGAGGAACGGCTGTGGAATCGGTTCACCAGCGCCGTCGACGTGATCGGGCACGAACTGACCCACGGCGTCACCCAATACGAGGCCAACCTCGCTTATCGCTCTCAATCCGGCGCCGTGAACGAGTCTATCTCCGACGTGTTCGGCTCCCTGGTCAAACAGAAGACCCTCGGGCAGACGGCGGACCAGGCGGACTGGCTGATCGGGGAGGGTCTTTTCACCTCCAACGTGAACGGGGTCGCCCTACGGTCCATGAAGGAGCCGGGCACGGCCTATGACGATCCTGTCCTCGGCAAGGACCCGCAACCCGGCCACATGAACGACTACCAGAACGTGCCGTACGACAACGGGGGCGTGCACATCAACTCCGGCATCCCGAACCATGCGTTCTACTTCGTGGCCACGGAAATCGGCGGGCACGCCTGGGATCAGGCCGGCCAGATATGGTACGTTACCTTGCGGGATCGGCTCCGCCGCAACTCGGATTTCCAGGACGCCGCGAATCTGACCTTCCGGGTCGCGGGCGAGCTCTACGGAGCCGAAAGCACGGAGCAGCAGGCCGTCCGCAACGGTTGGGCCCAGGTGGGAATCGGCGTGGTGGCGGCGGCGGCGAAGGGGAGGGGGAAAAAGAAGAAACGTGCGGTTAGGTGAAAATCAGAAAGAAAGGCGCGCTGCTGAGTCTCCGCGGATGGCACAACACTATGCTGTGTGGCGCCGTGTTGGTATTGTCGGCTGCCGTTCCGCCGGTTCAGGGCGCGCGATTCCTCGTCTCCGATCGGTCCCGCGGCACGGCACAAGGCTACGTGCAGACGCTTGAGAGGAAGACCTTGAAGGTCCAGTGGGAGCGCACCGGTGGCTTCGCCGGCATGCGCATGGCGGCGACGATAGACTCCGGATCGCTCTCGGATGCGGAGGCGCGCCGCCTCCGCGAGTTGGTCGAGGCGGCGGGTTTTTTCGAACTGCCCGAAGAGCTCGCCGGTCCCGGGGGCGGGGCGGACCGCTTCCTATACACCCTGACGGTCGAGATGGACGGGCGGCGGCACACCGTGCGCACGGCCGAGGCGGCGGCGCCGGCGGCGCTCAGATCCCTGATCAGGTGGTTGACCAACGCCGCGCGCGCGCGCCGGCGGTGATCGGCGCCGCCCGGTCGTCCTCGGCCTTCGCCGGCCTCACGCCCGATCGCGCCGCAACGCGCGTAGGGCGGGGCGAAAGACCCTGAAAATCATAAATTTTGCGCTTGTGGTTAGGTGAATGCAGCCGTCTTCACTGCAGTTGTTGGCAAGCGGGCGCTATCGTATGAACCGCTGATTTTGGCCTAAACGTGCCCGAGTCGCACAGCAGATTTTCCCCGTTGAGGGCGGCCGGTAACAATCGTATACAAGGCGCGCGTTCGGTGCCTTGGAGACGGCAGGCCGCGGCGCGGCCGAAGGTGAGGGCAGGGCGGCGCGTGCGATGCCAACGCCCTCTATCAACGCAATAATTGGGTCCTTGGCCGATCAAGAATATGCTGGTTGACAGTCACTGCCATCTCGATTTCCCGGACTTCGAAGACGAGCTCGAGGACGTGATCGCGCACGCCGGGGCGGCCGGCGTCGGCACGATGGTGACGATCGGCACCGAGGTCGCGCGCTTCGATCGGGTGCTGGCCATCGCGTCGGCCCATGAGAATATCTATTGCACCGTCGGCACCCACCCCCACGAGGCCGGCACGGATGGGGAAAAGGACGCCGGCCCCGAACGCCTGGCGGCGTTGGCGGTGAACGACAAGGTCATCGGCATCGGCGAGACCGGGCTCGATTACCATTACGACAACGCCCCAAGGGCGGCGCAGCTAATGAGCTTTCGCGCCCACATCCAGGCGGCGCGCGAGACCGGCTTGGCGCTGATCGTCCACAGCCGCGACGCCGATGGGGACACCATCAAGATCCTCAGCGAAGAGTTCGAGAAGGGGGCGTTCGGCGCCGTCATGCACTGTTTCACCGCCGGGCGCGAGTTAGCGGACGCGGCGGTCGAGCTCGGCTTCTATATCTCCTTCTCCGGCATCTTGACCTTCAAGAACGCCGAGGCCGTCCGCGAAATCGCCCGCGCGGTGCCGGCGGACCGCCTGCTGGTCGAGACCGACGCCCCTTATCTGGCGCCGGTGCCCAAACGCGGCAAGCGCAACGAGCCGGCTTATCTCGCCCACACCGCCGCGTATCTTGCCGAACTTCGCGGCATGACGCCAGAGGCACTGGCCGAACAGACGACGGCGAACTTCTTTCGCCTGTTCACCAAGGCCAAGGCACCCGCGGCCTAGACGGCCGGCGCGTTCGGGGAAGGGGACTGAAGCACATGCGCATCACCATCCTCGGCTGCGGCGGGGCAGGGGGCGTGCCGATGATCGGCGGCCGGTGGGGGGCGTGCGACCCCGAAAACCCCCGCAATCGGCGCCGGCGGGCCTCGATCCTGGTCGAGGAGGGCGGGACGGCGGTGCTTGTCGATACCTCCCCCGATCTCCGCCAACAGTTGCTCGACGCCGATGTCAGCCGGCTGGATGGCGTGATCTACACCCACGATCACGCCGATCACGTCCACGGCATCGATGAGCTCCGCGCGCTCAACCGGCTCCAGCGCCAATGGATCGACCTTTACGCCGATACCGGGACGCTGAACGGTCTTCGCAAGAGATTCTCCTATGTCTTTGAACCGGAAAGGACAGTTCCCGAAGAGTTTGCCTTTTACAAGCCCTGCCTCACACCCCACGAGATCGCCCCGGGCGGCGCTTTCACGGTCGGCGGCCTCGAGATCGAACCGTTCGACCAGGATCACGGCTTCATGCGCACCCTCGGCCTCCGCTTCGCCGACGCCGCCTATACCACCGATGCCGTCGATCTGCCGCCGAGCGCGTTCGCGGCGCTAACCGGGCTAAAGCTTTGGATCGTCGGCTGTTTGCGCTACGAACCGCACCCGACCCACGCCCATCTCGACAAGGTGTTGGACTGGATCGAGCGCGTCCAACCGGAGCGCGCGGTGTTGACGCATCTCGGTACCGACATGGACTATGAAGAACTTGCGGCGCGACTGCCGCAAGGGGTGGAACCGGCTTATGACGGGCTCGTGCTTGAAGTTGGAGAGTTAAGATAACGTTGGAACTTATTGAGATCACGGAGAGACCTTTAATTTTCCATAATATACATTATGCGATAATTAACGGTTTGGAGAGGGTCTTGAATTCGCCCGGAGAAAAGCCGCCTAGCCGCTGTTTTGGGGCCGCCGGCGGATCGGAGGTAAGGCGCCCTTCCCCGGCGCCCGGACCCTTCGCCGGCGTGAAATTTAGCGGCTGGCGGCAAAAACCGATCGATCCGACACACGATTGACACCGCCCCACCACGCCAAGGAGGCTTCATGAGCGAACCGATCGAGCGATTGCTGGACATCATGGCCAGGCTCCGCGATCCCGAAACGGGATGCCCGTGGGACAAGGAGCAGAGCTTCGAGACCATCGCGCCCTACACCATCGAGGAGGCCTACGAGGTCGCCGACGCCATCGCCAAGAACGATACGGTGGCGCTCATGGACGAGCTCGGCGATCTCCTGTTCCAGGTCGTCTTCTACGCCCAGATGGCCCGCGAGCGGGGCCAGTTCGACTTCAACGACATCACCACCGCCATCGCCGATAAGATGGAGCGGCGCCATCCCCACGTCTTCGCCGACGCCGAGATCGCCTCGACCGAGGCCCAAAGCCTGGCCTGGGAGGCGCACAAGGCGCGCGAACGGGCGGCAAGGGAGGCCGGGAACGGCGATGGCGGCGGCGAACGCCCGGTGAGCCTGCTGGACGGCGTCGCCTTGGCGCTGCCCGCGCTCATGCGCGCCAAGAAACTCCAAGCCCGGGCGGCGCGCGGCGGCTTCGACTGGCCGGACGCCGCCATGGTCATCGACAAGATCGCGGAAGAGATCGGCGAAATCGAGGATGAGATCGCCGCCGGCGGTTCGGACCAAGCCCTGCGCGAGGAGATCGGCGATCTCCTGTTCGCCTGCGTCAACCTCGCCCGCAAGCTCGGGATCGAGCCGGAGACGGCGCTCGGCGCCGCCAACGCCAAGTTCACCCGCCGCTTCCACCGCGTCGAGGCGTTGCTCGCCGCGCAGGGCAAGACACCGGGCGACTCGACGCTCCAGGAAATGGACGCCCTCTGGGACCGGGTCAAGGAAGAGGAAAAGGAAAAGGGCTGAGGCCCCCTTCCCTTTGGACCGTACCTACCATCATGATGGTAAGGATGCCGTCCTCCGCCCCCGCCTGGCAGTTTGAAGACTATAGGCTTTTCGGTATATTGACCCCTGGGTGCATCCGCCGGCGACGACTTAAGGCCTGAGAATACGTCGCTAATGGCGATTTTTTTCTCGACATTTTCGTCGCTATATGCGACACTCCCTTCATGTTCAAGATCACCTACAGCCGCCAAGCCATCAAGGGCATGATGCGGTTGCAGCCCGCGAAACGCCAAGCGGTCATACCGGGCATCAACGCCATCGCCGCCGCGCCGCCGAGCGCCAGGCATCCGAACGTCGCCGGGCTGTCCGCGTCGCGGGCCTACAGGTTGCGGGTCGGCGATTGGCGGGTGATCTATGAAGTGGACAGGAAAACGAGGACCATGCACGTTGTTGTCATCGCACCGAGAGGAAGGGCGTACCGATGAAAAACCGTGTTCAGACCATCGATCGTGATGGCAAGCCCGAATATGCCGTGATCCCCTGGGCCGACTATCTGCGCCTAACGGCAGGTGAGGACGAGATGAGCGACGAGGTGCTCTATGCCCGTGCCAAGTACACCGACGAAGACCTCGCGGCGATCCCGAGCGAGATCGCCGAACGGATTTTCGCCGGCGAGTCCCCCATCCGCGTCTTGCGCGAATGGCGCCGCCTCAAGGTCAAGGAACTCGCCAACAGGGCCGGGATTTCACCCTCCTATCTCTCCGAGATCGAACACGGCAAGCGCGCCGGCGTGCCCACCTTGATCGCCATCGCCAGGGAACTCGCCGTCGGCATCGATTTGATCGTGACAGACGGCGGCGAGAGAGCCGGATAACAGCGTCACGGGATCCCGGGCGCCGGCGATGATGCGCCCCGGTGGCTTGATCCCCTGCGGCCCTCCGTACAACTTCGGCCTGCCCTCCTGTACGACTTCTTCGGGAGGCGGGGAGCCGGGCCTGCCCTTCGCACGGACGCCTATTGGCGGCGAACGGCGCTCACATCGAAAGAGACCGCCCCTTCACTTCTCCATCAACAGGTGGATGAGGCTCGAGGTGTCGAAGCGCTCGCCGCCGCGTTGCTGGACCTGGGCGTAGAACTGATCGATGAGCGCCGTCACCGGGAGGCGCGCCTTGTTGTCGTGCGCTTCCTCCAGGCAGATGCCGAGATCCTTGCGCATCCAGTTGACGGCGAAGCCGAAGTCGAACTTGCCCTCGATCATGGTGTAGCCGCGGTTCTCCATCTGCCACGACTGGGCCGCGCCCTTGGAGATGACGTCGATGACCTGGCGCGCGTCCAAGCCGGCGCGCATGGCGAAATTCAGTCCTTCCGACAGCCCCTGCACCAGTCCGGCGATGCAGATCTGGTTGACCATCTTGGTCAGCTGGCCCGATCCGGCCCCGCCCATCAGCGTCACCGCGCGGCCATAGGAGGCCATGGTTTCCTCGGCGCGATCGAACATGTCCTTCTCGCCACCGACCATGATGGTGAGGATGCCGTTCTCCGCCCCCGCCTGGCCGCCCGAGACCGGCGCGTCGAGGAAGCCCAGGCCCTTGGCCTCGGCCCCGGCCGCGAGTTCGCGCGCGAGCCCGGCCGAGGCGGTGGTGTGATCGACCAGGATGGCGCCGCCCGCCATGCCGGCGAGCGCTCCCTTCTCACCCAGGGTGACGGCGCGCACATCGTCATCGTTGCCGACGCAGGTGAAGACGATCTCGGCGCCACTGGCCGCCGCCGCCGGGGTTCCGGCGGATGTGCCCTTATGGGCCTTGGTCCATTCGTCTACCCGCGATCCGGTGCGGTTATAGACGGTCACGTCGTGCCCCTTGGCGGCGAGATGCCCGGCCATGGGGAATCCCATGACGCCAAGGCCGATGAAGGCCACTTTCTTGTTCGCCATGCCTCATTCCTTAATGTTGTTATCGGTCAAAGCCGTTCCCATGATCCCAGTACTTACTTTCATAGAAGGGTGACACATCTGACGGCCTTGCGGGTTCTTCAGGCCCGGAGCGTGGTCCGCCGTGATGCCGGCCCATCACAAGGGCCGCGCGAGGTGAGCGTAAGAGCCCGCAAGGCCGCCCGAAGGGTCGCTTTTCGCGGCCTCCGGAGGGCGTATGCGCCGCTTGACGATGTCCAGACATCGCCCGCCTCCCGAAGTCGTACGGAGGGCAGGCCGGCGCGACGCCTCCACCCCGGAGGCCGC
>JACZQV010000009.1 GCA_022545545.1 Pseudomonadota bacterium
TCTGCGCCTGCACTTCCGCGTTCAACCGCGAACCGATGGCCAGGGACGCAGCATCGTCCTTGGCCGAAAGGACACGGCTGCCCGAAGAGAGCTTGGCGAGAGAGGAACTCAATTCACGATCGGAAACGATCAGGTTCCTGTGCGCGACGTTAGCCGCGAAGTTGGAAATGATGTTAAGAGCCATTAGAAGATCTCCTACTTGGATGTTGTTTCCAGGCTTCCTGCCTGTCGAGGCGTCGAACGCTTCAAATTCTTAAGCTTGAGAGGCGTCCGTACCTCCTTCCATAGAGACATGTGCTGTTACTCGTGCATACACGTCTCGAGCTCCGGGCACACGCCCGGGGCTCGCGTCCTCACACGCAAGTTCCGGTCCAGAATCCCGTATCCTTGTTTTTCAAGAACTTCTGCCGTTAGCGGCGGCAAAAGAGCGGGTTGGGGCGGTAAAATTTGCCGGGTTGGACGGATTTTACCGGGCAGAAATTGCCGCGGCAATTTCTGCCGCCTGCCTCCCGCCATGTGCGCATTTCCTTCCAGTGGAAGAACGCCGGGTTGCCCGAAGGCCGATCGGCGGCCGTGGTTAAGGCTTTGTAAAGGATGATTTGCCAGTTTGGCCCGATCCCGGGATGCGTGCTGCCAGCCCGCGCAAGGCCCCGGCAGTTTGCCGGGAAAGCACGGGCGGCCCCGGCAGCCCGCGGTTTTGGAAGAACGGGGATTTCCCGGAATCAGATCATTGGGTCACGGCGCGAGGCGATCTTGAGCGAGGCGGTAGGCGAAAAGACGGTAAAAGGCACAGGCGATAGCGCCGGCCAAGGCATGGATGCCGCGGCCAACGGCGTTGCGATTTCCGTCCTTCAGGTCCTTGGTTCCGCCACGGACCGGCACCAGACGGGTGCGCTGGAAGAGGCGGAGAAAGGCTACCGCACGGTTCTTGCCGTCGAGCCCGAGAACACCGATGCGCTACAGCTTCTGGGCGTCCTGCGCCACCAGCAGGGCGACAGCGACGAAGCCATCCGTCTGATCAAAGAGGCCCTCAAGCGCGATCCCCGGAACCCCCGGTGCCACAACAATCTTGCCAGTGTTTTCAATGCATTAGGCCGGCTGGACGAGGCCGAGAAACACTTCCGCAAGGCCGTCCGCCTCGATCCCGATGAGGCCGAGTACCACGCTAATCTCGGCGTCGTGCTGGGGCAGAAGGACAGGGAGGAGGCGGCGATCGAGTGCTTCGAGAACGCCCTTCGGGCCGATCCGAACTTTTCGCCCGCCAACAGGGAGCTGGGCGGCATCTGGCTGGATAAAAGAGAATTCGACCGGGTGGAGAAGTACTTCAGGGCCTATTTGGAACTCGTTCCAAGCGATGCCGAGACGACCAGCAACCTGGGTTACGCCGTTCAGCAGTTGGGCAGGCTCGACGAGGCCGAAGAACTGTTCCTGAAGGCCGTGGATCTCGCATCGGACTCGCCGGAGTTACGCCACAACCTCAGGAGTCTTATGACGCTCCAGGGCCGTGGCGAGGAGGCGCGGGAAAGCTTCCGGGAACTCCTCAAAGAACGACCGGAACTGTGGACGGCCGAGGTCGGCCTGGCCAGGAACCTGGCGAAGAAGGGTTTGTTCGAGGACGCCATGGAAACCTTCCGGGACATCCTCGCTCTCTATCCTGACGATGCCAACGTATGGAATGATATCGGCGCCATTCTGCTGGATCTCGAGAAGTTCGACGAAGCGCGCGAAATCCTGACACGTGCGACGGAACTCGATCCGGCCCTGCCGGAGGCCCACAACAACCTTGCCAATGTCCATCTGAAGACGAACCGCGCCGACCTAGCGGTTCCGATTTTCAAGAAGGCGCTGGCGGCAAGGCCGGATTTTGTCGAGCCCCATGTCAACCTGTGCCGGGCGCTCAGGCAGCTGGCCGAGTTCGACCAAGCCAACATGTTCGCCCATGCGGCGCTGATGCTGGATAAGTATCAGCCCAAGTATTTTCCCAACCTCGTCCAGGTATTCCGTGCGACTTGCGATTTCGACGGCCTTGAAGCGGCGGGAAACGTTTGGGAAAATTGCGATCAAATCGCCAGCGAGAACCTACCTGGCGTGTTCCTCGATCTGCTGGTGTTTGCCGACGACGTCGACTCGGTACGCCGTTTCCGTGACCTCGTGTTGCGGTGGGCGAACTTTGTCGAGCGTCAGGCCGCCGCCGCTCCGTTGCCCGAGCGTGGGAAGCGCAGATCCGGCTCTAAATTGCGCGTCGGCATGCTCTCGGCCGACCTGCGGTCCCATTCGGTCTCGAGGTTCCTCATTCCCCTGCTGCGAAATTATGACCGCGAGCGGTTCGAACTCTATTGCTACACGCCCGTTCGGCATGTCGGAGATCCCATACAGAACCTGTTTATGGAGAGCGTCGACAAATTCACCTTCGTCGAGAACGTCACCGGGTGGGAAATCGCCAACACGATCAGGACCGACGAGGTGGACATACTTCTCGATCTCAATGGCTTCACCCAGGGAAGCCGGGTCGCTTCACTTGCCCACAAGCCGGCGCCCGTGCAGATCTCGTGGCTCGGCTATCCCTTCACCTGTGGCCTCGAGGCGATCGATTACGTGGTCATGGACCGGTTCGTGAAGCCGGCCGATGAAGACCTCATGGTCGAGGAACCGCTTATCATGCCCGACGCCTGGGCCTGCTTCGGAAAATTTCCCGACGTTCCGATCGAGGAAGGCCTGCCAGCGGACCGTAGCGGCAGGATTACCTTCGGGACGCTGAACAGTCCCTACAAATATACGCAAAAGACGATAGCCCTGTGGTCCGAGGTAATGAACCAAGTGTCGAATTCGGACTTTCTCGTCGTGCGACCGGAGACCCGTTCGCTGAACTTCTGCAAAAACCTGGCGGAGGAGTTCGCCAAGCACGGGATATCACCCGAGCGCTTGTTCCTGTCCGATAACCGGCAGGAGAAGAAAAACCATCTCTACTACTACAACGAGATCGATATCAGTCTCGACACCTTCCCGCTTACCGGCGGGACGACAACGTGCGAGGCGTTATGGATGGGCGTTCCGGTGGTGACGCTCGTGGGCGAGAGCTTCCACCAGCGCATCAGCTACAGCAACCTCATGCACTGCGGGCTCGAAGAGCTTTGCACCTTTACTCCGGAGAACTTCGTCGAAAGGGCGGTCGCGCTGGCCAATGAGCGCGAAATCCTTCTTGCCATGCGGCAGGGCTTGAGGGAGGTGATGCGGCAATCGCCGCTTTGCGACGAGGAACAATTCCTGTTCCAGTTCCAGGAGATGTTGGAACAGGTCGCAAATCTGCACGGCTTGCGTTGAAGCGATAGCCGGTTCGCGCGGGGAACGGAACCTTCGCCATTACAATCGGGAGAGAGTGAAGTTGGAAGATAGGGCGGAATTCGAGATGGGCGAAGGGCCCGCGGTGAAGGGCGAAGGGCACGCGGTGAAGGGAAAGGCCGGCGTTCTGCTGTGGGGCGGGGCCGGTCAGGCCAAGGTGCTGCGCCCCATCATCGAAGGGGCCGGCCATCGCGTCCGGGTGGTCTATGACCGCGATCCCGATCTTGCGCCGCCCTTCGCCGGCGTTCCCGTGATTTCCAGCGAGGTGGAGCTTAAGGCCTGGCTCGAAGAACGCCGGGACGAGGTATCGGCCTTTGCGGTCGCGGTGGCGGCCGACGGCCAGGAGCGCTGCGCCATCGCCCGCCGCCTCGTCCTCGACGGTCTTTCGCCCGTCACCGCCATCCATCCGAAATCATGGGTCGCGGATACCGCCCGGCTCGGCGAAGGCTGTCAGATCCTGGCCATGGCCGCGATCGCCGAGGAAGCGGTGCTCGGCCGTCACTGCATCATCAACACCAATGCCTCCGTCGATCACGAATGCAGATTGGGCGACGGCGTGCACCTGATGCCCGGCGCGACGCTGGCGGGATGCATAAGGGTCGGTGATTTCGTGACCATCGGCGCCAACGCGACCGTGCTTCCGCGCATGTCCATCGGCGCCGGGGCCATGGTCGGCGCCGGCGCGGTGGTCACCCGTGACGTGCCCGAGAACGTGGTCGTTGCCGGTGTGCCGGCACGCCCTCCGCGCCAACAGGTCGTCGCGGTCTAGCCGGCCGGCGGGGCTCTGAGGTTAGTTGAGGCCATGAAGCGCATTCCCCTCTGCGGTCCCTCGATCACGGAAAAGGAGATCGCCTACGTCACCGACGCCGCGGCCAACGCGTGGTACGAGAACGCCAATAATTTCCATGAGCGGTTCGAAGCGGCGTTCGCGGAATATGTCGGCAGACGCCACGCCATGGCGCTGCCTTCCTGCACCTCGGCCATTCATCTCTCACTCGCCGCCCTTGGCGTCGGGCCGGGTGACGAGGTCATCGTTCCCGATATCACCTGGATCGCCTCGGCCGCGCCGATCAGTTACGTCGGCGCGACGCCGGTGTTCGCGGACGTCGACGCCAAGACCTGGTGCCTCACGGCCAAAACCATGGCCCGGTGCATCAGCGAGAGGACCAAGGCGGTGATACCGGTGGATCTTTACGGCAACATGGCGGAGATGGACGCCATCGGCGAACTCGCCGAACGCCACGGGATCGCCGTGATCGAGGACGCGGCGGAAGCCGTCGGATCGGAATATCACGGCAAGAAGGCCGGTTCCTTCGGCCATACCGGCGTCTTCAGCTTCCACGGATCGAAGACCATGACCACCGGCGAAGGCGGCATGGCGGTGACGGATGACGAGGCGCTTTACCGCCGCATGCTGATGTTGCGCGACCATGGGCGCAAGCCGGGAGATACCGGGTTTTTCAACGCCGAGGTCGGCTTCAAATACAGGATGAGCGGCCTCCAGGCGGCCCTCGGGCTCGCCCAGATCGAGCGCATCGAGGAACTGGTCGCCGCCAAGCGGCGGGTCTTTTCCCTCTATCGGGCGCGGCTCGGTCATGTACCTGGCCTCACCCTCAATCATGAAGCGCCGGAGACGAAGAACACCTACTGGATGGTGACGGTGATATGGGATAGGGCGCTGGGGGCCACCAAGGAAGACGTGATGGCCCTGATGGCGGAGAAGAATATCGACACCCGGCCGTTCTTCTATCCCCTGAGTTCCATACCCGCCTACGCCGATGCCACCGACAGGGCCCGGGCGCGAGCCGAGAACAAGGTGAGTTACGCCTTAAGCCCCTATGGCATCAACCTTCCGAGCGGCGTAACCCTTACGGAAGACGAAATCGATTACGTTTGCGCCGAGCTTCTCGGCATTCTCGGCGGGCACCGGAGCAAGCGCGACATCGGCGTTCGGGAATTGTCGTCTTCAGCCACAAATTGCACAACGGCCTGGCAAGGGGACGAGAGAGAAGAGACGCCACAGATTGCCGAATAGCCTGTAACTATTTGATTCTCTTTATGAACCCGCTTGGCCAGTAGGTCACGCGGTCGGTCACGATACCTTCGTTGAAGGGCAATTCAGGCTCTTCGATGACATAGCCGGGATTGTTGGCGACGAAGGCTTCGGCCGCCGCCTTGGGATTGTTCCAACTCCAGTCGCTCTCGCTGCGCGGGGCGCCGGCCAACTGTTCCATGACCCCATCCGCCGCCAGGATGTAAGAGCCGACCGGGACCAACGGCGCGTAGGCCTCGAGCTCGGCCAGGACATGGTCCTTGGTGTGGTTGCTGTCGAGCGCGACCAGAACGGTTTCGGAAGGATCGATCAGCGACTTCACCTGCTCGACCACCGTCGGATCGATGGAGCTGCCCTCGATCATCGTGATGTAGGAAAATAGCTCGTGGGCCTCGATGGCGGCGCGGTTGTGGGGGCGGATCTCGATGTCGACGCCGATGACCCGGCCCTTGTCCATCGCCTTGCACAGGCTGGCCGAGAATATCAGCGATCCGCCGTGGGCGATGCCGGTCTCGACGATGACGTCCGGCTTCACCCGGTAGACGACTTCCTGAAGGCGAAGCATATCGTCGGGCAACTGGATGATCGGCCGGCCCAGCCACGTGAAGCCATAGACATACTTGGTGTCCCAGCCGCACCTGATCCACGCCCTGCTGACCGCCCGGAAGGCTTCGGCGGAAGCCATCGGATAGCGGTGCTCACCGTCCTCGTCCTTGACGATGACGATGCCCTCGGCCTCGTCGATGGTGATGGTCTGGAATGTCGTTATCGGTCTGCTCCTTAGACGGCGGGGTGTAGCGTCCGGGAGGTCGCCATCCCCCGGTGCCGTTGACGAAGGCGTAATCGAAACCTATGCCCGATCACGCGAGCACTCCCGGTCTGTTGGTGAAGACATGTCTGGTGGTGAAGGTGTTTCTGGTGGTGAAGATTCGAAGATCCAGTTCGAAGGGCGCCATTCAAGCTTTCGGACAATGACGTGACCGTTTCCAGGCACTCCGGGCGGCCTACGGGCTACCTTGGCCGCGCCGGCATTCTAGCAACATACGCCGCCCGTTACTACCCTGCGGGTACTGGCGAAATGTGAGGCCGCGGCGCCGGCTCGAGGAAGGTGTGCTCAGGCCGCGGGCCGGTCGGTCAAGGGGATGGTGTCGCGGTAGAGGGGAAAGGCATTGTCCCGCTCGGAGATGACACACTCCTCGATTTGCGGCCAGTCGATGGCGAGGTCGGGGTCGTCCCAGCGAATGCCCCGCGACGCTTCGGGCGCATAGAATGCCGAGATCTGGTAGAACACCTCTGAGTCGTCGGCGAGGGTCTGAAAACCGTGGGCGAAGCCCTCGGGGATGTAGATCATCGCCCGGTTCTCCGCCGACAGCACCACGGCGGTCCACTTGCCCCTGGTCGGCGAGTCGGCGCGCAGATCGACGATGACGTCGAAAATACTCCCCATGGTGCAGCGCACGAGCTTGGTCTCGGCGTGGGGCGCCGCCTGGTAGTGAAGACCGCGGAGCGTGCCACGGGCGGCGTTGAACGAGGTGCTGCACTGGGCCAGGCCGGGATTGAGGCCCATGCCCTCGAACTCCTCGGCGCACCAGGTGCGGGCGAAGAAGCCCCGGGTGTCCGCGAGCCGCTCCGGTTCGACGACGAAGGCGCCGCTCAGTTCGGTTTCCGTGAAGATCATCGCCGGGCTTCGCCTCAGTCGTAAACCTTGACCTCGGGGATGGGGACCACGAACTTGCCGCCCCATTGGCGGATCGCCGACATCTTCTCCATGATCTCGTCCTTCAGGTTCCAGGGCAGGATGAGAACGTAGTCCGGCTTGGTCTCCAAAATCTTTTCCGGCGCATGGACGGGAATGTGTGTGCCGGGCAGATGGAGACCCTGCTTGTGAGGGCTGGCGTCCACCGTGTAGTCGATGAAGTCGCTGCGGACGCCGCAGTAGTTGAGAAGGGTGTTGCCCTTGGCCGGCGCACCGTAGCCGACGACGGACTTGCCCTGGTCCTTGGCCTCGATCAGGAAGCCGAGGAAGGCGCGTTTGATGCGCTTGACCTTGTCGGCGAACCGCTTGTAGGTCGCCATGTCGTTCAGACCGGCGGCCATCTCGCGAGACCGGAGGCGTTCGACGCTTTCACTCGCCCCGACGCCCTGACCTTGGTGACAGGCGAAGATCCTGAGGGATCCGCCATGGGTCTCGAGTTCCTCCACGTCGAAAAGCATGAGGCCGTGATGGGCGAAAATCAGCTCCGCGGTGAGGAAGGAGAAATAGGAGAAGTGCTCGTGATAGATGGTGTCGAACTGGGTGAGTTCGATGAGTTTCAGGAGATGGGGGAACTCCATCGTCAACACCCCTTGGGGCTTCAGTGCAAGCTTCAGGCCGGCGACGAAGTCGTTGATGTCGGGGACGTGGGCGAGAACGTTGTTGCCGATCAAGAGGTCGGCCTGGGCGCCATCGGCTGCCAGGACCTTGGCGGTTTCGGCGCCGAAGAACCGGATCAAGGTAGGGATGCCCTTCTGCTCGGCGATTTCGGCGACGTTCGCCGCCGGCTCGACGCCGAGGACCGGTATGCCCTTGGCCTTGAAGTACTGCAAGAGATAGCCGTCGTTGCTGGCGATCTCGACGACCTGGCTATGGGACCCGAAGCCGAACCGCCCAATCATCTCGTCGGTATAGCGCTCGGCATGGCTGAGCCAGCTGTCGGAGTAGGATGAGAAATAGGCGTAATAGGAGAACAGCTGCTCGGGCGTCTGGACTTTCTCGATCTGCACCAGATGGCAGTCGCCACAGACATAGGAGTGGAGCGGATAGAACAGCTCCGCTACGCCGAGTTCACCGGGCCACAGATAGTAATTGGCCGGCGGCATGGTCCCGAGATCGACGAAGCTCTCGACCAGGGGCGCGGCGCAGAACCGGCAGGTCCTGACGGACTCGATCTCGCCGTCAGGCGACGGCTTTTGCGACTCTGGCGCCGTGTGTAGCAGTTTTGCCGTGCTTTTCTGCACTTTTCGCATCCTTTTCAAAGGCCTCGATCTGGGCCAGGGTGACATCGCGCATGTTCCCGCCCCCATGGAAAGCCCGATACCAGGCAACGGTGCGGGCGATGGCTTGGTGAAGGTTCCAGGTCGGGCGCCAGCCGAGTTCGGCGTGGGCCTTGACGCTCGAGAGGGTCAAGATCCGTGCCTCGTAGGGCCCTTCGCCTTCCACCGGTTGCCACCGGGCGCCATTCCCCCACAAGGCCGTCATCTTGTCGGCGATGCAGGCAACGGTGCGCGCGTCCTCCTCGTCAGGGCCGAAGTTCCAGGCGCCGGTCCATCCTGCCGGATCGTCCCATAGGCGCTCCGCCAGGTTGAGGAATCCGCGCAACGGGTCGAGCACGTGTTGCCAGGGCCGTACCGCTCCGGGATTGCGGATCTTCAATGTTTCGCCGTTGGCGAAGGCGCGCATGGCATCCGGAACCAACCTGTCCTCGCCCCAGTCGCCGCCGCCAATGATGTTGCCGGCGCGCACCGTGGCGATGCCCGGCTTACCGCGACGGTCCGACCCGCCGCCGTCGGAGAAGTACGACCGGCAAAATGCGCTGACGGCGAACTCGGCGCAGGCCTTGCTGTTGCCGTAGGGCTCCCGGCCGCCAAGCGCGTCGGACTCCCGGTACCCCCAGGCCCATTCGCGGTTCTCGTAGACCTTGTCGGTGGTGACGATGACCGCCGCCCGCACACCTTCGGTAAGGCGCAAAGCCTCGAGCAGATTGACCGTGCCCATGACGTTGGTTCCGTAGGTTTCGACCGGGTTGGCGAAGGCGCGGCGCACCAGGGGCTGCGCGGCCAGATGCAGGACGATCTCGGGCTTGGCGGCACCGAGCGCCGTGGCCAACCGCTCGAAATCGCGGACATCCGCGACGGTCGAGGCGATATCGGTTTCGAGCGAGGTGGTTTCGAAGAAGCTGGGATGGGTCGGTGCCGTCAGGGCATAGCCATGCACCTCGGCCCCGAGGCGGGCGAGGGACAGGCTGAGCCAGCCGCCCATGAATCCGGTGTGGCCGGTGATGAACACCCGCCGGCCGGACCAGAAGCCGCCATTCACGCCGACAGCCGGCACTCTTCTTTCCGCCAGGTGTGCCAAGGCGCTTTCCCCTTGTCCCACAGTTCGTTCAGGAGCTCCATTTCGCGAGGGGTGTCCATGCACTGCCAGAAACCCGGGTGCTGGTAGACCGCGAGCTGGTTCTCCTTCGCCAGATGCTCGAGGACGCCGCGTTCCAGGCTCACGTTGTCACCGTTTGGGACATGCAAGAAGGCCTCGCGTTCGAATACGAAGAAACCGCCGTTTATCCAACCATCGGTGACCTGCGGCTTTTCCTCGAAGGTCTGGACCACGCCGTCGATGATCGCCAGCTCGCCATAGCGCGAGGAAGGGTGGACCGCGGTCACCGTCGCCAGTCTGTTGGTGTCGCGGTGATGGGCAAGCAGCTTGGAGATATCGATATCCGCGACACCGTCGCCGTAGGTCGCCAGGAACCTATCGCCGCGCACATATTTGAGCGCCTGGAGGATTCGCGCGCCGGTCAGGGAATCGGCGCCGGTCTCGGCAAGGACGACGCGCCAGTCCTCGTCGAAACCGTTGGACAGGGTCTCCATGTCTCCAGTCGTGAAGTCGAGGGCGAAGTCGGAATTATGGCGCCGGTAATTGAAGAAATAATCACGGATCACATCGCCCTTGTAGCCCAGGCACAGGATGAAGTTGCGGGCGCCGAAGCGGTGGTAATGCTTCATGATGTGCCAAATGATCGGCTTGCCGCCGATCTCCACCATGGGCTTGGGCTTGAACTCGGTTTCCTCGCGCATCCGGGTGCCAAGGCCGCCGCAGAGGATCACGACATCGAGCCCTTCGGCGGAGCTCCATGCCTCCTTCGGCGCACCGTGATCGTCAAATTGCTTCAACACGTCATTCCTCGCATTTCTCTCGTTGGTCCCTTGGGGCGCGGCGGGGCGCCTTGTGGCGCGGGCGCCGGCGGGCGGAAGGCGCGGGAACGGTCAGGGAAGCGCCGGCGGCGATACCCGTCTCCTGGCGCATGCCGGCGGTGCCGTCCCTTTCGCCCAAGGGCGCGGTCCTGACCGGATCGCGGCCATTCCCACGGGTTTCGCTCACGGCGCCGGCGAGAATCCCGGCAATGGAAGGGCTGGGGATGAAGACCGGGCCGCCTTGGCGGAAGGCAACGGGGCGAGCCGGATTTCCGGGGCCTCCGGCGAGATCCCGTCCGAGGATGTGCGCCGCCGCCGGCCGGAGCTGAGGCCTGCTGGGGGAGAGGTTTCCCGGCGTGATGTTCGTGGCCAACATGCGGTGCGTTCGCTCGTCGTCGCCGTCCGGCTCACAGACCGTGGCGGATCGAGTATTTGTTGTTGGGCATCACATACTGACGACCCGTGCGTTTGCGACTGTCGATGAACAAGGGCGCGCGCAGGTTGACCGAAACGCTGGCGCCGTCGTCCTCGCGGCGCACGGTGACGATGAGGAACATCGCCAGTTCCTCACGCTCGATCGACAGCGCCTCACAGGCATCGTCAAGGTCGGCCTCGTCGATCGCTTCACTATCGATATTGAAAGGCACGACCAGGAACGCGACATCCGGCTCCGTCAGGCATTGAAGCACCCTGAACTGCGGATGTTTGCCGTCGGGCAGGTTGGCGACGCAGAAATCGTGGTATCCCGAGAACCCCAGCACGCCCTGGGGCAGCGTGAGGGCGTTCTCGCTGCGGAATTCGAGGTGGCCGAAGCGCGACTCGATGAGCGTCGTGTCGCCCCCCGCGGACGGCGCGTCGAGCGAAGCCTCGACATTGGCGCCGGGCCTTTCCGCTGCTTGGTCGTTTGCAAACATCAATCCTCTCCTTTACTCAAGTCAAGCCGGGTAGAAATCCTTGGCGTTCGAAGTCGTCCTCTTAGCGCAGGAAGTTGGTCAGACTCAGGTCTCGCAACCGGGCGATGGTGTAGAACGAAGCCTCGAGCAGCACCTGATCGTTGGTCATCCGCGCGACGGCCGCCGGGATGTCGACATTTTCGATGTCGCTGATGGTTTCGTCGACGAATACGAGCATGTCGCGGTGCCCGTCGTTGGCCTTGTCCAGCGCGTTGAGCGAGGCGCCGATCCGGCTGCGGATATTCGGAATATCGGCGATCGCCTTGTTCACCACGGCAAGCGCCTCCTGCAGGCGCAATCTGTCGATGGTGGGGCTCGTGCTGGCGGTCTTGACCATCTGAAGGGCGCGGATGAGCTCCTCGAACCCGGCCTCGTCCGCCGTCGCGCCGTAGGTCACGTCGAAATCATCCGCCGCCCGCACCTTGACCCTGGTGCTGTCGCCCTGGAAGTAACCGGTGTCGGCGTTACTGGGATAGCTGGTGGGCGGCGCGCTATAGCCGGAGGCATTGAGGTTCACCGGCGCGGTGTCGATGATGGTGCCGGCGAACAGGAAGCGGTCGCCGATCTTGACGTTCAATTGCTTGGACACTTCCTGGAGCAGGTTGTCGGCCTCGAGGTTGAGGGAGAACTCGCTCGCGTTCGATGCGTTAAGGCCGTTGACCAGCATGGTCTTGAGCTTGCTCGCCGCTTCGAAAACATTCGCCACGGAAAGTTCCATGGTTTGCAGGCGCAAGGTGACGATCCGGTTGTTGGAGACGAACTGGTCGGCGCGTGCCCTGGTGCTCTCGAGATTGACCAGCCGCTGGGAATCATCGGCGATGCCTGAATAATTCGGCGATTTCATCCCCGTCGACAGTTGGAGCTGCGCCTTCTGCAGCCGCGACTGGGTCTCGAAAATCTGCGAAATCGTCAGATTGTGTTGGGCAATGTTCGTGATGCGCGTCATGTCAAGGCCTCTATCGTCCCATTTCGTTGAGGATTTTCATCACTTCCGCGATCACGGTGACCATGCGGGCCGAGGCCGCGTAAGCGGTCTGAAACATGATCAGGTTGCCGAGCTCCTCGTCGACGTTCACGCCGCTCGCGGATTCGGTCTTGTTGAGGACTTCCTGGTAGACGATTTTGCGGAATCTCAGGTCGTCCGCAACGTTGGCCGCCAGGTTCGCACTGGTTGAAAGGATGGTGGCGCCGTAGCCGCTCATGGTGGTGGTGGTCTGAGGGATGCCGCCGGAGGCGGCGAAGGAGAGCCGCTCGTTGAACTTGTTGGCAAGCCGCTGCACCACCGTGTTATCGCCCACCGTAACCGCCGTGCTCCCGTTGGTGAGGGTGGCCTCGCTCAACTCGCCGCGCGCCAGATACTGGGGGTTGGCAACGATGTCGCTGCGGACGGCGATATTGCTGGCCAGCCCCGTCGCCGGGTCGCCGGTGAACAGGTCATTGAGGCCGAAATAGTGCGAGAACCCGAATCCGGTCGACGCTTCGGCGCTGGTTCTCTCGTTGATGGCGATGCCGTTGGCCGCGTTGTCCGCCGTGATCACCAGCTGTCCACTCGAGTTGACGCTGGCCGTTGCCCCTGCAAGGCCGGGGATCGCCGGGGTCGAGGCGGAATAAACGCCGTTGATGGCGTCCCTGACCTCGTTCACGGTAGGATTGGCGCCGGCCGCCAGGGTCGTGAGGTCGGCGAGGTTCAAATCCAGCGGCACACCGACCGATTTGCCGTTGGCGTCGACGACGGCTATGCGCACGATGCCTGACAAGGTCACCAAATCGTTCGCGGGGTCGGCGAAGGTGCGGGTTCCGGTAAGGGCGTTGGGCGGCGGATACGAGGCGCCATCATTATGGACGGCGTTGATCTGGTCGCGCACGACCGTAGCAAGGGTATTGAATTGGGCGTTAAGGTCCGGCAGCGTGGTGTCGCGCAGATCGATCAGCGCCTTGAGCTTGCCGCCGGTGATGTCGGTGGTGATATCGTTGCCATCAAGGGTAATGCCGCCGATACCGTTGTTGGGATAGCTCGTGGTCGAGCTCATCGACGAGGCCGGGGTGTAGGCGAGCGTCGATGGAGTGATGTCGACGAGGGTCCGGCCCGATGCCGAGAATATCACTATCTTGCCGTTGTCGCGGGTGAAGTAGGTGATGTCGATCTTCTCGGCGAGATCGGCGATGGCGGTGTCCCGCTGGTCCGCCAAATCGCCAAAATCGAAGCCGAGGGCCTTGTTGCGTGCGATCGAGGAATTCAGTTCCGCGATATTACCCAGCAGCCTGTTGACCTCTTTGACTTCAGCCGCGATGGCGATGTTGGCCTCGTTGCGCAGATCCTGGACGGTCTTGGCCATGTCATTGATCTGGCGGGTAAGATCCAAGGCGGCATTGACCACATCGATCTGCTCGTTCGACGAATCGGGACTGACGGCGAGCGCCTCGAGGACGTTGCCAAGACTGGTCAGGGTGGCGGCGACCGAGGAGTTGGAGTCGGGCTGCCCGAACATACTCTCCATGTTGTTGTAAAACTGCTCCTCGACCGTAATCTTGCCCAGTAGCGACAGCTGGTCGCGCAAATCCCTGATCAAGAATTCGTTTACTCTGCGGGTGATCGAGGTGGTTTCGACCCCGGCGCCCTGACCGTCGAGAAGCCGCGATTGCCGATTGGCGGTCTTTTGGGTGTAACCCTCCGTAGTGGCGTTAGCGATGTTGTTGGCGGTCACCGACAGCGACGCCTGGTTCGCCATAAGGCCGCTTAGCGCGGTACTCAGGGTAACGGAAATCGATGAAGCGGACATGGTCGCTGGGTTTCCTTTGGCGTCAGAGTTGCTCGTTCAGCGTAAGGGGGACGGGCGTTGCGCCGGGGACTCCGGCATTGCCGCCGATCGCCCCTTCCTTGGAGTAGGCGGCGGCGTTGCCGCGCTGCTCGGTGACCGCGTTGGCGATCGCGGTCAACAGTTTTTCACTGACCGACTTGACGGCCTTGATCGCGCTCTCGTTCTCGTTGAGCACCTTCTGGAACCTGCCGGTGATCCGTTTGAGTTCCACCTTGAGGTTGGGCTTGGCGGCGGCGAGCAAGGACGGATCGTCCCGCAATTCCTGCATGTGCCTCTCATAAGCCAAAGCGAGGCTCACCTTGTCTTTCTGTAAGGCGCCGATGTCCTGCGGCCGCATGCTGCGGAGCATCTCGATCTCCTTGCCCATGAGGTCGATGAGGCGGTTGGTTATGGCGATCAAATCGCCGAGCCTGGTGGTCGTTTCCATGGTCACTCGATCTCCTGATACTTGAGGATTTCCCGGTAAACGGAATCGGCTATGCCGACGCCACCGGTGCGGGCCATCACTTTCCCGTATTCCTGGGAGAGCAGCGAGCGGAAGACTTTCTCGCCCTGGCCGCCGCCGAACATTCCGTCGGTCGGCAGGTCCGCGAACATGCGATCGATGAACTGGGCGAGGAAGAAGGCCTCGAAGTCCTCCGCCGCCTTGCGCGCCTCGGCTGCCGTGCCCTTGGCGCCGACTTTTGGCGCCTGGGCGTGGAGGTCGACGATAAGGGACGGATCCTGGAGAGGAATTTCGCCCATCACATCACCCGGATTTCCGCCTGCAGCGCGCCGGCCGTCTTGACAGCCTGCAGGATCGTGATCATGTCGCGCGGGCTGATGCCGAGCGCATTCAGGCCATTGACGAATTCCTGCAGGTTGACGCCGGACCTGAGAACCGTAAGCTTCTTGCCCTTGTCTTCGTCGATAGTGATTTCGGTGCGTTCGACGGTGGTGGTCGTGCCGGTGGTCGAGAACGGCGCCGGCTGAGAGACCTGCGGCGTCTCGGTGATGCGGATGGTGAGGTTGCCCTGGGCGATGGCGACGGTGCTGATGCGCACGTTCTCGCCCATCACGATGATACCCGAATTCTCGTCGATGACGACGCGGGCGACCTGGTCCGGCGTTACGCTAAGCTGTTCGATATCGGTCAACAACGCGACCAGATCCCCTTTGTAGCTGGCGGGACCCGTAAGCATCACGGTGCCCGGATCCAAGGCTTTCGCCGAGGGGATGCCGAGGAAAGCATTGATGGCCTGGGCGACGCGCCTGGCGGTGGTGAAATCGGGATTGCGGAGCGACAGTTTGACGCGCTTCATGTTGACCATTTCGAACCCCACCTCGCGCTCGACGATGGCACCGTTGGCGATTCGGGCGCTTGTCGGTACGCCTTTGGTCACCGTAGTGCCCTTGCCACCGGCGCTGAAGCCGCCGACCGCCGGGTTGCCTTGGGCGACGGCGTAAACCTCGCCGTCGGCGCCGAGCAGAGGGGTCACGAGGAGGGTGCCGCCGCGCAGGCTCTTGGCGTCTCCCAGGGCGCTGACCGTCACGTCGATCTGCGTGCCGTGGCGGGCGAAGGGCGGCAATGTGGCGGTCACCATCACCGCCGCCACGTTATCGGTCTTCAGAGCGTCGTCACGGACATTCACGCCCAGGCGCTCGAGCATGCCGATGAGGCTCTGCTTGGTGAACGGGGAATTGGAGAGCGAATCGCCGGTGCCGTTGAGACCGACCATCAGGCCGTAGCCGACCAGCATGTTACTCCGCACGCCCTCGAAGGTCGCGATATCCTTGATTCTCGAGACCGCGCCGGCGGCATCCATCCAGAGCAGTACGAGCATCCCGAGGCTTAACCCGAGGGTGCCCAGTTTTCGTCCGAACGGCATCACGAAATGAAACAGGGTCATGGAGCGCATGGCGAAACTCGAATTTCTACGATCTGCAGATAGAGAAGCCTCCTTTGACTAGCGAATGTCGTGCCACCAGGGGCCGTTAGGTAAAGGATTGAAATTATTCCCTTTTCTCGGCTCGGAGTGAAGAACTACCAGGGGCTTGGCGGTTTCTCCGGCAAGGGCTGCCGCGGCGGCGGCAATTCTTGCCGCTTCCGGAGGCGTGAGGACGTTCCTCCAGGGAGCGTCGTCTATGCCGGCGGGCCGGCCCCCTAAGAGTGCCGCCTGGAGGCTGTGGCCGGAACCGGGATATGGCTCCATTTTGTGTGAAGTCCCAAAGAGTTAACCGCTTTTTAACCACACTCGCGTCAGTTTGATGCACATCGGGTAGGAATAACGGTTCACGGCCCAGATATGAAGATCACCCAAAATGCACCCATCCGTTCGACGTCGATCAGGCGCTCGGGCAAATCGAGTGCCGGCAGGTCTGGTCAGTTCACAGATCATTTGGTGACCGGGGAAGCGGGTGCCCCAACCGGGAACAGCAATTCCAGTACCCCGGTCAGTGCCGTCGATTCGCTCCTGGTGCTCCAGGAAGTGCCGGACGCGACCTCGGGTACATCGAGGGCGAAGCTCCGTGCCCAAGATCTACTCGATCAATTGGACGAGGTCCGTCACGGCCTGCTGGCCGGAGCGCTGTCGCGTCGGATGCTCGATCGGCTCGCCCGGATCGCCCGGTCCGAGCGGCAATCGGTTGATGATCCCAGGCTCCAGGAACTGCTGGACGAAATCGAATTGCGCGCCGCTGTCGAGCTTGCCAAGTACTCGTCCCGCTAGCGACGCTCCGCCAGCTCCTTAAGCTACTGATTAATAAGGACTTTGCTTGCTTCTGCCGAGGGTCTCTCGTAGTTCTTGCGGCCGGGCGGCGGGGTTCATATACTCCGCGCCGGATTTTTCCTGTCCTCAGTGCGGTGTAAGCAATGTCCGTGACGCTGCCTCCAGATTACCGGCCGGTCGAGAGCGAGCCGTTCATGAATCCAAAGCAACGGGAGTATTTCCGCCAGAAGCTCCTGCGCTGGCGCGAGGATTTGTTGCAGGAAACATCCGATACCCTACAGCACCTTCAGGAAGGCGGCTTGCAGGCGCCTGACATTACCGACCGGGCCTCGCTCGAGACCGATCGCTCCCTGGAACTCCGGACCCGGGATCGTGCGCGCAAGCTGATCGCCAAGATCGACGAGGCTTTGGAGCGCATCAAGGACGGCAGCTATGGAATTTGCGAAGAAACCAGTGAGCCGATCAGCGTGCGCCGCCTGGAGGCCCGTCCCATAGCGACACTCAGCCTGGAAGCCCAGGAACGCCACGAGCGAATGGAGAAGACCCGGCGCGACGACTGATCCCAGGACCGCTTACCCGTGGGCCCGGATCCCAGAGCACTATCCGGCCAGCTGGAAGCGATTTGATGGCGGCAAAACGGTCTCTCGGGTAGGAGCGGCGCGAAGCGCGATGTGGTTCATCGGGCGAGCGTCGCGACGCACCCGAGGGGCCGTTTTGCCCCACCGGAGGCCGGGTTCTTTTGCGCCGTGGCGTCGTTGCGCCCCTTTGCCGATGCGCAAGCATCGCCATGCGGAGCGCGCCTAGCCACGGCGCAAAATAATCCCGGTCAAACGCATCCATCTGGCCGGATAGTGCTCTCGGGCCAAGGAAGAGGCCGGCGCAAACACGCAGGCCTCTTTTCGACGCCGAACCAGGACTTCGATTCGAGGCCGGAAAAGGCCACCCGATCAGAACGGTGATAGGATGTCCAGCACCTGGTAGCCAAGGCGAGGCTGCTGAACGTCCGAGATGAGGCCGCGGCCGCCATAAGACACCCGCGCTTCGGCGATCTTCTCGTAGGTGATGGTATTGCTCGAAGTGATGTCTTCGGGACGGATGATGCCGGCGACGGTCAGTTCGCGGACCTCGAAGTTGACCCGCACTTCCTGACGGCCATGGATAACCAGATTGCCATTGGGCAACACTTGCGTCACCACCGCCGCCACCTTTAGCAAGATTTTCTCTTTCCGGTCGATGGCGCCGGTTCCGGTGCTGCCGGTCCCGCCTTCGATGCCGATCAGATTGTTGTTATCTACCTGGTTCGGCAGGAATTTGTCGAGGTTGGCTTCAAAGCCGAAGAAACCGCCGATACCCAACGATTCATTGGCGTCGCGGGTTCGGTTGGAGCTATTGTCGAGCTTCGCGTTGTCATCGATATCGATGACCACGGTTAGGATGTCGCCGATCTGGCCGGCACGCTGGTCCTTGAAGAATGACCGCGCACCGGCGCGCCACAGCGAATTGGGCTCGTGCCCTATGGACTCGGCCCTGGGCATGGGGAGGCTGACCGGCCGGTAGGTGGGCGCCGCTGCCGGATTTTGGATCTGTGTCAGCGGTGGTGTTTCACCGACCTGTGACAGCCTCTTTGATAGCATGCAGCCGGAGACCGCCACGGCAAGGATCGCCATGGCGAGAAGCCGGTACAGTGGAATTCGGAAAAATTTCGTCATCGCTCGGTCCTCATTCACGGCAGTATGACGGTCGAGTTCACGGTCACCCGGTTAGCGCCGGCGACCACCGCCTCGATGACGGTTTTGCTTCGGGTATTCATGATCTTAACGGTATCACCGATGGCGCCATTCTCGATGGCGCGGCCCTTGGAGGTCAGGATCATGTTGCGGGTCTTGAGTATCATGGTCACCAAGCTGCCCTTGGCGACGACGACGGGTGCCCGGACATCGCCATTGCGGATGGGCTGGCCGGCGCGCAATCCCCGCCGCGGCGTCTTGCCGATCAGACGGTTTTCATCGACGATGATGTTGCGCCGGACTTGGCTGGCCGGCAGCCTGATCCAGTCGATATCGTCCGTGGTGATGGTCTCGCCCTTGGGCACGCGCCGGTTCAGCACCGGCACCTCGATGACCTTGTAGACGCGCCCGGTGACGACCAGACTGGTGGCTGAGGGGTGATTGGCGGGCGCCGTTACGGTCGCGGTGAACCGGCCGGTACGCCTTTCATAATTCAGGTTCTGCACGGCCAGGGTCGCCGGGACACCGATGGGCAGGTGAATCGAGGTCCTGCGGTTGGTGAACTCGACCTCCGATCCCTTTGCGATACCCCGCTTCTCGAGTTCGCTGCGCAGGGCCGCATGGATTTCCTCGCGGCTGATGATCTGGCTGGCGCGCTTCACGATCACCCGATCGAACCTGCTTACCGGCCGCCAGGCGATGCCGTGGGAATAGGCTAAGGAGGCCAGCCGGGTGGCGTTGTAGACCGCGCGGACTCCCGGCGCCGGCGCGTGGGCGATGGCGACCGATGCCTTCTCGCCGATGCCTTCGAAGAGATCGCCGAGGCGCACGAAGTCGCCCGTGACGGTCACGACGTCCCTGGTCTGGGCGGCGTCGGCGGAAGCCGCCGCGAGGGTGAGCGTCAGGGCGGCAATCGCCATTAAAGTTCGCATGCCATGCCTCCTTAAATCGTCGAGACCAGGGTGGACAGCATCTCGTCCGATGACTGCAGGACCTTCGAGTTCAGCTCATAGGCCCGCTGGGCGGCGATCAGGGAGGTGATCTCGGCCACCATGTTGACGTTCGAGGTCTCGAGGAATCCCTGCAGGAGGGTCCCGAAACCGGTGGAACCCGGTGTGCCCGTAGTGGCGGCGCCGGAGGCGTCCGTTGCCTCGAACAGGTTGTCGCCCAGGGACTTCAGACCCGCCTCGTTGGGAAAGTTGGCAAGCTGCAACTGGCCGACGTTCTGGAGGGCCGTCTGGCTGGCGAGCTTGACCAGCACCTCACCGCTGTCGTTGATGGAGACCTCGAGCGCGTCATTGGGGATGGTAACGCCGGGCTGCACCGTCAACCCCTGGGAGGTGACGATGGTGCCCGAAGGCCCGATCTGGAAAGCACCAGCGCGCATATAGGCGGTGGTGCCGTCGGGCTTCTGGATCTGGAAGAATCCCTTGCCCTCGATGGCGAGGTCGAAATCGTTGCCGGTCCTCAGCAAGTTGCCCTGCTCGTGGATGCGGTACACCGAGCCGACCGTCACGCCGGTGCCGAACTCGGCGCCCGAGACTATGACAGTGCCCCCGTCCGTCGAGGTCGAACCCACCTGGATTTCCGTCTGGTACAGGAGATCGACGAATTCAGGCCGCTGACGTTTGAAAGCGGTGGTGTTCAGGTTGGCGATGTTGTTGGCAATGACGTCGACGTTGAGTTGCTGCGCGAGCATTCCCGTCGCCGCGATGTTAAGAGAACCCATGGAATCACTCCTTCTTTCGAATCACGCTGTTGATTCAAGCCCTAGGGCATGCGCCCCAGCCGCTCTATCGCCCGGCGCTGTCGTTCATGTTCCGAATCGATGGCCTTCTGGGCGGCTTTGTAGGCGCTCATCAATTTGATCAGGCGGGTAATTTCGAGGATAGGCTCGACATTCGATTCCTCGAGACTGCCCTGGATGACGAACGAACCGGTGGCGGGATCGGGGGCGGTCTCGGTGGTGAAAAGCCCGCCGCCGGCCTTCTTCATTCCTTCCGTGGTCGCGAAGCGGACCAACTGGATGCTACCGAAATCGCCGCTATCCCCGGACACGGTGCCGTCCCTGGCGATCGTTACCGCTCCCGCGTCCTCCGGGAGCACGATGGGCTGGTCGCCTTCGCCGAGAACGGAGTAGCCCTGGCTGGTCACGAGCTGACCGTTTTCGTCGAGCTGGAAATGGCCGTTACGGGTATAGCGCGGCCCTGCCGGTGTATCGACGACGAAGAAGCCGTCGCCCTGGATCGCCACATCCAGGGAATTGCCGGTCTTGCTGATGCCGCCGGCGTAAAAACTCGTTTTCACGCCGGCCATGCGGGTGTAGGAGACACGGTCCCCGCGCTCGGGCTTGGCCAGGTGCTCGGCGAACAACAGGCGGTCGGCCTTGTAGCCGGGCGTTCCACTGTTGGCGACATTGTTGGCGATGACGCCTATTTGCTTGCGCATTACCATTTGCTGGGAAAGCGCCACGTATGACGGAGTCTTCATTTCGTCACACCATCACTGATTGATAGATCCAAAATCCGGCTTCACCTGTGCATGCGCCATGCCAAAAACATTTATCCTTTGATGACAAGCGGTTAAAGAGAGGGCGCGGGATCGGCGGCAGTTTATTTTGCCGACTTGGGTAGGCTTTGCCCGGCAGTTCGTACCGGGGCTCCGACCGGCGTCATGGATCCTGTACCCGGGCTGGTACTCACTTTCATAGAAGGGTGACACATCCGACGGCTTTGCGGGTTCTTCAGGCCCGGAGCGTGGTCCGCCGTGATGGCGGTCCATCACAAGGGCCGCGCGAGGTGAGCGTAAGAGCCTGCAAGGCCGCCCGGAGGGTCGCTTTTCGCGGCCGCCGGCGGGCGTATGTGCCGCTTGACGATGTCCGGACATCGCCGGCGCACCGCCTCCACCCCGGAGGCCGCGAAAAGACGATCATATGTATCCCCCTTCTATGAAAGTAAGTACTGGGGCCCAGGCTGAACGACGATCGCCGGCGCCACGGACCTTAACGAACCGTTACCTCAACCCATTCTTAACGGTCCCGGGCTACTCTCGGCGACGATCCTATTTTTTGCCCATTTGGCGCCGAGGGTCACCCGCCTCTCTCGGCCCTTCAACGTCTTGTTAACCTAGGTTGGCTAACCTGTGGTCCTTCGCCGCAGGCGTAATTTCATGGCAACCGAGTGACCTCGATGACCGATCAGGCGTTAGAAGTAACCGAAGAAGTAGACGAGGAGTCGACCGAGGGAGAACAAGAAGGTTCTTCCCGCAAGAAACTAAGCGGCAAGAAACTCGTCCTATTCATCGTTCTTCCGATTTTCGTTATCGGGGCCGGCGCCGCCGGGGTCTATTACGGTGGCTTTGCCGATGCCTATCTCGGCATAGAGAAATCGGCCGAGGAGGAAGAGGCCGCCGCCTTCAAGAAGGCGGTGTTTTTCGATCTGCCCGAGATGCTGGTGAACCTCAATTCGTCGGGCCGGCGCACCAACTTCCTCAAGATCAACATCAGCCTCGAGCTCGAAGAGGAATCCGATATCAAAAATCTGGAGTCGCTGATGCCCCGGATCGTCGACGGTTTCCAGATCTATCTGCGTGAGCTCAGGGTGGATGATCTCCGCGGTTCGGCGGGCATGTACCGGTTGCGCGAGGACCTTTTGAGGCGCATCAACGAAGTGGCCAAGCCCATCAGGATCAACGACATCCTGTTCAAGGAAATGCTGATCCAATAGTTGCGAGTGTCGATTTTCGATGGCTGATAACGATACCGAAGAAAACGCGGAATCCTCAAAGACCGACGACGAGGCCATGGCCGCGGAATGGGCGGCGATGGCCGAGGGCGCCGGTGACGACGACGGCAAGAGTGACGACGACAAACTGGCTGCCGAATGGGAGGCCGCCGAGGAAGACGGCGACACCGAAGGCGACGACGTCCGCGGCGATCCGACAAGCCGTGTCCTCAATCAGGACGAAATCGACAGCCTGTTGGGATTCGCCGACGACGACGGCAACGACGACAAATCCGGCATCAACGCGCTCATCAACAGCGCGCTCGTATCCTACGAACGCCTGCCCATGCTGGAGGTCGTGTTCGACCGGCTGGTCCGCATGATGTCGACGTCGCTTCGCAACTTCACCTCGGACAATGTCGAAGTCACGCTTGACAACATCACCTCGGTGCGCTTCGGCGACTATCTCAATTCCATTCCGCTGCCGGCCATGATCAGCGTGATCAAGGCCGAGGAATGGGACAATTTCGGCATCCTGACGGTCGATAGCGCGCTCATCTACTCCATCGTCGACGTGCTGCTCGGCGGCCGCAAGGGCACGGCGGCGCTCCGCATCGAGGGCCGGCCCTACACCACCATCGAACGCAGTCTGGTCGAGCGTATGGTCCTTGTGGTCCTCGCCGATCTTTCCGCCGCATTCGATCCCCTGAGCCCGGTCAATTTCCGCTTCGACCGGCTGGAGACCAACCCTCGCTTCGCCACCGTCGCGCGTCCGGCCAACGCCGCCATTCTCGCCCGCTTTCGAATCGACATGGAGGATCGTGGCGGGCGGCTGGAACTGGTGCTTCCCTATGCCACGCTGGAGCCCGTACGCGAACTCCTGCTGCAGATGTTCGTCGGTGAGAAGTTCGGCCGCGACTCGATCTGGGAAATTCATTTGGCGAACGAGATGTGGAACACGGATATCGACATCGAGGCCGTCCTCGACGAGCAGGTCATGAGCCTGGAAGACGTCATGAATCTGAAGGTCGGATCGCGCCTCATGTTCAGCGTCAACGCGGACCCCAAAATCGAGTTCAGATGCGGCAACGTCCCGCTGCTGTCCGGGCGCATGGGACGCAAGGGGGACAAAATCGCGATCCTCGTCGAGGATTCCAAGTTGGTCGATGCCGACGCCGTCGAGCAGGGGGAGGCATCGTAATGGTATCACTTCTGCTCGACGGCCTGGTGGCGGTATTGCTGGTCGCTACCATCGCCTATGCGGCGTTGCTGAACCGCCGCCTCGGGATCTTGCGAAAGGGCAAGGAAGAGCTTCGAGAAATCGTCAACAGTTTCGATGCGGCGATGACCCGGATCGAAACCGGATTGAGGAAGCTGAAACAGGCCGGGAACCCGACCAGCGGAGAGCTCAAGGAACTGGTGGCAGAAGCCCGGGCGCTCAGGGACGAACTTTCGTTCTTGCTGGACCGGGGCGGTGCGCTCGCCGGTCGGCTCGAAAAATCGACGAAGGTGCGCTCCAGGAACGGTAATGGACGCCCGAGGCCGGCGTCGGAAGGCCGTTACCAACCGCGTCAAGGCGCCGGCAGCGAGGCATCGGAGGCGGCCCAGGAACTCCTGGCGGCCTTGCGATCCACGCGTTGAGTAGGGCTCGATGAATATTCGTCTTCTTCCGGTCGCCATCTTCGTCGCCGTGCTCATGCTCGGCGTCAAGGCGAGCGACATCTGGCTGGGGATTGAGATGCTTGCAATCTCCCCATCCCACGCCCAGCAGGCAGCGGAACAAAAGCCGGGCGCCACCGCCGCCAAGCCGCCGGCCAAGGCCGGCGCCGAGAAGGCGAAATCGGGGCCCCAAGAATCGGGCGCGAAGGCCGCCGATAAACAGCAGGCCAAATCCGGGGACGGGAAGGCGGACGGGGCGGCGGAGGGAAAGAGCGCGGCGACCGACAAGAAGGACGGGTTTCCCGAGGACCCGATCCTGTTCACCCAGGCCGAGATCGACCTATTGCAGAGATTGGCGGACCGCCGGATCGAACTGGAGATTTGGCGGAGGGACATCGAGATGCGCGAACGCCTGCTCAAGGCGACGGAGAAGCGCCTCGACAAGAAGGTCGCAGAGCTCGAGGTCATCCAGCAGAGGATCAAGGGCCTCCTGAAACAGTACGACAAGGAGCAAGAGGCCAAGCTGAAGAGCCTGGTGAAGATTTACGAGAACATGAAGCCGAAGAACGCCGCCGTCATCTTCGGGGAACTCGAGATGCCGATATTGCTCGACGTGGTGGAGCGCATGCGCGAGGCGCGGGTGGCGCCGATTCTCGCCAAGATGAGCCCCAAGAAGGCCAAGCGGGTCACTACGGAACTGGTCCTGCGCCGCAAAATGGATTCGCAAGCCACGGGCCGCGCGGCGTCCACCCAAGCTTCCCAGGCCGCCAACTAGCGCTCAAGTCTTACGCCGGCGGGGCGATGAGCCCTTGCGCTTCGAGTAGCGGGTAGATGCCCCCCGCCTTGAAGATCTTCAACAGTTGGTCGGGCATGGCGATGCCGTCGAGATGAGCCCCCGTCGTCACGTTGCGAACACCGAAATCGTCGAACGAGATCTCGGCCGTGTCGCCTTCATCGAAAGCCGCGTCTACACCGGGTATCTCCAGGGCCGGGAAGCCCCAATTGACACAGTTGCGGTAGAACAGGCCGTTGATCGAGTCGGCCAGCAGACAGCCTATGCCGAGATTCTTGAGGGAACGCGCGGCGGGCCGGCTCGACCCCATGCCGAAATTTCGCCCGCCGATGATGATATCGCCGGCCTCGACCTCATCGGCCCATCCCGGCCGGTTGGCCTCGAACACGTACCGTGTCTGCTCTTGCGGGGTCAAAAAGTAAATTTTCATCGGCAGGATGAGATCGGTGTTGATGTTGTCGCCGAACTTCCAGACCTTTCCGGTGATTTTCATCGACCTTCCTCCTACCGCAAAAATTCCGACGGATCGGCGATCGCGCCCTTGAGCGCCGACGCCGCGACGGTGGCGGGTGAGGCCATGAAGATCCTGGCGCTGGGATCGCCCATGCGGCCCTTGAAATTGCGTGTGCTGGCGGTGATGCAGGTCTCATTGGGACCGAGGACGCCGAGGTGTCCGCCGCTGCAGGCGCCGCAGGTGGGGTTGGTAATCACCGCGCCCGCCTCGATCAGGGTGGCGATGATCCCCTTGCTGACGGCCTCGCGGTAGATCGTCTGGGATCCGGGCGTAACGATGAGGCGGACCTTGGGCGAGACCCGCCGGCCGGCGACGACCTTGGCCGCGACCGTCAGGTCGTCCAGGGTCCCATTGGCGCAAGAGCCGATGAAGGCCTGATCGATCCGTTCTCCCGCCACTTCGGCCACCGGGCGCGAGTTGTTGAGCACGGTGTCCGGCAGGGCGACGAGGGGTTCCATTTCGTCGAGCTTTATGGTGCGAACATCGGCGTATTTGGCGTCCGCATCGGGGGCTTGCGCCTCGAAGGGCGCGGGGTTGCGGGCCCGGACGTAGTCGAGCAGCACTTCGTCGGCCTCGAAGGTCGCGAACTCGGCGCTCAACTCCGCGGACATCGTCGCCAGCGTCCGCCGGGCATTGATGGAAAGGTTCGAAAGCGCCGGGCCGCCATATTCCACGTTCGTGTTGGTGTGCTCACCATAGGTTTCGGCGATATGGAGAAAGACGTCCTTCATCGAGACCGCCGGGCTAAGCGCGCCCTCGAGTTGGTAGCGAACGGTCTCGCCGACCCGGTACCAGGTCTCTCCTTTGGTGGCCGCGTACATGATGTCCGGCGCGCCCACTCCACGGGCGGCGCAATTGAACGCGCCGGCACTGCAGGTATGGGAATCGCTGCACACCAGCACCGTGCCTGGCAGGGCATAGGCATGATCAGCGACCAGCACATGGCATATCCCCTGCTTCGGGCCGACGTCGTGGAAACGCTCGATGGAAAACTTCTCGACGAAACGGCGCCCGTTCTGATGGGATATCGCGCTCGGTATGTCGCTGGCGGGAACGCGGTGGTCGAAGACGACGACGAGCTTCTTCGGATCGTCGAGCTTGAGGATCTCGCGCCAGATGTTCGGTAGGAAATTGTTGTCGAACATGACCACGGTATCGACCCGCACGCTGACGAGATCGCCCGGCGAGACCTTGGCCGCGCCGCTGGCGCGGGCGAGGATTTTCTCGATGATCGTCATACCCATCGCTGCTCTCCCTCCATCCTTGGCGCGCCAATCCAGATAAGGCGTGCGCGACCGCCGTTCGCCGGCCTCATTGGCTTTCCTCGGCCTGACTTTGCCCACCAGGCGCCACCCCTGGCGGCCCGGCAGGGGCGACGAACCGTTCCTCCAGGTCCTTGAGTCTGCCAAGGCCCATCAGATCGTTCAACTCGTCGAACGAGACCGTGAGGTCCGGGCGGTCCACCGTTTCGTCGTTCTCGACCGATTCTTCGAAGGCCGCGAGCGCGTTCATCATGCCCCGCACCGCGGCCGTGGAGAGCAACCGCGGGTAAGTAATCCCCGCCACCCCCATATCCTGCAGTTGGCGGGGGGTCAACAGTGGCGTCGTCGGCCGGGTGCGGATGCCCAGTCCCATGTTCACGGTCAGAGGCTTGGTAACGCCGCGCGCGACCTTCTCGATGTCCTCGGCCGACAGCAGGGCGTCGGCGAACAGGAAATCGGCGCCGGCCTCGGCGTAGAGGTTAAGCCGCCGGATCGCTTCATCGACGCCGTAGATGGCGGTAGCGTCGGTCCGCGCCTTGATCGCGAAATGGGGATCAGTGCGGGCATCGGCCGCCGCCTTGATCTTCTGGACCATCTCATCGGCGCCGATGACCTGCTTGCCGGCCATATGCCCGCAGCGTTTCGGCCACACCTGGTCCTCGATCATGACGCCGGCGAGGCCGGCATTCTCGAAGGCGCGGACGACGAAATGTACGTTCAAGGCATTGCCGTAGCCGGTATCGGCATCCGCCGTGAGCAGGAGATCGGTGCAGGCGGCGATCGCCCGGCAGGCCCTGAGGTTCTCCTCGAAGCCCATGATCCCCATGTCGGCCCATCCGAGGTTGCTCTCCGACAGGCCGGCGCCCGAGATCGCCGCGGTCCGGAACCCGGCCTTCTCCACCAACCGGGCACTGTAGCCGTCGTAAACTCCTGGAGTGAGCAGGATCTCCGGGGACTCGATGAGGTCCATGAACTGGCGGCCTCTGCTGGTCATTTCGGTCTTCCCTTTGGCGCTGGCGGTGAGGTCCGTTGCCCAATGCCGGTCCCGCAATCCGGCGACCGTCGTCCGGTCCTCTCTACCTTTGCAATGGATTATAACGCGCCCCGCCGCGGGATGCTCCGAAGATAGCGATTTTTTCCGCCGATCGAGTTTGCTATAGGTGGGCGTCGGCCGGGAACGACGCCTTCGTGGCCGATTTTGGCGTGCCCGATGTTGGCGTGCCCGATGACCTGCTTCTCCTAGCGGCTCCGCGACCGGCGCGGCGCCCGGCCTGACCGATCGATGGCGGTGACATGCGCAAAATCAGGATGACCATTGGAACCGTGGCGTTGACGGCCGAACTCTTCGACACGCCGACCGCCGACGCCATCCATGACAGCCTGCCCTTCGAGTCCACGGCCCAGACCTGGGGCGAGGAGGTCTACTTCGCGACGCCGGTGAAAGTGCCCCGCGAGGCGGACGCCAAGGCGGTGGTGGAGGCGGGGGAACTGGCGTTCTGGGTCGAGGGAAATTCGATCGCCATCGGCTTTGGCCCGACGCCAATCTCGCGCGGTGACGAGATTCGCCTGGCGGCGCCGACCAACATATGGGGCCGTGCCCTTGACGATGTGCGTCTGCTCGCGAGCGTCGAGGACGGGGATGCGATTCGCGTCGAGCGGCTCGAATGAAGAGGCGAGCCGGCCCAAGCGCGCCCCTCAACCCAGGAGGAAGATCTTTTCGCGCTTGAACAGGTGAACCGACCACAGGAAGAAGGCGAGGGCCAACAGGGTGGTGGTGATGGCGGATAGCGCCAGATGGGCCGGGTCGACCTCCTGTCCCGAGATCAGGTGGGAAAACATCATCATTTGGCCGAAGCCGGGCGTCGCCGCCATCCAGGCATAGGCGCCGGGCGGTGAAAAGGCCATGGCGACGCCAGGAAGCGCCGGTATGACCGGCAGCAGACCGAGATAGATCTGGGCCTCCTTCATACTGCGCGAGACCGCCGCGATCGCTATCTGCATGGTGACCGCAAGCGCCATGAGGGGGACGGCGACCACGAACATGTCGATGAAAACCCGGGTGTCGGGCGGCGGCGCGAGGCCGCTAGAGCCCGCCGCGACAGCCCCGAGAATCACGCGGAAAGCGGCGAAACTGACGATCATCGAAAACAGGGTGAACAGGAAGGCTGCCCCCGATTTACCCAACAACAGCTCCCAACGCTCCACCGGTGCGCTCAGCAACGGCTCCAGCGAGCCGCGCTCGCGCTCACCGGCCGTCAGGTCGACGGCGATGTGGGCGCCGCCGAGGAACACCATGAACATCACCAAGGGGGTTATCATGTTGTAGAAGAACGAGGCGATATTGGGTTTGTGGGCGACGTTGATGTGCTCGACGACGATGGGTTGGACCATCCCGGGGTCGAGTTTTCGTGCTTCCATCAACCTTCGCGCCGTCCGTTTGCTGAAGGCGTTGAGCAGTTCCATGACGGTGACGGTGCTCGAGGCGTTCGCCATCCTGTTGAGATCGATCAACATTCGCACCGTGAAGCGGTCGCGCCCCGCGGCCTCGGGCGGTATGACCAGGACCAGGGGTACCTTTCCCGTACGTACCGCCGCTCTTGGATTCGCCGGTGCCGGTTTCAGCGTCACCCCGTTTTTCTTGAAGAACTCGACCAGGCCCGGCGCATGTTCGGTGCCGATGGCGGCGACGGTTGACTCGGCGCCGGCCTGGCGCTGGAAATTCGTCGAGGCGAAGGTGAGCAACCCACCGAGAAGGGCCGGCCCCAGCAGGGGATAGACCAGACCGAGAAGCAGGCTCCTGCGGTCGCGCAGATGGTCGCGCATCTCTTTAACCAGCACCACCGTGCTGTGGCGGAGCCAGCGGCCGCCGGCTTTCTCGGTCGGCCGGGCCGTCATTGCGACACCTGCGCCAAGGCGTTGATGAAGACATCCTCCAGATCATCGGCGCGTGTCCGCGCCCTGAGTTCGTCGGGCGTCCCTTCGATGATCTTGCGGCCGTGGGCGATGATGATGAGCTTGTCGCAAAGGACCGAAACCTCCGCCAGATTGTGGCTGGAGATCAAGGTGCAATGCCCTTCATCACGCATATCACGTATAAGCTGGCGCACGGCGCGGCTGCTCACCACGTCGAGGCCGTTGGTAGGCTCATCGAGGATCAGGTTGCGGGGCGAGTGCACCATGGCCCGGGCCAGCGCCACCTTGAGCTCCTGGCCGCGCGAATAGCCCTTGGCCGGCCGGTCGGCGAACTCGGTCATGCCGAGACAGCTAATCAGTTCCTCGGCGCGGGCCTCGAGTTCGGGCCCCTCCATCCCATGGAGGTTGCCGTAATAGCGAAGGTGCTCGCGCGCCGTAAGCCGGCGATAAAGGCCGCGGACGTCCGGCAGGACGCCGAGCCGGCGTTGTGCTTCGATCCGGTTGGTCACCGTATCGAAGCCGTCCACCGCGGCATGACCCTTGTCGGGGTGCATCAGACCGCCGACGACGCGGAAGGACGTGGTCTTACCGGCGCCGTTGGGGCCTATCAGCCCGGTGATCTCGCCATCCGCCGCGGTCAGGCTCAGACCGGCGACCGCCTGTACCTTGCCGAAGGATTTATGAAGGTTGCTGATTTCGATCACTGCTGGGGCCTTATCAACGACCTTTGGTATTAATGACGGATTCGCTTGAACAAGAGAGTTTACCTCGGCGCCCCGGCATGGATCATGGCGCCCCGGCGGGCGGGTGCCGCCCGGGTTTCGTTCGCCCCCACCGCCGCACCTTATAAATGGCGGTTTCGAGGGATACTAGGGGCTTCACCTTTCCATTTATTTAAGTTTCGTCAAGGATTTTCGCCCCCGAGCCCGCTGTCGGGCCGGGGCTTCGGTCTGTCCCGCCCAGGCTCATTCCGCGGGGATCGGCTCGAGCACCACCTCTTCAGGGGCGCTTAGCACCCGTTCGGCGGGGAAACGGATCGTCACCGTGGTGCCGACGCCGATGCCGCTCTGGATGTCGAGTGTTCCGCCATGTAGCTCGACGAACGACTTGACCAAGGGCAATCCCAGTCCGGTTCCTTCATACTTGCGGCTGAGAGAGCCGTCGGCCTGCCCGAAGGGCGCGAGCACGCGGGGTATTTCGTCCTTCTCGATGCCGATTCCGGTATCGGCGACCGATATGACCATCGTGCCGTCCGGCCCGTTGAGGGCGCGTACGATGATGTATCCACCGTCGGGGGTGAATTTGACCGCGTTGGAGAGCAGGTTGATCAAGCATTGCTTGATCAAGCGTTCGTCGCCGTAGATCCCCCGGAGGCCGGACTCGGTCTTGACGGTGACGGAAAGGCCGGCCTCCTTGGCGCGTACCGCTATAAGGCGGACCGAATTGCCGATGAGATCGCCGACATCGACAGCCTCCTCATGGAGTTCGAGCTTCCCGGCCTCGACTTTCGAGATATCGAGGATGTCGGTGATGACCTGGAGCAGATGGGTGCCGCTCTCATGGATGTCGCCGGCATAATCGCGGTACCGCTGGTTCCCCAAGGGTCCGAGGAGCTCGTTCTTGATCAGTTCCGAGAAGCCGAGTATGGCGTTGAGCGGTGTACGCAATTCATGGCTCATATTGGCGAGGAATTCCGTCTTGGCGCGGTTGGCCATCTCGGCCTGGTGCCTGGCGGTCTTGAGGCCCTCCTCGCGAGCGTGAATCTGTTTCAGCATGCGGTTGAAACCATCGGTGAGAACGCCAAGCTCGTCGTCCCCGTACTTTTCGGCTTCGATCTCGTAGCCCGATTCGTTCGATTCGCTCCTGGTCGACACTCTCTTCATCGTATTCGCCAGCTGCAAGATCGGCTGCGAGATCACGCGCTGGAGCTTGGCGGACAATATCAATGCGACCAAGAACGACAGGAAGGTAACGAACGCCGCGACAATGAAGTACAGGTTCAACTGCGCATACATATCTTCCAGGTTGGAGCGTAAATAAATTATACCGATGACTTCGTCGTCGAGAATAATGGGCGTATAAACGTCGACATAACCATCCAGGAAATGAATATCCTGACCGGCTTGACGGCTGGTTTTTATGCCCTCGTTCCACAGCGTATCCATGATTTCCTTATTGACACCTGGCGTTGCCTTATTCGCTTCACCACCGGCCACGTTATATCCGGAAAAAGGCCCGCCTTCTTTTCCATCCACCTTCCTGAAGATGTAGGCCGAGACGACGTTGGGCTTGGCGCTGAGCGCCGACAGTGTCTCCTCGGCGGACATTTCATCGTCGAACACCAGGGCGGCGGTGCTGTTGTTGCCTATGATCACGGCAATGGTGGACAGTTCCTGAACGATGGCGCGCCGGGATGTCAGCAATTCACTCAGGATGAAACCGGTGGAGGCGATGAGCAACACGGCGCAGCTCGTCAGCATGATGACCGCCGTCAGCTTGCGCTTGATCGAGAGATCTTTGAAGGCGGTCATCGATCCCTCCCTTGGCCTTGGCGGTCCCGGACAATCTCTGCCAGCCTGAGTAGCTTGGAACTGAACTTCAGATGCGCGCGCTTCGCGGCCGTTATATTGATTTCGAAACGGACCTTGTTGCGCACCGTCTTCAGATTGATGATACCGCCCGAATGGGCGAAGTTCGGCATATCTCCGATCGCCAACACCGGCATGCCGCGTAAGACCTTGAGGATCGTAGCCAGGCGCTTGTTTTCGGACGCGCTGACGAAAAGCAGATGACATTTCCCCAGGCCGCTCGTCTTGGCCAACCGGTGGATCTCGAGCCTGCGCTTTCGCACCGTTTTGCCGGCCAGGGAATCGAGCGCCCCTTGAAACGGGTCCTTGCCGAGCAGGCAGAGCCTGAGCGGCGTCTCGGGATCGGCGAAGGTCTTGGCCGGCCAGACGGTGAATTTGGCGAAGTTGTAGAGGAACGCCGCCTTGACCAGATATTCCCGGGAGGGACCGGCGCGTCCCGGCGCATCGCGGCTTGGGGCCGCGTCGGTACCGGCGCCGTAACCCATGATGGCTACGGCGGCGGCAATTAGGGCCATCTTGAATGCTTTTTCGATCATCCGCCCAGTCTGCGAAATAAATAAGGTAAATAAATCAAGTAAATAAAGTGTAAAGATGAAAAAAAGGTAAAAAAAACAGTGCAAACGACGGCGTCGCTCACACTGTTATTTCTCTATCGGCCGGACGTTCGGGATCGCCGGTCAAGGTGGCTAATGTTCCAGCGATATCCCGCTGGCCGGGGAGAAGGTGGCGAGCCTTGCCGCCTCCTCGGCCGTTGCCGCCTGCTTGGGCAGGGATGCTGCGGATTTGCCGACGATCCTGCCCAGTCTCAGCAGCCGTGAATCGATCTTCAGCTTGGCATGCTGGGCCGCCCCGACGTTGATTTCGAAGCGGACCTTGTTGCCGACGATCTCGAGGCGGATGATGCCGCCGGACCTGGCAAAACCGGGCGTGTCGCCGACCACCAGGACGGGCATGCCGCGCAGGGACTCGAGGATCGTCCCGAGGCGCCCATGTTCCGATGCGCTGACGAACAGGAGGTGGCACTGCCCCAGGGGATCCCTCGACGACAGCCGGCCGGCGACGATCGGGCGGTTCTTCACGGTCCTGCCCTCGAGGGCCGCCAAGGCGCCATGAAAAGGATCTTCGCCGAGCACGCAAAGCCTGAGAGGCGCCTTGGCATCGGCGAAGGCTCCGGCCGGCCAGACGGTGAATTTGGCGAAGTTGTAGAGGAACGCCGCCTTGATACGGTACTCGCGCGAGGCGGACGCCTTGGTGGAATCGAGGTCCGCCAGCACCGCCGGGACGTTGGCGGCGCCGATGACGAGGGCGCTAACGGCGAGGGCGAAGATCAGGCCCGGGAGTTTTTTCGTCATCTTCCCCCTCCTCACGCCGTGATGTCGCCGTTGACGGTGACGTCGGTATCGACGAGCAGGGTCGCCAGACCCTGGGTGTAGGTGTGGAACCCGCCGGAGATTCCGCCATCGGTCCAGCCGGTGCCGGCCTCGACAGTATCAGGGGGCCCACCGACGATGGTCACGGTATCGGTGTCCGAGATGTCCAGCACGTCTTGGGCGGTGAGTGTTACGGTCTGATTGCCCACTGCCGAGAGATCGATCTGTTCGATGCCGGTGATCGTGCCGGCGAACGTAGTGATATCGACATCAGCCCCGCTGGCGTTGAGCGTGTCGGTCCCGCTGCCACCATCGATCGTCGTATCGATGGAATCCCATACCAGGATGTCATCTCCGGCGCCGCCGAACAGCGCGTCACTGTCGCCTTGCCCGTTCAGCGTGTCATTACCATCCCCGCCGTAAATCGTGTCATCACCGTCCCTGCCCTTCAGGTCATCGTTTCCGTCCAGGCCGAACATGATGTCTACGCCGTTGGTGCCGCTCAGCGTATCGTCGCCCGAAGTGCCCATGATGCCGGTATCCACGTAGACCGTGACCGTTCCAGTGTCGCTGCCTCCTTGACCGTCATCGGCGGTGTAGGTGAAGGTATCGGTGCCGCTGAAGCTGAGGTTCGGTGTATAGGTGACGGTGCCGTCGCCGTTGTCGAGGGCCGTGCCGTTGGCGCCCTGGGTCACGCCCGTGATGCTGAGCGTGTCGCCGGTGTCCGGGTCGGTATCGTTGGCCAGGACCGAGATGATCACCGCCGTATCGACGGCGGTTGCCACCGCGTCGTCAACAGCAACAGGCGCGTCGTTGACGCCGGTGACGGTGATGGTGACCGTCGCCGTGTCGGTGCCGCCGTTGCCGTCGGAGACGGTGTAGGTGAAGGTGTCGGTGGTCGTTGCCCCGGCCGCCAGCGCCTGCAAGGTCGCCGAACCTGTCGGGTCATAGCTGTAGCTGCCGTCGGCGTTGACGGTGACCGCCGCGCCCTGGGCGCTGACCGCGTCGAAGGCGGTCACCGTCAGTGAGTCGCCCTCCGGGTCGCTGTCATTCGAAAGCACCCCGTCGGCCGTGATATAGACCGCGTCGACGTCCTCAAAAATGCTGGAGAACAACGCGCCGCCGTCGAAGTAGAGGGTCGCGGTATCGGCGACGGGATCGTAGTCGACGAGGTCGTCGTCGCCGAAGCTGAGCCCGCCAAGGGTGGCATCGCCTTCCGTCGACAGGATGATGTGGCCGTTGGCAAGGACGTGGACCGCGTCGATGTCCTCATCTAGGTTGGAGAACAACGCGCCGCCGTCGAAGTAGAGGGTCGCGGTATCGGCGACGGGATCGTAGTCGACCAGGTCGTCGTCGCCGAAGCTGAGCCCGCCAAGGGTGGCATCGTTTTCCGTCGACAGGATGATGTGGCCGTTGGCAAGGACGTGGACCGCGTCGATAGCCTCCTCCCAGGTGCCAAATAGCGGATCTCCCTCGAAGTAGAGGGTCGCCGTGTCGGCCACCGGATCGTAGTCGACCAGATCGTCGTCGGTGAAGCACAGGCCGCCAAGCGTGGCGCTGCCTTCTGTCGACAGGATGACGTTG
>JACZQV010000096.1 GCA_022545545.1 Pseudomonadota bacterium
GAGGCATAGGCCAGTACTTACTTTCATAGGAGGGTGCGACATATGATCGTCTTTTCGCGGCCGCCGGGGTGGAGGCGTCGCGCCGGCGTTCTCTCGACATCGTCAAGCGGCGGTGACGCCCGCCGGTGGCCGCGAAAAGCGACCCTTCGGGCGGCCTTGCAGGTCCTTACGCTCTCATCGCGCGGTCCTTGTGATGGGCCGGCATCACGGCGGACCACGCTCCGGGCCCGAGAGAACCCGAAGGCCGTCAGATGTGTCACCCTCCTATGAAAGTAAGTACTAGGTTCGGTCATTCGGCCGCCTCGATCGATTCCCTGGCGAGAAGAACGGCCGCGGCCTGATCGACGAGTTCCTCGATTATCTCCGCCGCCGGTTGCTCCTCCGCCACCATGCCGACACTCTGTCCCGCCATCAGCGAGCCGTTCTCCACGTCGCCCTCGAACACCGCCCGGCGCAGGGCGCCGACCCAGAAGTATTCGATCTCGAGTTGCGCCTGTTTCTGATCCAGCTCGCCTCCCCGGAAACGGGCGATGATCTCATGCTGGGCCTCGACGAAACGTGCGCTGGCGTCGTTGCGCAACGCCCGTACCGGGATGACCGGGAATTTCGGGTCGACCTGGACCGAAGCCACCGCATCGCGGGCGGAAGCGCGGATGAAGGCCTGCTTGAACCGGGGATGGGCGATGGATTCGGTGGCGCAGACGAAACGGGTGCCGAGCTGGACCCCCGACGCCCCCATCTCGAGATAGGCGAGAATCGCCTCGCCGCGGCCGATCCCCCCGGCGACGAACACCGGCACCTCGCGGATCACCGGCAGGATCTCCTGGGCGAGCACGCCGGTCGACACCGGTCCGATGTGCCCGCCCGCCTCCATACCCTCGATGACGATGGCGTCGACACCGAGCCGCACCAGCTTCCTGGCGATGGCGAGCGCCGGCGCGAAACAGACGACCTTGGCGCCGCCGTCCTTGAGGCGGGAGATGGTCGCCGACCGGGGCAGCCCGCCGGCCAGCACCACGTGGGAGATGCCTTTGGCGATGCAGACGTCGCCAAGGGCCTCGAGATCGGGGTGCATGGTCACGAGATTGACGCCGAAGGGCATCTCGGTCAGCGCCATGGTGCCGTCGATCTCGTCCGCCAGTTGATCGGGCGCCATGGCGCCGTTGGCGATGACGCCGAAGCCGCCGCCGTTGGAAAGCGCCGCCACGAGATGGCGTTCGGAGACCCAGGTCATGGCCCCGCCCATGATGGCGTAGCGGGTGCCGAGGCACTCCAGGCCGCGGCGCCACAATCCGTCCAGCCGGTCGCGGGCTTGCTTCGGGTTCATCGGCTCAAACGGCGTCCAGTTGATAGGCGCTGTGCAGGGCGCGCAGCGCCAGCTCGGTATATTCCTCGGCGATCAGGACGCTGACCGCTATCTCGGAAGTGGAGATGACCTGGATGTTGATGCCCTTCTCGGCCAGGGTCTTGAACATCATTTGGGCGACGCCGGCGTGGCTGCGCATGCCGACCCCGATGACCGACACCTTGACCACGTTGGGATCGGTGTTGAGCGCGGCATAGCCGAGTTCCCCCTGCTTGCCCTCCAAGACCTTCAGCGCCGGTTCGAGATCGGCCTGGGCGACGGTGAAGGTCAGGTCGGTCGCGCGGCCGTCCTCGGAGACGTTCTGAACGATCATGTCGACGTTGATCGACCCTTCGGCGAGAGGACCGAAGATGCTCGCCGCGACGCCGGGCCGGTCGGGCACCCGGGTCAAGGTGATTTTCGCTTCGTCCCGGGAGTAAGTAATGCCGCTGACTAATTCCTGTTCCACGATGTCATCCCCATCAACCACTAAAGTGCCAGGCACCGAATCGAAACACGAGCGCACCTGAAGGCACACGCCATGTTTCATGGCGAGTTCTATGGATCGGCTATGCAGTACCCGGGCCCCCAGGGAGGCCATTTCGAGCATCTCTTCATAGGTGATTTTATCGAGCTTTCGCGCCTTGGCAACGATACGCGGATCGGAGGTGTAGATGCCGTCCACGTCGGTGAAAATGTCGCACCTCTCCGCCCCCAGGGCGGCGGCCAGGGCGACGGCGGAGATGTCGGATCCGCCCCGGCCGAGCGTGGTGATGCGATTGTCGGTGCCGACGCCCTGGAAACCGGCAAGCACCGGCACCTCGCCGTTATCGAGGCGCCGTTCGAGTTCGGTCGTGTCGAACCTTTCGATGCGGGCCCGGCCATGGGTCGAATCGGTGTTGACCGGCACCTGCCAGCCGAGCCACGAACGCGCGGTGACCCCAAGGTCTTGCAACGCCATCGCCAGAAGCCCGCTGGTGATCTGCTCTCCGGTGGCGACGACGACGTCGTATTCGCGGGCGTCGTAGAGGTTCGCGATCTCGCCGGCCCAATCGACCAGATGGTTGGTGACGCCGGCCATGGCGGAAACCACGACGGCCACCTGGTTGCCGGCGTCCACCTCCGACTTCACGTGCTCGGCCACGGACTTGATACGGCCGATGTCGGCGACCGAAGTGCCGCCGAATTTCTGAACGATGCGTGCCATTTCGACTTTCCCGGCCGCGGAGTACCTGCGGTGAGCGGGCAAAGCGCCTAATCCGTTTGCGCCTCAACGCGGTCCAGCCACTGACCTTCGCATTCCAAAAATTGGGCGCACTCCAAAAATTGGGCGCGAACCGCTTGCCGCCGCAAGGGCGCGTATACATACTCTGTTAACTTGCCTCAGGCAAGCCCACCCGGCGAGCATTGGCCCGCGGCCAGCAGGGCCCGGCAAGCAGTGGAAGGAGCGCTAATGGTGCGCGAGGATACAAGCGGTGATCGCCTGAGTGACTCGGTCGACGCCGGCGAGATCGCGCGATTCTCGGCCCTGGCCGGGGAATGGTGGAAGCCCGAGGGCAAGTTCAGGCCACTCCACGCCCTGAACCCGACCCGCCTGGCGTTCATTCGCCAACGCCTCGTCTCTCATTACGGCCGCGATGGGAACGAGTCGCGCCCGCTCGCGGGCTTGAGCCTGCTCGATGTCGGGTGCGGCGGCGGGCTGTTGACGGAGCCCATGGCGCGCCTTGGCGCCGGTGTTCTCGGCATCGACGCGGGCGAGGACGCCATCCACGTCGCCAACGCCCACGCCGAGGAAAGCGGCCTCGTCATCGACTACCGGTGCCTGACGGCGGAGGCCCTGGCCGCGGAAGGACACCGTTTCGAGGTGATCCTCAACATGGAGGTGATCGAGCACGTCGCCGATCTTGACGCCTTCCTCGGCGCCTGTTCTTCCCTGTTGAAGCCGGGAGGGGCGATGGTGGTCGCGACGCTCAACCGGACGGCCAAGGCGTACGCCTTCGCCATCGTCGGCGCCGAATATGTGCTCGGGTGGCTGCCGCCGGGCACCCATGACTGGCGCAAGTTCGTGACCCCGCCCGAACTTACCGCCAAGCTCGCCAAGGGCGGTGTGAAGGTCACGGAGATGACCGGGGTCATCTACAACCCGTTGTCCGACCGCTGGATCTTGAGCCGTGACCTCGCGGTCAACTACATGGCGTTCGCCATCAAGGAAGGGTAGGGGGTTTGGCTGTGGCGCCTCGCGCCGGTGGGGACGTTATGGCTTCCCCTTGCGCTCGCTGAGCGCGGCCTGGATGGCACCCGGCAGGCCGGCATTGAAGCCCATGACCTGCCACTGGGTCACTTCGAGCTGCCTCTCGATCAAACCGATATGCTGCTTGAAATTCTGCTCCAAATGCCCTTCCTCGACCTCGGCCAGCAAAAAGCAGATGTGCAGTTCGTCATCGACGATGTCGGCCTGAGGCTGGTGCATGTTGTAGATCGAGGGACGGCCTTCGAACAGTGAGGCGTCGCCCTTGATCGGAATGGCGATGGTGATGGCCTTGAATTTGGTGATGTCCTCGGCCGGTAGATTGGCGGCTTCGAATTCATCGGCATCGCCGGGTCCGAGTCTGCGCTCGGCGACGAAATAGGACTTGTCGAGACGCAGCCCCGGATCGGCCATGCGGAAACGGGCGAGGAGCCGGGTGAGGAGTTCATCGCCATCCGCTTCGCGCACCTCCTCAGGCCCCATCGCCTCTATGGCCTGGCGCATCTCTTGGCGGCGCGTCTCGAAGATTTCGTCGAGGTCTTGCCCTGAGAAAAGGTAGTTGCCCGCTATATACATTTTTCAGAGGGGAATCGACCGCGACAGCACCCTGGCGGCCGGCGCCAGGGCGATCTCATGCGTCGCTTTGCGGCAGGCGCGGCAGGCGGTGGAATTCGATCCCTTCGTCCTCGAGGTCGCCGGCCTCCATATCGGTCGCCTCGCCGTAGATGCCGCGCTTCTCGACCTCGCCGTAATGGATCTTGCGCGCTTCCTCGGCGAACTTCTCGCCGACGTAATCGCAATTCTCTTCGACCTTGTGCTGCAACGCCTCGATCAACTGCTTGGCGGCGGCGATCTGCTCCGCTTCGGGGTCAGGTGCCAAGTTTGACGACCGCCCCTGGTCCACCCGGCGCCGGGCAAGCTGGGGCGCCATCGGCGCCTTGGTGATGTCCGAGTTGCCGCAAAGCGGACAAACGATCTCACCGGTCTTGCTTTGGACGGTGAAGGTATCGCCGTCCTTGAACCAGGCTTCGAACACGTGGCCCTTGGCGCATTTGAGGTCGAATAGAATCACGTCCGGAACCTTTTGCCCTCGGGGAACGTCTCTGTTATCAAAATATGCCACCCACTGGCAAGCCTACATCCTTAATATATATGGCGAAGTCCACCGTCGAAACAACTTCCGACAACGGATGAATGACGAAAACGCGTCTCCGATCCATGTCCGCCAAGACCTCTGAACGGCACCTCACGCCATCCCCATGGGTCAGGCGCTTCGCGCCGCTGATCCCGAAACCGGGCGGCGGCAAAACATGGGTGCTCGACCTCGCCTGCGGCGGCGGGCGCCACACCCGCCATCTCCTCGAACTCGGCTACAAGGTTCTCGCCGTCGACCGCGACGTCGGCGGTCTCGCCGACCTCGAGCCTGGGCCGGACCTCGAGATTCTCGAAATCGACCTCGAGGACGGCGGCCCCTGGCCCCTGGGCGAGAGGCGGTTCCACGGCGTCGTGGTGACCAACTACCTCCACCGGCCCCTGTTCCCGGCCCTGCTGGCGGCGATCGAGGAAGGCGGCGTGCTGATCTACGAGACCTTCGCGCGTGGCAACGAGCGCCACCACGGTCCGCGCAATCCCGATTTCCTCTTGAACAGCGGTGAACTCCTGGAACTGGTGGGCGCCGCGTTCCACATCGTCGCCTTCGAGCAGGGCGTGGTCGAACGCCCGCGTACGGCCGTGGTCCAGCGCATTTGCGCGGTCAGGGAACCGGCCGGCGGCGATGACGGCGCGACGCCCCATCCGCTGGCGCCGGCGGCTTCGGATCCAAAATCTGGATAGGACCTGGGCGAACCGGCCCGCTCTCAACCCGCGCCATCAATCGCGCTTATCGGTCCTTGGATGCGCCGACGGCTTCCCGCTTGCCGGCGGCGCCATCCGGCGCGCCGGCGCTTGAGGACTCGGGCTCGGTGAACGGGCGGTCATGGCCGAGCGACGGGATCATGCGCCTGGCGTCATCGACCTTGGCCGGGTCGATCTCGGCCATGATGATGCCGACCTCGGTGCCGCCGTCGGCCATCACCTCGCCCCAGGGATCGATGATCAGGGAATGGCCGAAGGTCTGGCGTCCCTCGGCATGCTCGCCGCACTGCGCCGGCGCGATGACGTAACAGCCGTTCTCGATCGCCCGGGCGCGCAAAAGCGCGTGCCAGTGGGCTTCGCCGGTGACGCGGGTGAAGGCCGAGGGCACCGTCAGGAACCGGGCCCCCGCCTTGGCGAGAGAACGGTAAAGGGCGGCGAAACGCAAATCATAGCAAACCGACATGCCGAGCACCCCCCACGGGGTCGCGGCCACGACGGCGCGTCCGCCCGGCTCGAAGATCGCCGATTCGCGGTACGATTCGCCGCCCGGAAGATCGACGTCGAACATATGGATCTTGTCGTACCAGGCGACGATGGCGCCGTTGGCATCGAGGAGATAGGACCGGTTGGCGACCTTCTCGCCGGGGAGCTTCACCGTTAGCGATCCCACCAGCAGCCACGCATCGACGTCCTTGGCAAGGGCCTGAAAGGCCTCGAGCGCCGGGTGCGCGTCGGCGGGCCGGGCCTTCTCCTTGATCAGCCGGCCCCTCGGCTCCAGCATGGAAACGTTTTCCGGCAGACTGATGAAATCGGCGCCGGCTTCGCCCGCCAGGCGCACGAGCTTGGTAACCGCCTCGATGTTGGGCGCGATCTCGCGGCCCGAATTGGTCTGCACGCAGGCAAGCTTGAACGTCGTCATCACGCAGGCACCTTAAGCCAGTCGCCGGTTTATCTCTCTGGTCGAGCACTATATAGGGCGCCGGGCGCATTGTTGAACAGGGGTTCTTGAACCGGGCGGAGAAGGCCGCACCGCAACGCCGGGCGCCCGACCTACACCATCGGGCGGACGACACGGGCGAGGGTGAGGAGGTCGACGGCCCCGGCGCCGGCGCGCTTGAGAACCTTGGCGCAGGCGGTGGCGGTGACGCCGGTCGTCAGCACGTCATCGATCAACAGCACCCGGCGGCCCGTAAGACCCGCCTTGCGCCCGGCCTTGACGGCGAAGGCGCCCTGGACGTTCAGCGCCCGCTGGGCGCGCGAGAGCCGCCCCTGGGACCGGGTGTGTTTCCTCCGCACCAATAAATCGGGAACGATGGCGACGCCGGAAGCCCGGGAAAGGCCGTGGCCGAGCAAGGCCGCCTGGTTGTAGCGCCTGGAAAGCAGCCGCAACCGGTGTAGCGGCACCGGCGCGATGATATCGGCGCCGGCGAGCAACGCCGCCCCGGCCCGCGCCATCCAGCCGGCGAAGGCCGGCGCCGCGTAGGTGCGGTCGGCGTGCTTGAAACCGAGGATGAGGTCCCGGCTGGCCTCGTCATATCGCATCACCGCGCGGGCGCGCTCATAAGCCGGCGGGCGGCGGATACAGTCGCCGCAGATGGCGTCCTCGCCGTGGTCGTACTCGAACGGATAACCGCATCGGGCGCAGAGCGGCGGGCCGAGGAAATCCACCCTCTCCCAACATTCGGCGCAAAGCGTCCCCGGCTTGTCCACCATGCGGGCGCAGCCGAGGCACTGGGGCGGCAACAGGACGTTGAGGGCGACGGTCGGGATGCTGCGGGCCGTGGCGCCGAGTCGGCGAAGGAATTCCATCGGCGGTTATCTGACAGCCGACGCTTCGCGGTGTCAATCGCCACCCGCGCGAAGGGCGATATTACCGGGTGCGCGGGGCGTTCCCGCACATCTTGCGCCACCGCCGCCCCCCTTCCTCCGGGCCCGGGAAAATGCCATATAGCAACCATGGCCGATGACCGAGCGCCGTTCGACCGCAAGTCGGTCCGCGCCCACCGCGACCGCGCGGCGGAAAATATCGGCGAGCATGATTTTCTCCTCGGCGAGGTGGCGGCAAGGTTGAGCGAGCGTCTCGACGACATCAAGCGCGATTTCGCCTGCGTCCTCGATCTCGGCTGCCATGGCGGCGCGCTCGGTGAGATGCTGGCGGGACGCGACGGCATCGAGACCATCGTGCAGTGCGACCTCTCGCCCGCCATGGTGCGCCGGGCCGCGGTCAAGAACCGGGGTTTCGCCCTCAGCCTGGCGGCGGATGAAGAGTTCCTGCCCTTCGCCGATGGAAGCTTCGATTCCGTCCTCAGCAATCTCAGCCTGCACTGGGTCAACGACCTGCCCGGCGCGCTGATCCAGATCCGCAAGGTGCTCAAGCCCGACGGGCTGTTCATCGGCGCCATGCTGGGCGGGGAGACGCTTGCGGAGTTGCGCCAGGCGTTGATGGAGGCGGAGCTTGCCAACGAGGGCGGCGTCAGCCCGCGCGTCTCGCCCTTCGCCGACGTCAGGGACGCGGGCGATCTGTTGCTGCGCGCGGGCTTCGCCCTTCCCGTCGCCGACAACGACAGGATAACCGTCACCTACCCCGACGCGCTGGCCCTCATGCGCGAGTTGCGCGCCATGGGCGAAGCCAACGCCGTCCGCTCACGGCGCCATGGCTTCACCCGGCGCGCCACCCTGATGCAGGCCGCGGCCCTTTACCAAGCGAGGCACGCCGATCGGGAGGGGCGCATCCCGGCGAGTTTCGAGATCGTCTATCTGAGCGCCTGGGCGCCCGATGATACCCAACCCAAGGCATTGAGACCCGGCAGCGCCAGCCGGCGCCTGGCCGACGCGCTGGCGACGGAGGAACACCCCGCCGGGGACAAGGCCAAGCCGTGATTAAAGAAAATCCCGCAGCATCGCCACCAGCGGCACATCGGCCGGCGGCATCGCCAGGTTCTTCATCTCGCCCGGGCGCACCCATTTGAGTTCCTGCCCCTCCAGCGCCACCGGCGTCCCGTCCCAGACGCGGCAGAGGAAAAGCGGCATCAACAGGTGGAAGTCCTCGTAGCGGTGAGACGCGAAGGTGAACGGCGCCAGGCAGCTTTCGGTGATATCGAGGCCGAGCTCTTCCTTGAGCTCTCTGATCAGCGCCGCCTCGGGGGTTTCTCCGGGCAACACCTTGCCGCCGGGAAACTCCCACAGCCCGGCCATCGCCTTGCCTTCGGGACGCTTGGCCAGCAACACCCTGCCGTCGGCATCGACAAGCGCCATCGCCGCGACCAAGACCACGGGCGGCGCCGCGCCCCCGGTGCCGGTGTCTTGCTCAGCTCCGGTAGCTGGCATTGATGTCGATGTAGTCATGGGTCAGATCGCACCCCCACACCCGCGCCCGGCCCCTGCCCTTGCCGCCGTTGGCGCCGACATCGACGGCGATGCCGATCTCTTTGCCCTTGAGGTGGGCGGCCACCGGCGCCTCGTCGTAATCGGGCCGGACCCTGCCGGCGTCGGTGATATCGACACCGCCGATACTGATCTTCAGTCGGTTTTGTTCGACCCGCTCGCCGGATTTGCCGACGGCCATGACGATGCGGCCCCAGTTCGCGTCCTCGCCGGCGATCGCCGTCTTGACCAGGGGCGAGTTGACGATGGTGAAGCCGATGCGCCGCGCCGCGCCATTGTCGGCGGCGCCGGTGACGTCGATGGTGACGAACTTGGACGCCCCTTCGCCGTCGCGCACGGTCTGTTGGGCGAGATCCGCCATCACCTCATCGAGCTGGCGGCGGAAATCCTTGAAATGCGCATCGCCGAGCCGCGCGACCAACTCGTGACGCGCGCCCTTTCCGGTGGCCGAGAGCAGCACCGTGTCGCTGGTCGAGGTGTCGCTGTCCGCCGAGATACAGTTGAACGACTTGTCATTGGCGCGCCTCAAGGCCGCCTGCAGGACCGGCGCCGGGATCCTGGCATCGGTGAAAACGAAGCTAAGCGACGTCGCCATGTCGGGCGATATCATGCCGGAGCCCTTGGCGATGCCGGCGATGGTGACGGACGTGCCGGCGATGTCCGCTGTCCTGACCGCGCCCTTGGAAAAGGTATCCGTCGTCCTGATGGCGCCGGCGGCGGCCTTCCATCCCTCGGCGCTCAACCCCTTGGCCCGGAGCTTAGGCAGGGCGGCGGTGATCTTCTTATCTTCAAGGAATTCGCCGATGACCCCGGTCGAGGCGACGAAAACCTGCTTTCGCGGACAGCCGAAGAGCTTCGCCGCCGCCGCGACCGTGCGCCCGACCGAGGCGACGCCAGGGGCGCCGGTAAAGGCGTTGGCGTTGCCGGAATTGACCACGATCGCCCGGACCCTGCCGCCCTTGAGCGCGGCGCGGCACCATTCCACCGGCGCCGAGGCCATCGACGAAGTGGTGAATACCCCGGCAACCGTCGTCCCCGACGCCAGTTCGGCGAGCATGAGGTCGTCGCGGCCCCGGTAACGGAGGCCGCAACGGGCGGCGCCGATCCTAACGCCCTTGACGGCTGGGATGGCGGGAAAACGGGCGGGCGCCAGCGGTGACTTCTTGGCCATTTCGGTGATCTTTATTCGTTGTTTTACAGACGGCCCCCGGGGGCCGTGGTGGTTTACAGACGGCTCCTCGGGGCCATGGAAGCGGATGCGGTGCGTCTCAAGGGTTACGGCATTATTCTGGTGGGATTCGGCTTCGGTTCAACGTCCTTCTCGGCGGGTGTCGCCTTCGGCTCGACGACCGGCGAGCCGTCGGGGTTGAAACGCTCGATCTTGGTGGATTTCCTCAGCCTGAACATCTCCGCCCTCACCACCTCCCGGGACATGTCGGTGTGCAACTGATCCCGCTTCTGTTCGAAACTGGGCGGTTTAATCTCGCGGATATCCTCGGTCAGGATAATGTGCCAGCCGAACTGGGTCTTGACCGGCTTCTTGGTCATTTCGCCCGGCTTCAGCGCGAACGCCGCTTCGGCGAATGGCGGCACCATCTGTTCGCGCTTGAAATAGCCGAGATCGCCGCCGCGGGCCGCCGAGGGACCGATCGACTTCGCCGTGGCCGTCGCGGCGAATTCGGCGCCGTTCTCGAGCTCCGCGATCACGGCGATGGCCTCTTCTTCGGTCTTGACCAGGATGTGCCGGGCGCGGGCTTCCTTGACGGCCGGCGACTCCTTCACCTGGCGTTCATATCGCTTGCGCAACGCCGTCTCGGTGACCTCGATCTGGACGCGGCGGCTGAGATAGACCTCGTGAATCACGCGCTCCCTGATGGCGGCCATCCGCTTCTCCACCTCGGGATCGTTATCGAGTCCCTGGCGGCTGACCTCGGCGGCGATCAGCTTTCTGTCGATGACCTGGTTCAGCAACACCGGGAATACGTTCTCGAACGGCAACCGCCGGTACTGCTTCGCCAGGCCCTCGGCCTGAAGTTCGATCTCCGAGCGGTAGATCGGCTTGCCGTCGAGCCTGGCGACGACGGGGTCGCCGGTTCTACTCTTCTCGGCCTTCTCGGCCTTCTCGGCCTTCGCGGCTTTCGCGGCTTTCGTATTTTCCGGTTCCGCCTTGGTTTCCTGGCCCTCGGCATAGCCACCTGGGCCTGCCAGCAGGACCGCCAGGAGGAGAAGCCGGACAATCTCTCCGAGGCGGAACGGTGGACGATTCATCGCGAATTCCTTGGCAAACTAGGGGGCCGGGGTGAGTGCCATGGCAGCCGCCGGAAACCCATCCTAGCCTACATTCCAGGGGCGGGCACGGGAAAAGCACGGCCCGGCCGGGGCCCAGTACTTACTTTCATAGAAGGGTGATACATATGATCGTCTTTTCGCGGCCTCCGGGGTGGAAGCGGCGCGCCGGCATTCTCTGGACATCGTCAAGCGGCGCCGACGCCCTCCGGAGGCCGCGAAAAGCGACC
>JACZQV010000097.1 GCA_022545545.1 Pseudomonadota bacterium
CTTGTCACTCGTGGTTGGAGCGGGCGGGGCGGGTCGCTCCGGCGCCGGCGCGCCGGGTTGCCCAGGCCGGGTTGCTTGCGGTTGCGCCGGCTCGGGCGCGGTGCGCGGCCACCACTGGGACCACACCGCCAAGGCGCCGATGATGATGGCGATCGAGGAGAGGACCGCGACCACGGCGGTGCGCCGTCCTTTCGCCGGCGCCGGGCGCCTCGCCCCGGGCCTCGCCGCCTCCGAAGCCGCTTCCTTGGCCCTGGGCGTGCCCTTCGCCACGGCCTTGGACCGGCGCCCCTTGGCCGGGGCGGCGGCGGTCTTGACCCTTGTGCCGACCGTCGTCTTGCCCTTAGCCGCCATTTGCGGTCCGTCCCGTCATCGCCTCCAACTCACGCGCCGGCGCCGGCATCACCGCGAAACTCGTCGATCAACGCCAGCACCCCGTCGAGGTCGGGATGGGAGGCGACGCGAACCTCGTTCCAGGCGATGGTCTCCGCCTCCCGGGCAACGGCGGCGCTAAGACAAAGCGCCGTGACGCCTTCACACGCCGAGCTCACCCCGGCCTCGAGCGCGAGAGTAACAAAGCTTTTCGCCGTCCGGGGAGAGAAAAAGAGCGCGACATCGATGCCGCCCGCCTCGATCATAGTGATGAGCTCCTCCGAGATGCAATCGGCCTTGCGCGCCTCGTAGATCACGGCGCGGCGCACCGTGAAACCGGCTGTTGCCAGCAACCCGGCAAGATCGCCGGCGACGTGGGTGCCGGCGACATGCAAGAGCGCGCCGCCCTTGGGATCCAGCCTTTCCGCCACCAGCTTGGCCAGGGCGTCGACATCGCCAGTGGCGCTCACGACCCGCCGGCACCCGGCCTCGCGCGCCGCATTCGCCGTCGCCTCGCCGACGGCGAAGACCGGAAGATCGCGCCAACCCCCGGAGCTTTTGCCGGCGTCCTCGGCGGCGAGCGCGCGGGCGCCGTTGGCGCTCGTCAGCAACACCGCCTGAACGCCGGTGAAATCGATTTGGGCGTCCTTGACCGGCTCGATCGTCAACAGGGGCTCGATCACGCATTCGATGCCGCGGCGGCGCAGCAGCTTGGCGAAGGCTTCGGCGTCCTCCCTCGGGCGGGTGATCAGGGCGCGCATCCGGCCTTAGTCCCCGGCATCGAAGAAACCCGGCCCGGCGGTCTTGCGAAGCTCCTCGCCGGCGTCCCTTCCCATGGCTTCGGCCTCCGCCGCCGGACCCCGGCGCCGGGTGTCGAACAGGACGCTGCCGTCGGGCTTGGCGATCAGGACCTTCAACGCCAGTGCCCCGGCGCCATCGCCCTCATCGGCGCCTTCGAACTCGGCCAGCGCCGCGATCGGCGTCCGGCAGGAGCCGTCGAGCGCCGCCAACGCGGCGCGCTCCGCCGTCACCCGCGCCACGGTCGGGGCGTGGTTCAAGGGGGCGATCAGTTCGCGCACCCGCGCGTCTTCGGCCCGGCATTCGATGCCGATAGCCCCCTGACCCACCGCCGGCAGCATCTCGTCCGTTGCCAGCACCGTGCCGGCGCCCTCGGCGATGCCAAGACGCTTGAGACCGGCAAGGGCGAGCAAGGTGGCGTCGGCCTCGCCGCGTTTGATCTTCTCGATCCGGGTGTGGACGTTGCCGCGCAGCGGCACGACCACGAGATCGGGGCGCGAATTCAGAATCTGCGCCTTGCGCCGGAGCGACGCGGTGCCGACGGTTGCGCCCGGCTCGAGACCGCCGAGGCCGCTGGCGACGGGAGAGATGAAGACATCGCGGGGATCCTCGCGTTCGAGCAGACAAAATATCCCCAGCCCTGCCGGCAGCCAGGTCGGCACGTCCTTCATCGAATGCACGGCGATGTCCACCTGACCTGCGATCAACGCTTCCTCGATTTCCTTGGTGAACAGGCCCTTGCCGCCGATCTCCGAAAGATCGCGGTCGATGAACCTGTCGCCAGTGGTGCGGATGGTCTCGAGCTCTATCTCGAGGCCGGGGTGGAGCGCGCAAAGCGCCGCGCGCACACTCTCCGACTGGGCGAGCGCCAGCGGAGACCCCCGGGTGCCGATGCGCAAGCGCGCGCCCGAGGCGGACGGCCGATCTGCGTTCATGGGCCGTGTTTAGTCGCTGCGGGATGGGAAGGAAAGTGGTTATTCGCTGGCTTTGTATGTAGAGGTATGTAGAGTGCCGCGGCTTGCGCGTCCCGGTGACAAAGCTTTGCTATCCAGGCGGGTTTTAGACCGCCCTATTCGGGCCATGACCGTATCCGGACCATGATCGTCCTCGGCATAGAGACCAGCTGCGACGAGACCGCCGCGGCGGTGGTCACGGATAAGCGCGAGATCAAGTCCAACATCGTCGCTTCCCAGCTTGCCGAGCACCGGCCTTACGGCGGCGTCGTTCCCGAGATCGCGGCGCGCAGCCATCTCGATCACACCGATCGCGTCGTCGGGGAAGCCATGGACGCGGCGGGCATCGGCTTCGGCCAGCTCGACGGGGTGGCGGTCACCGGCGGGCCGGGCCTGATCGGCGGCGTCATCGTCGGCGTCATGACCGCCAAGGCGATCGCCGCGGTCAGCGCCAAGCCGGTGATCAACGTCAACCACCTGGAGGCCCACGCGCTGACGGCGCGGCTGACGGACGACGTCGCCTTCCCCTACTTGCTCTTGCTTGTCACCGGCGGGCACTGCCAGCTCCTGATCGTCGAGGGGGTGGGGGAGTATGTGCGCCTCGGCACCACGGTGGACGATGCCGTCGGCGAGGCGTTCGACAAGACCGCCAAGATGCTGGGGCTTGGCTATCCCGGCGGGCCGGCGGTCGAGGCGGCGGCGATCGCCGGCGACGGGTCGCGTTTCGACCTGCCCAGGCCGATGAAGGGACGGCAAGGCTGCGACTTCTCCTTCTCCGGCCTCAAGACGGCGGTGCGCCAACGGGTCGCCCGACTTCCCGCCGGTGAATTGACGGCAAAAGACATCGCCGATCTCTCGGCCTCGTTCCAAGACGCCGTCGGCGACGTCCTCATCGACCGCGCCGCCAATGCCCTCGATTCGTTCCGCGCCCGCCACCGGGACGCAGCCACGCTGGTCGTCGCCGGTGGCGTCGCCGCCAACCAATATTTGCGAAAGCGTCTCGACGGGTTGGCGGGACGCGAAGGGTTCCGGCTCGTCGCGCCGCCGGTGGAACTCTGCACCGACAACGGGGTCATGGTCGCCTGGGCCGGGATCGAGCGTCTTCGCCTCGGCCTCACCGATGCGCTCGATTTCGCGCCGAGACCGCGCTGGCCGCTCGACGCCGATGCCCCGCCCGCCGCCCGCCTCCCGAAGTAGTACGGAGGGCAGGCCGGCGCCGGGGCCAAGGCTTAGGGCTTTATCCGATTAGCTTGACCCCTCCCGCTCCCCCTATAGGCTCCCGGGGCGATGTCATGCTATAGGGTTGGCGCGCGGCCATGACCGGAACCGCGGATTTAGAGGGAGGAGCGCCATGTTCTTCGTCATCCACGGTGTCGACAAGCCGGGCCACGGGGAGGTCCGGGCCGGGGCGCGTCCGGCGCATCTCGAATACATGCAAAACGCCGCCGACAGGCTGCTCGTCGCCGGACCGACGCTGAGTGAGGACGGCGAGAGCATGACCGGCAGCCTCATCATCATCGAGGCCGAGGACCGCGCCGAGGCCGAGGCGTTCACCCGCGACGATCCCTATACCCAGGCCGGGCTGTTCGAGAGCGTCACCATCAAGCCCTGGAAGCTCGTTTTCGCCAGGGATCCGAACGAGTCCGGGGCCTGAGGATGGCCTATTGGCTGTTCAAGTCCGAGCCCGGCGCCTGGTCGTGGGACGACCAGGTGCGTGACGGCGTCGCCGAGTGGGACGGGGTGCGCAACCACCAGGCCAACAACAACATGTTGGCGATGAAACTCGGCGATAAGGGCTTCTTTTACCATTCGGTCAACGAGAAGCGCATCGTCGGCGTCGTCGAGGTGGTGAAGGAACACTACCCCGACCCCACCGATGAGAGCGGCCGCTTCGGCATGGTCGACGTCAAGGCGGTGACGGCGGTGAAGACCCCCGTCACCCTGGCCGAGATCAAGGCCGAACCGCGGCTCGGGAACCTCGCCCTGTTGCGCCAGTCGCGCCTGTCGGTGGCGCCCGTCGGCGATGAGGAATGGAGAATTCTCTGCGCCATGGCCGGCATCGAGGCCTGATGGGCCCCGACGCTTAGGGCGGCGCTCAGGACGGCGATGACGGCGAAGGGCGGCGATGACGGCGGCAAGCCGGGCACGGCGGCGGCGGGAGGTGTTCTCTGCCGGCTCGCCGATATACCGGACCGGGACAGCAGGGCCTTCACCATCACATCGAACGGCGCGGAGCGCGAAATCTTCGCCATCCGCCTCGGTGATGAGGTCTTCGCCTATGTCAATGTCTGTCCCCACCGCCAGATGGCCCTGAACTGGAAGCCGGACGTCTTCCTCGCCTACGACAAGAGCCGCATCCTCTGCACCATGCATGCCGCGACCTTCGACATCCGCGAAGGGCACTGCCTTACCGGCCCCTGCCCCGGCCAGAGCCTGGAATCCGTCCCCATCGTTATCGAGGACGGCATCGTCAGTCTCGGCGCATGCGCCGATGGCGCCATGAAGGCGGGTGAACGCCCGGCAAAATCGCCCGCTTGAACCCAGTACTTACTTTCATAGGAGGGTGATACGTCTGATGGCCTTGCGGGTTCTCTCGGGCCCGGAGCGTGGTCCGCCGTGATGCCGGGCGCATCACAAGGACCGCGCGAGGTGAGCGTAAGGGCCTGAAAGGCCGCCCGAAGGGTCGTTTTTCGCGGCCACCGGCGGGCGTCACCGCCGCTTGACGACCCGTCCTCCGGAGCAGCGGCCCGCCTTCCCGCCTCCCGACCCGTCGCCCGACCTTCCTCCGCCCGCCGAAGCGGGCTTCGCGAAGGCGGGAGCCTTTGGGCCGCAGGGCGAAGTCATACGGCCCGTCGCCCGTAGGCTATGGGCCGCAGGGCGGAGAGCGGGCGCTGCCGCCGCGGAGGGTGGATGCACCGCATCGCGCTTCGCGCCGCTCCGGCCCGAGAAACCGTTTTGGGGCCATCAAATCGCTTCCAGCTGGCCGGGGTGTGCTCTCGGCCGTTGAACCATCGCCAAAAAGCGCGTTATAGAGCGCTCAGGACTGGCAACGGCAAATGTGAATGGTTAGGATGGAGCCCATGACAATCGCGCGTTCGTTCGTTTCCCTCATCCTCGCCTCGACAATCCTGTTCGCCGCGGCCTCGACGCAGGCGGCGGAGCCCAAGCTCCTCGGCCAATACCGCGACTGGGAGGCCTACAGGCTCAAGGAAGATGGCAAGAATGTCTGTTACACGGCGTCTCAGCCGACCAAGACCAAGGGCAAATACAAGAAACGCGGCGACGTCATCGTCCTCGTCACCCACCGTCCGGCGCGCAAGGAGCGCGACGTCGTCAACTTCTTCGCCGGCTACACCTTCAAGAAAGGGAGCGCCGTCGAGGTCAAGATCGGCGGCCAGAAATTTAACCTCTTCACCAAGGCCGACACCGCCTGGGCGCGTAGCGAAAAGGATGAACGGGCGATGGTCCGGGCGATGATGCGAGGCCGCCGCATGGTCGTCACCGGCACTTCATCGCGCGGCACCAGGACCGCCGATACCTATTCGCTGCTCGGTTTCACCCGCGCGTACAAACGGGTGAGCAAGGCCTGCGGCGTCAAACCCAGTTAGACCAGGTTCCGATCAAGCGCGGTCCACCTGACGCCGGCGGCGCGAGTTTCATGGCCGCCTGAACTCTATGCCGCCCGCCTCGGCTGGCCTTGCCCCAAGCGTCCTTTTGCCTGATACTGCGCCGCCGTCTTCAGGGGCCAATTCGCACATCCGCGCGTAGGCGCCTTGGGACTGTTTGCTTAGTACCTAATCCACTGGCGTGGAATCGCGCCGGCCCGCTCCCCCACCCGACAGCCTGAGGCATCGTAAGCTATGGGTGGTCGGGTGGGGGAGCGGGATGGGTCGAGCCAATCGGATAATGTTCTAGGGACGGGACGACGTGTCGAAGGACGTGAAAAAAGTGGTGCTGGCCTACTCCGGGGGTCTCGATACCTCGGTGATCTTGCGCTGGCTGCAGGAGAGTTACGGTTGCGAGGTGGTGACCTTCACCGCCGACCTCGGCCAGGGCGAGGAGATCGAGACGGCCCGGGCCAAGGCCGAGAAAATGGGGATCGAGGAGATCCATGTCGAGGATCTCCGCGAGGAGTTCGTCGGCGATTACGTCTTCCCCATGTTCCGCGCCAACGCCCTTTACGAAGGGGTCTATCTGCTCGGCACCGCGATCGCCCGCCCCCTGATCGCCAAGCGCCAGATCGAGATCGCGCACGCCACCGGCGCCGACGCCGTCGCCCACGGCGCCACCGGCAAGGGCAACGATCAGGTGCGCTTCGAGCTCGCCTATACCGCGCTCGACCCGGACATCCGGGTGATCGCCCCGTGGCGCGAATGGGATCTCACCTCCCGGAGCAAGCTGATCGACTATGCCGCCGCCCATGACATCGACGTCCCCAGCGACAAATCGGGCGAGCCGCCTTATTCGATCGACGCCAACCTTGTGCACATCTCCTATGAAGGCAAGGCGCTCGAGGACCCCTGGGTCGAGCCCGAGGAAGCCATGTTCACCCGCACCGTCGCGCCCGAGGATGCGCCGGATCGGCCCACCTATGTCGAGATCGGGTTCGAGGCGGGCGACGCGGTGGCGATCGACGGCGAAAGTCTGTCGCCGGCGCGAATGCTGGCGCGGTTGAACGATCTCGGCGGCGCCAACGGCATCGGGCGCGCCGATATCGTCGAGAACCGTTTCGTCGGCATGAAGTCCCGCGGCGTCTACGAGACGCCGGGCGGCACCCTGCTCATCGCCGCCCACCGGGCGGTGGAGAGCATCACCCTCGATCGCGGCGCCGCCCATCTCAAGGACGAGCTGATGCCGCGTTACGCCGAGTTGGTTTACAACGGGTTCTGGTTCTCGCCCGAGCGCGAGATGATCCAGGCGGCGATCGACGACAGCCAGAAGCACGTCACCGGCACCGTCAGGCTCAAGCTCTATAAGGGCTCGGTGGCCATTACCGGGCGCAAATCGCCGGTCAGCCTCTATGACCAGGCTCTCGCCACCTTCGAGGCCGACACGGTCTATGACCAGCGCGACGCCGAGGGCTTCATCAAGCTCAACGCCCTGCGCCTCAGGCTGATGAAGAAACGCCGGGGGTGAGGCGCGGGCTTAAGCGCGGCCGGAGAATCCCCCAACCGTTGCCGCCGTTTCGTCCCCGCCGCTCAGGGCACCTCGATGCCGGATTGGCGGCAGGCCGCGATCAGGGTGTTGCGCAACAGGCAGGCGATGGTCATCGGCCCGACGCCGCCGGGCATCGGGGTGATGGCGCCGGCGACCTTGACGGCCTCGGCGAATTCGACGTCGCCGGCGAGGCGTATCTCGCCCTCGGCGCCTTCGATGCGGGTGAAGCCGACATCGATCACCGTGGCGCCGGGCTTGATCCACGCGCCCTTGATCAGTCGCGGCTGACCGACGGCGGCGATCAGGATGTCGGCCTGGCGGCACTCTTCGGCCAGGTCCCGGGTGCGCGAATGGGCCATGGTGACGGTGCAGTTCTCCCCCAGCAACAGGCTCGCCATCGGCTTGCCGACGATGTTCGAGCGTCCCACCACCAGGGCCTTGAGGCCGGTGAGATCGCGATGCACGGCTTTCAGCAGCATCATGCAGCCCTGGGGCGTGCAGGGGATGAAACCGCCGCGTCCGCCGGTCACCAGTCCGCCGGCATTGATCAGGTGAAAGCCGTCGACGTCCTTGGCCGGGTCGACGGCGTCGGCCACCGCCTGGGCGGAGATGTGGCCGGGCAGGGGCAATTGCACGAGGATGCCGTTGACCGTCGCGTCGCCGTTGAGACGGTCGAGCAGCGCCAGCAACTCGGTCTCGCGGGTCTCTTCCGGCAGGTTGTGGGCAAACGAAAGCATGCCGGCTTCGCGCGTGGCCTTGGATTTGTAGCGGACGTAGATCTCGCTCGCCGGATTCTCGCCGACCAGCACCGTCGCCAGGCCCGGAACGATGTCGTGGCTGGCCTTGATCGCTTCGGTCTTGGCGGCGATCTCGGCCCTGAGCCTGGCGGCGAAGGCCTTGCCGTCGATGATCCGCGCGTCAGCCATGTTGCTTCCGGCCCCGGGTCCAGTCCCGGAGCTTGCCCATGAGCACCTTCGCATCGCCGGCCAGGAACACGGTCTTGTTGCGTCCCCGCGCCCCGGTCTTGATGGTAATGCCGCCTTTCGCCATCTTCCATTCCTTGGCCAGCAGCGCGATCAGAGCCTTATTGGCCTTGCCGTTTTCGGGCGGCGCCGTGACCGATACCCTCAACGCTTCCTTGCCATCGGCGCTAGCCCGGATGACCCCGATGCGGTTTTTTGCGGCCTTCGGCGTCAGGCGCACCGCGACCGAGACGCCGCCGGGCCTGGACGTGAAAGGTGGTGCTTTAGGCTCGGGGCTCACAGGGCGGCGAAAACATACTCTCGCAGGAGAAGGCGCAGGAAGTAGAGAATGAGGATCAGGACGAACGGCGAGAGGTCGATGCCGCCGAGATAGGGCGTCACCCGGCGGATCGGAGCCAACGCCGGCTCGGTGAGGCGGTGGAGGAAATCGCTGACGAGATGGACGAACCGGTTGTGGGTGTTGACGATTTGAAACGAGACCAGCCAACTCATGATCACCCAGATGATCACCACCCACATATAAAGGTCGATCACGGTGTCGATGATTATCAACAAGGACTGCATTGGCCGGCCTCAGGTTCGGGATTATCTCGTCACGGTCAGCCAAAACTACCGTTCCCTTGGCCGGCGCGCAAGCACCAGGGATCGGCCGGCCCGGGGGCTTGGGCGATGGGTGATCGGGAGGGCGCGAGACCAGAGCGCGTCACGGGAACTTGACAGGGAAGATCGCGACCACACATTATCCGCGTGCCCGACCGAAATGCCCGGGGCCGTAGCTCAGTTGGGAGAGCGCGACGTTCGCAATGTCGAGGTCAGGGGTTCGATTCCCCTCGGCTCCACCACCCTACGCCTTCGGCTTCGGGTGGCAGGCCACGAAGTGGCCTGACAGGCGAAGGCGTTTAGGCGTAGGAGTGTCCGCCGAAGCCTTGGCGAAGGCGGACCGATACCAGTTCGCTCCATGTGGTACGTCTATTTTCTTCAACTGAACAACGGCGATAAATACGTCGGGTCGACGAACGACCTTCGACGGCGGATATGTTTGCACACCGAGCCCTAAGGCCGTGCCGACGGTGCAACCGCAATTCAATGGATATCGGAAGCCATGCTAGCCGCCCAAGACAGCGTAGAATTCATTCTCAACAAGGTCGAGGATTTGGGCCGGGGTGAGAGGCCCCACCAGCGGGCCGCCTACCGCGCCCTCATCCACCTCACCCAAAGGTGGGCCGAGCCGACAGACCTTTATATCGACCGGGATCTGGAGATGGCGGAGCGCATCGGCCAGGACCTCGCCGATCTGCAGCGCCATATCGCCGATCTCCAGCACAGGTATCTGAAGGCGCTGTTCGGCGACGTCCCCGACTAGGGCATTATCCGGCCACCCGTTCCCGGCCCCTGGCCAGGCTGTCGGCGGCGGTCGTGGCTTGGCGGGGCGTATTCGGGGCCATTCCCGTTATCCGATCTTCGCCACCGTTTCGAGAAAGGCGGTGATCCGCGCCGGGTCCTTGTGGCCCGGCGTGTCCTCGACACCGGACGATACGTCGACCATCCCGGCGCCCGTGATCTCGACCGCTTCGGCGAGGTTGTCGGTATTGAGCCCGCCCGAAAGCAGCCACGGACACGGCCATTGGGCGCCCGACAGCAGCTCCCAATCGAAGGCCAGCGCGTTGCCGCCGGGAAGGGCGCCTTCCAGGTCGTCGGGCGGCTTGGCGTCGAACAGCAGCATATCGGCGCTTCCCAGGTAATCTCCGGCGCGAAACAGATCGTCGGGACCGGCGAGCTTGATCGCCTTGATGACGGGCAGTCCGAAGGTCTTCTTGGCCTCCATCACCCTTTCGGGGCTTTCGGCGCCGTGGAACTGCAACATATCGAGAGGACAGGCGTCGAGCGTCGCCTGAATGGCGCCATCCTCGGCGTCGACGAACAACCCCACCTTCTTCACGTCGGCGGGGGCGGGGGCGGCGATCATCACCGCCTGTTCGGGGGTGATGAAACGGGGCGACGGGGCATAGAAGACGAAGCCGACGTAGCGCGCGCCGCCATCGACCGCGGCCTCGAGCGCGTCTGGCGAATTAATGCCGCAAATCTTGGCCTCGAGTGACATGTTCGACCCTCAGCCTCCGGCGATCTCGGCGATGACGCGCCGGGCTGCCTCGGCCGCATCGGGAGCGCCGGTGATCGGCCGCCCGATGACCAGGAAATCGGCGCCCGCCGCGAGCGCCTCTGCCGGAGCCATGATGCGTTTTTGCTCATTCGTTTCGGCCCAGGACGGGCGAATACCCGGCACCACGAGGGTGAATTCAGGGCCGCACCGGGCCCGGAGCGCCGCGATCTCATGCGCCGAACAGACGACGCCGTCGAGTCCGTTCTCCTGGCTCAGCAGAGCGAGGCGCAGCGCCTGATCGGCGACGGGGAGGCTTTGTCCGACCGCCGCGAGGTCATCCCCATCCAGGCTGGTCAGGACGGTGACGCCGATGACCAAAGCGCGTTCGATGCCGAGCCGCTCCGCCTCTTTCGCCGCGGCCTCGGCGGAAGCGCGCAACATGACCGCGCCGCCCGAAGCGTGGACATTCAACATGTAGGGTGAAAGCGCGGTAGCGGCGCGCACCGATCCGGCCACGGTGTTGGCGATGTCATGGAACTTGAGATCGAGGAACAGGCGCTGACCGGGGGCGGCGGCGGTGATCTCGCGGACACCCTCGGGGCCGTTGGCGGTGTAGAACTCGCTGCCGAGTTTGATGCCGCCGATGACGCCGTTCAGGCGCCGGGCCAGGCCGACGGCGTCATCCAGCGACGGCGTGTCGATGGCGCAGAAGATGGCGGCGCTCGCTTGGGGTTCGTTCAAGATGCGGTTTCCAAACCAGGTCTTACTTTCATAGGAGGATGGCACATCCGACGGCCTTGCGGGTTTTTCGGCGAGCAGCGTGGTCCGCCGTGATGGCGGTCCATCACCAGGGCCGCGCGAGGTGAGCGTAAGAGCCCGCAAGGCCGCCCG
>JACZQV010000183.1 GCA_022545545.1 Pseudomonadota bacterium
CTCAAGCGCTTCATCGATCGGAATGAACATATTCAGTCCTTGGCTATCTTCTCCGACGATTGATCCAACGCTAATCCCGATCACATTGCCGTTTTCATCGAGCAAGGGCCCGCCGCTATTGCCCGGCGATATGGCCGCGTCGGATTGAATGAACGAGAGCCCCGATCTTGGCTCGATACGTATTGCGCTAACGACACCCGACGTCACGGTCGATCTGAGACCTTCCTCGATCGGGGTGCCGATGACAAAAGTCTTCTCAAGGCGCGCCGGCCTGTCTATTCGCACGGGAAGGTACGATGGCACCCGAAGTGGGATCTTGATTAGCGCTACGTCCCTTCCTTCGTTGCGGGCCAACACCGCGCCCTCGATTTCGATTCCATTACTGAGCACTATGCTAACGCGTTTGCTGTCGCCAACGACGTGTTGATTGGTCAGGATCAAACCATCTTCACTGATCACGAAACCCGACCCATGCCCGAGCCCAATACGTACCGTCACAACCGCGGGTAGGACGGACTCGATTCGTTTGTTCAGGCTTTTCGAGCTCAGTTCTCTAACCGAAAAATATCTAACCGGACCAGGGCTGGATGCTATGTCGACCGACGCCTTGCCTCTGGCAATATCGACAAATTTTTGAGACGTTAGCAGGTTCTCGGCCGCAATCGCGAAGGCCTCGTGGAAGGCCAAGAGGACGCCATTTCTCTTGGGTTTGACCTGCTTGAAGTAGCCTTGGGTGTTGGTCGTGAGAACCCGGCGTTGAAGGACGGATGAGAAAATCGTCCATTCGACGTCGATGAACATCTCTCCCGAGTATTCGTCGAGCGGGCGGCCATCCCACCAGTGGTGACTCTGGCAAAAATTACCGGTGATTTTCGTAATTCGTGCCCCTACCAGATACTCCGCCGAGGCGACGGCATCCGACCGGCGGAACATATCGGTCGGATTGCCGGCGATATTCAGACCCTTTGAGTTCAAAGCCTGGAAGAAGACCTCGCCTAACTCGGTGCTCCAGTTGCCGAGAACCGCCGTACCGGATCCCCACTCCAGCGTCGAGTCACCCCGATGCTTGTAGTTACAAAGATATCCGTCGGTGCCCTCGACGCCGGCAGCGGGGAAGTGAGCGATAGTGGTGCCACGCTTGATGTTGGCGACGACCTTGCTGAGCGCGAATGACGCCTGTTTTTCGGTCGGTTCCGTAACCTCGATCAGATCTTTCTTATCGACCGCGGGCATTTCCATTGTCGCGGTGGTGTTGCACGCCGCCGCGAACATCATCGATGCAACCGCGAAAAGCTTACGTCTCATTCTTCGCCTGCCCGTTGATTTTTTTGCCCGGACGATGGGTGGCACGAAGCCGATCACGAACCACAAAACTGGTACGGAACGGGCTCGGCCGGCATCTCCAATGATACGCGCATATTACGCAGCATCGGTGAGCGACGCAAGCTGCAGTGGTGCAGGCCGTCTTAACGGGAATAATCGTCGGTTGATGGCTGCAAGCGCATATCGGCGGCGCTGGCCGGAGCGCGACCAAGCCGGCATTTATGGGTACAGGCCCCAGGAACCGAGGACAGCCATGGCCCCCCGACTTTGGGCGCGAAGCGTGTGTTGGAGAACAGCCTGAACCGCTCAGGCGGTGCCCTTGGTGCCTTGCTTGCGGGCGTACATGTCGCGGTCGGCCTCGTCCAGGGCCTTGGAGACGTCGTCGCCGCCCTTGAAGGTATAGGCGCCATGGGCGACGTCGAGCTTGAGGCGCTTGCCTTCCCACTCCATCGGCCGGGCCTGGATCTCGGCGGCCAGGAACGCCGCCTTCTCGCTGGCCACCACCCTGTCGGCGTTGGTCAGGATGACGCCGAACTCATCGCCGCCGAGACGGCCGACGATATCCGATTCGCGGACGTTGCGGACCAGCGCCTCGGCGACATGGCGGATCGCGGCGTCGCCGGCGGCGTGGCCGTGGGTGTCGTTGATCCGCTTCAGGCCGTTGATGTCGAAATAGACCACGGTGCTCGCCGTGCCGTAGCGTTCGGCGAACGACATCTGGCGCGAGAGCTCGCGCACGAAGGCGCGGCGGTTCGATACCGGCACCAGGGAATCCTGGTCCGCCAGCCGCTCGAGAAAGGAGATGCGCGACTTGTTGTCCTCGATCTCCCGGCGCAGGCGGTCGACCTCCTGCAGCAGGATCATGATCGAGGCGCGGACCTTCGGCGTCAGTTCCCCGTCGGCGATGCCGGCGATGGAAATGAAGTCGCCGATCGAGGCCGCCGCCTCGGGCGCGCCCACCACGCTTGCTGCCTCCGCCTTGCGGGCGGCGGCGGCGCGGGCGCCGGAAACGGGCCTTGTATCCTCTATTTTCATCGTTTTCCCACCGTGCCGGCGCCTCCAGCGAAGGGTTTCGAAGCCCCCGGCCTGTCCTCAAGATAACCGACCCCGCCACCCTCGCGAACAACGCCTGATATTAATACAGAATTCGGCGAAAGTCACATGCTGCTTGGGGTCGTTGGTGCGCCTTCGAGGCCGCCTGGACGCCGGTTTGGCGGCTGTTTCCGGCGCCCGCTGCGGGCGCGGTTGCGAAGCCGGTGGCGAAACCTATAATGGCCCGCTTCGCGCCGGGTGGAGGATCATCCGGGCCGAACGGGATAAAGGATCAGCCGGGATGGAACAAGGGAGCCCCGTGGTCGGCATCGTGATGGGCAGCAAATCGGACTGGCCGGTCATGCGCCATTGCGCCGAGACCCTGGAAGGGCTCGGGATTCCATGTGAATCCAAGGTCCTCTCGGCCCATCGCACCCCCGACAAGCTGGCCGCATACGTCAAGGGCGCCAAGGGCCGGGGGATCAAGGTGCTGATCGCCGGCGCCGGCATGGCGGCGGCGCTGCCCGGCGCGGTCGCGGCGCTCACCCCCTTGCCGGTCTTCGGCGTGCCGATGGAAGGGCCGACGCTCAAGGGCCTCGACGCCCTGCTGTCGATGGTGCAGATGCCGGGCGGCGTGCCGGTCGGGACGCTTGCCATCGGCAAGGCGGGCGCGATTAACTCGGCCCTGCTGGCGGCTTCGGTGCTGGCCTTGAGTGACGGCGATATCGCCAAGGCGCTGGATGACTACCGCGCCCGC
>JACZQV010000010.1 GCA_022545545.1 Pseudomonadota bacterium
ACGCGTCGCCCCCGTCCGCGAGCGATTTCCAGACCCGGTGCGCCGCGGCGTAGTCCCCCCGCTTGTAGGCGTCATAGCCGGCGTCGGATTGGCCCCACGCCGGCGCGACCAGCCCGAGAAGGATGATGATGGAGAACGCTGCCCGTCTCATGACGCACCTCCCGGAACGAGCATAGCGTCGTCGAGCCGCCATTGCCACGCCGGCGAGGGAAGACGATGACCCGCTTCTAAAGCACGGCGCCCCGCGCGGTCACCGGCCACAGGCACTCGACCGCGCCCCGGCGGACGCCGACCAGCCAGTCGTAGAGGTTGACCGTCGGGTCGCAGTGCCCCGGCACCAGCCGGACCTTGTCGCCGACCCCGAACCCGTCGCCGGCGCCGGTGATGGCAAGCAGGCCGTGTTCGTCCGACGCCCCGACGCATTCGACATCGGCGAAGCCATGGACCGCCGGCAGGCCGGAATCGACGGCGAAGGCCTTGAGCCCGGCGTCGACCAACGCCCGGTCCGGCGCCGGCCGGGACATGACCGTGGCGTAAACGAACAGGCTTTGCTCGAACTCATCGAATGGGGCGCCGTCGGCGCCGAGATTGCGCCCGTAATCACCGTCCATGAAGATGTAGGAACCGGGCTGCAGCTCGTTGTAGACGCCGCTCATTGCCTCGAAGGCATAGGTGCCGGTGCCCGCGCCGCCGACGATGCCGCACTCGAGCCCGCCCTCGGCGAGCAAGGCGACCGTTTGCCGGGTCAGCTCCGCCGCGCCCTCGACCGCCCGGCGGCGTTCGTCATGGGCGCGGATATGCTGGGCGCGTCCGTGGTAGGCCTGCAGCCCGCCGAAACGAAGCCGGGAATGGCCGGCGATCCTCCTCGCCAGAACCACGGCCGGCTCACCCGGCGGGACGCCACAGCGCCCGGCGCCGACGTCGATCTCGACGAGGACGTTCAACACCGTATCGGCGCGCCCGGCGGCGGCCTCGAGCGCATCGACATTACCGGCATCGTCGGCGCAAACGGCGATCCACGCCTTGCGGCTCAGCGCCGCCAAACGGTCGAGCTTGGGCCGGCCGACGACCTCGTTGCTGACCAGGATGTTGTCGATGCCACCCTCGGCCATCGCTTCCGCCTCGGAGACCTTCTGGCAGCAGACACCGATGGCGCCGGCGGCGATCTGCTTCAGCGCGATCTCGGGGCATTTGTGGGACTTGGCGTGGGGCCGAAGCCGCGCCCCGGTATCCGCCACCGCCCGCGCCATGCGGTCGAGGTTGCGCTCCAGACTATCGAGATCGACCACCAGGGCCGGGGTGTCCACGTCTTGGAGGGAATCGCCGGCTTCGGCGGGCGGTCGCATCGTCATCTTCGGCCTTGCCTCCCAAGAAGGGTTACGGGGTGGCGCCAGACGGCGTCGTAAGCTCGCCGGCCGAAGCCGGTGCTAGCCTTTGCCTGCGCCCTTGGCCTTGATCTTCGCCCAGCTGTCGCGCAAGGCGACGGTGCGGTTGAACACCAGCTTGTCCGGCGAGGAGTCCGGATCGAGGCAGAAATAGCCCTGGCGCTCGAACTGCAGGGTTTCGCCCGGCCGGGCGTCGGCCAGCGCCGGCTCCAGCCGGCAACGCTTGAGCACCGTCAGCGATTCCGGGTTGATATCGTCGACGATATCGCCCTCGGCACCCGGATCGGGGCGGGTGAAGAGATGATCGAAAAGCCTGACCTCGGCCTCCACGCCGTGGGCGGCGGAGACCCAATGGAGGGTCCCTCTCACCTTGCGCCCGTCGGGCGCGTTGCCGCCCCGGGTCGCGGGATCGTAGGTGCAACGCAATTCGGTCACCACCCCGGCATCGTCCTTGATCACGTCGGTACAGGTGATGAAATAGGCGTAACGCAGCCTGACCTCGCGCCCCGGCGCCAGGCGGAAGAACTTCTTCGGCGGGTCCTCCATGAAGTCGTCCCGCTCGATGTAGATCTCGCGCGAAAACGGCACGGTTCGCGTGCCGGCGGCGGCGTCCTCGGGATTGTTGATGGCGTCTAGCTCCTCCTCGGCGCCTTCGTCGTAATTTTCGATCACCACCTTGAGCGGCCGCAGCACCCCGAGGCGGCGCTCGGCGGTCTTGTTCAGCCCCTCGCGGATGCAGTGATCGAGCAAAGCGACCTCGACCGTGTTGTCGCTCTTGGAGATGCCGATGCGCTTGACGAAGTCGCGGATCGCCGCCGCCGGCACGCCGCGCCGCCTGAGCCCCGAGATCGTCGGCATCCGTGGATCGTCCCAGCCGCCGACTTGGCCGCCGGCGACGAGACCGGTCAGTATCCGCTTCGACAGCACGGTGTAGAAGAGATTGAGGCGCGCGAACTCGTACTGCCTGGGCCGGGCGGGCACCGGCAGGTTGTCGATCAGCCAGTCATAGAGCGGGCGGTGGTCCTCGAACTCGAGGGTGCAGAGCGAATGGGTCACCCCTTCGATGGCGTCCGACTGGCCGTGGGCGAAGTCATAGGTCGGGTAGATGCACCACGCGTTGCCGGTTCGCGGGTGCTCCGCGTGCAGGATGCGGTAGATCACCGGGTCGCGCAGATTGATGTTTCCCGACGCCATGTCGATCTTGGCGCGCAGCACCCGCGCGCCGTCGGCGAACTCGCCGGCACGCATCCGGCGGAAGAGATCGAGGTTCTTCTCGACCGCGCGCTCCCGATACGGGCTGTTCCTGCCGGGCTCGGTCAAGGTGCCGCGATGCTTGCGGATCTCGTCCTGGGAGAGATCGTCGACATAGGCCTTGGCCTCTGAAATCAGGTGTTCCGCCCATCCGTAGAGGGTCTCGAAATTATCGGAGGCGAAGTAGAGATGATCGCCCCAGTCGAAGCCGAGCCAGCGGACGTCGTCTTGGATGGAAGCGATGAACTCGTGCTCTTCCCTGGTCGGGTTGGTGTCATCGAAGCGCAAGTGGCAGCGCCCGCCGAACTCTTCCGCGACGCCGAAATTCAGGCAGATCGACTTGGCGTGGCCGATATGGAGATAGCCGTTGGGCTCGGGCGGGAAGCGGGTGACGACGGAACCGGCGCGCCCGGCATCGAGATCGGCGCGGATGATGTCGCGGATGAAATCCCCGCTTCTTTCCTCGGCCTCGGTCCCGGACATCCTATCTTGGCGCTCGTCGCTTTTCGGTCTCGCCGTGGCGCCCGACCTATCGGGGCGGCGGCGGGAAATCCTATGCCACAATTGGCGCCGCTTAGCCAGCGCGACGGTCACCGCCCAAGGCCGGCGATGGGCGCAAGCCGAGGCCGCCGCCCGCGTGGCGGCACCTATGATTCGGGCGCGGATGGGACGGTTGGGCCGTCGTCGCGTCCGCGGCCCCCCTTAGGCTGGCGTTCGGCTTGAGCTTACCCTCGCCCGTGCATAGCTCTATGGTGATCGTGGGCTATCGGGCCCATCGCATACGGGACGGGAAGGGGAGGACGCCATGCTTTTGACCGGCATCAACCATCTGGCCTTCATCACCGACGATCTCGAGAAGACCATCCGCTTCTACCGCGATCTGCTCGGCATGGAGCTGGTGGCCGGCATCGGTCACGAAGGGTACCGCCACTATTTCTTCAAGTTCGGCGACAACCAGGTCGCCTTCTTCGAATATGAAGGCGCCCGGCCGATGGAGCGCAAGCCCCATGGCGCCCCGACCGAGGAGCCCCAGGGTTTCGATCACGTCTCCTTCACCGTCGCGACGTGCGAGGATCTGTTCCGCCTCAAGGACAAGCTCGAGGCGGCGGGCATCGAGGTCACCGGCGCCGTCGATCACGGCATCATCTGGTCGATCTATTTCTTCGATCCCAACAATATCCCGCTCGAGGCGTCGTGGGACTGCATGGAGCTTCTAAACGCCCCGGCCATGGAGGACGTCGAGCCCATGGCGATCGCGGCGGAGGGCGCCGGCCCGCAGCCGGGCCATTGGCCCGAGGTCAGCGAACCGACGCCGCGGGAGAAGATGACGGCGAGCGCGGGAAACGGCTTCGAGATGCGCGAGTCGTTCCTGAAGCAAGGGCTCGGCCGCATGACCGACGAATATCTGGAAATCACCGGCGGCGCGTAAGCGACGCGCGCCGATCTTCTAGCGGCTGAGTCCCGGCGGCAGGCCGCCTTTGCGCTTGGCCCGTCCCGGCGGCAGGTTGCCGCTCCGCTTGGCGAGACCCGGCGGCAGATTGCCGCTCCGCTTGGCCAAACCGGGCGGCACGGGGTGGCCCTTGGCGAGTCCATACGGCAGGTTGCCGTCGCGTTTGGCCAATCCGTATGGCAGCGGGTTTTTCTTGGCGAGCCCGGGCGGCAAGCCCCCACCGGTGCCGACGGTGACGCCTATCCCGTCGAGAACCCGGACCCCGGCGTTGCCCGAACCCCTGCCCGTGGCCAGGCCCTTGGCCTTACCCGAACCCTGGCCCGTGGCCTTGCCCGCCGCCTTGCCCTTGCCTGTCGCCAGGCCCTTGCCCGCGGCCTTGCCCTTGCCGGTGCCGAGGCCCTTGCCTTGCGCCATCGCCGGCGCCGAGAAGGCCAGCGCCGCCACCAGGACCAGGACCAGGAATGGCACGGATAACGCCGCGATGACGCCTGATTTGGCCGATCCGCGGCCTCTATGACCTAACATCGGGATCATCGGAACCTCCCATAGGACGCACCCCAAGTTCTTGATAGATTAGCATGAATCGGCATCGAATGACAGCCTGAAGCAAGGCTCCGTGAAACCCGGGCCCGGGCGTGGACACAAAGCTCAGATCGGGAAGATCAGCGAGGTCGGCACCATCACCGAATCGAAGACGCAGAGCTTTTCCTTGAACTTGAGGCCGTCGCCCTCGCGCACCAGCTTGTCGAGATATTTGCCGGCGTTGAACACCGTGGTGAACTCGTTGGTCAGGGTCTCCAGCACGGCGTAATTGGCCTGGACGTCGATGACGCCGTTGGCCACCCCCTTGACGCGGATGTTGCTGAGGAGGTGCCTCAGCGCCCGGTCGTGATAGACGCTGGTCGTGGTCACGCTGACGACCCGGTCCTTGAGCCCGCCCTTGCCCTCGCACAGCATCGCGCCGAGCGGCAGGCCGCGTTCGAAATTCTCCCGCGAGATGATCTTATAGAGGCAGTCGTCGGTGAAGAAATCGGGCCAGCGTTCGACCTCGCCCTCGTCGAGACACTCGACATAGGCAAAAAACAGTTCCTCGACTTCGTAGCGCAACAAGCGTGGATCGTCCGTCATTCCTCATTCCTCGCCCCGCCTGTCCCGACGCCTCGAACCCGGTCAAAAACCCATGACATTGCGGTAGTGATCGTAGAACGCCCGGATCGACGATTCGGTGACCATGTGGTCCTGGTCCTCGACGCCGCGCCCGCCCATCTCGACCACGGCCTCGGCGTCGGGATATTTGCCGAGGCCGAACTGGGCCGCCTCCATCACCTCGCTGTCATCGATGGAGACGAAGCCGGCCGGACCCATCAGGTTGGCCTGGCGCAAACGCCTCATCGTCATCCCGTCATCGTCATCGGCGTAGCCGAAGAAGGTCCAGTGCAGCTCGAACACCTCCGGGCCCAGGGTCTGAATCTGGCGCATGGCCAGCGTGTTGGACTGCTGCTGGACGATGAGGTTGGGCCAGATCGTCTGCATGACCACCGTGGCGTCGCCGGGGAATTCGGGCACCGGTTGAAGCATCTCCGGGTTGTGAAGCCGGAGTCCCTGGTCGAACTGGCGCATTTCCCGCGTCCCCTCGGAGGCCTTCTGCTCGCCGCGGCGCGAGACCTGGACCGAGTGCATGCCGGTCTTCTCGTCCATCTGGACCTGGGAGGGATTGTCGGCCCTGAAAAGCCCGAAGGAGACCAGGAAGACGTGCAGCAGGCTGGCGTGATAGGGGTCCTTGAGGTTCTCGAACATGAGCTTCCAGTTGGCCCGCATGCGCTGGCGCGAATAGCCCAGAATGCTGAGCTCGCGCCCGTCGAACACCCGGTCGAAGTAGCCCAGCATCTTGGGTCCGAGATAATCCTCGAACGCGGGCATGGTGTGATCGAAGGAGGCGAAGACAACGCCGCCCCTAAGCGCGCACTTCAGGGCCTCGAGATGATGGTCCTCGAGCCTGAAATCGTCGGGCATGCCGCCCTGCTTCTTGACCCCGCGGCGGAAGGGTACGGAGATCAAGGCGCCGGTGAGGTCGTAGGTCCACTGGTGATAGGGGCAGGTGAACTCCTTGGCGTTGCCGTGTTCGCGGTAGCAATATCGCGAGCCGCGATGGGCGCAGCGGTTGACGAGGACGTTGACGCCGCCGTCGGTATCGCGGACGACGACGACCGGCCTGTCGCCGATCTTCGTGCGCTTGAAATCCCCGGGATTGGGGATATCCGCTTCGAGCGCGACGAAGCTGTAGGAGGCGCCGCCGAAGACCCGCTCCTGCTCCCTCTCATAGACCCTGGGATCGGAATAGACCCAGTAAGGGATCCTGCTGTTTCCCTCCTCGGGCCATTTATAGGGCAAGGACTCGTTCATCGCCGCCGCCACACCACCCTTCCCGTCCCGGCCGGGGATGGCCGAAGTTCCCTCGTATCGCCATCGATGCTATGTCCGATTCTAACGCCAAAGGCGCGACAAGCATAGACTTCAATCTGTATCGCTCGGTTGAAGAGGCTGAAGGCGGGCAGGAGTATGGTGGGGCGGGGTTTTTAGTTAGTGTGCCGTGGGAAACGAGGCCGATCGCAATTCATATGTATGCGGTGACTAATTATCACGTTGCGATTGCGGATGGTGCATCGGTCATACGACTAAATACGAAGGATGATAAGTCGGGGTACATTAAGAGCCAAATCACCAAAATTCGACTGACGGATGGCTGCGGAGGGAAATTTTTCCAAAGATAGTGAAATTTGGGCTCTGTCGTGGCGGATTTAACGGTTATCTGAGAATTGTCGGTTTAGTTGCCGCCGTCACCATCAGAGACGTCGCCCTTGTCTTGAACCATCCGCGCCTTGCTCTCCGCTGCCGGTTGGGCGGACGGTTGGGTGGCTACCCGTTTGTCCGCCACCACGATGCGGCCGGCAACGGCGTTGCCATCTTTGTCTTCGCCGAAGGTGATGGTCCGTTGGGGGAAAGGAATCTCGATTCCCAGTTCGTCAAAGCGGTTCTTCAGGCGGCGGTTGAATTCCCGCTTCAAGCCCCACTGTGTTCCGGCCCTGACCATCATTTTGGCGCGGATGACCACGGCGGAATCGCCAAATTCTTGCACGCCCTGCGCTTCCATCGGCCCGGTGATGTCGGCGCCCAGGGATTGGTCCTCGGCCATTTCCCGGCCCAGGTCCTCGATCACCTTCATCACCTCATCCACGTTTTCCCGGTAGGAGATGCCGACATACACCATCATGTTGGAAAAATCCTTGGTGTAGTTAATCACCGCGCCGACTTCGCTGAAGGGCACCGTGTACACGGTGCCGGGCACGTCGCGCAGGCGGATGGTACGGATGGAAAGGGATTCTACTTCGCCTTCGTGACCGCCCACGGTCACCCAATCGCCGACCGCGATCGTGTCCTCGACGAGGATGAACAGGCCGGTGATCACGTCCTTGACCAGGGTCTGGGCACCGAAGCCCACGGCCAGGCCGATCACCCCGGCGCCGGCCAGTAGCGGGCCGATGTTGATGCCCAGTTCGGAAAGCACGATCAGCGACACCATCACCGCCAGCACGGTGAACACCACCTTGCGGAACAGAGGCAGCAGGGTGCGGATGCGGGCGCTACGCTCGACCACATTTCCTTGCGCGTCGGTCTGGGTCAGATAGCGTTCGACGCCGGTGTTGACTGCTTCCCAGAATATCAGCGCCAGTACCACCACCATGACGATGCTGAAGGCGCTTTCCGCCAACCGCTTGCCCAGGGGTGTGTCCAGCCAGCCCAGCGCATCTACTCCCCAGGTTTCCAGCAGGGCCAGAGCGGCGATCAGACCCACCGCCCAACGCAACAGCCGGCACATGGCAGGGAGGTAACGGTTGGCCCTTCCTTCCAAGGTGGGGAAGCGGTCGCGAACTTCCTGACGAATGGCGAAGCCCCGTTCCACCAGCCGATCCAGTACGGCCATGATCAGCCGGGCGGCGACCAGGATCACGGCGGTAACCGCGGTCGCCCGGGCCAAGTACTGAAAGCCGCCTTCGAAGCCCAGCACCCAAACGCCGATGATGGCGACCGCATAAATAACCGCCAGAACATGCCAGATGTCGGCGAACCGGTCGCGTAGCCGTCCGGCCCGTTTAGCCGTTCCTTCGCCCCGAATCCAGGCCGCCACCGGCGCCCGGTTCTGCAGGATGAAAACCACTACCAGGCCAGTGATTACCAGCCCCAGCAGGCCTCGCAGGCCCGTATATCCGCCCGCCGGCAATCCCAGCAGCAGCGCCGCTTCGGCGAAGAAGAAGCCGAAAACGGAAAATCCCACCAGCCGCCGGATCCAGATGAACAGGTAATTGGCGTTCACGTCCGTCAGCGGCAGTATGCGAAGGGTTTTCACCGCTGGCGCCAACAGTATGCGGGCCACAGCCAGTATGCCACGGACGATCAGATAGGCGTTGATGAGGATCAGCGCCATGACATGTACCTGGGGCGCGGGCTGCACCATCGGCGCCACGGCGTAGGCGGCGGCGTAGGCGGCGGCGGCGAAGGCGGCGATGGGCACCAAATCCAGCACCGTGCGTCCGGCCAGTAGGGGCAGGCGCACCGAGAGTGTGTCGGCGTCACGTTCCTCCAGGGCCCGCCGGGGTCGCCTGAGAAGACGGTGCACCAGCCGTTCGGCAATCCAACCAGAAAACAGAATCAACGCCACCTTAATAATCAGACCAAACCACCGCTGCCGGGTTTCCGGATTTGCCGCCTGATCCCGGACCCAGGCAAAAAGTACCGGCACATCCCGAAGCGCATCGGCGGCAGTCACCAACTGGCGGCTGGTTTCCCTCACGTATTCTGAAAGAGCGGCGATCAGCCGGGCGCCGGCGTTTTTCACCGGCGGCTTCACCTGGGTCGTTTCCCTGGTGGCGATCAGGGCACGGATTCGCGAAAGCAGTTGTTCCCGGGCCGCTTCGTCCTCCATGACCGCAGCCAGGTCTTCCAGTTTCTGGACGGTAACGGCCGGGGCGGGCTCGGCCTGCTGGGCCTGTGCGAAGGTTGGCCCCAACAGAAGAAAAACAACAACAAAGCCAAAAAGGCTAAAACGACTGGCCCCCAAGCCAGCCCTCAAGAAGGAGAGCAGCCGCGAATTCCACTGAATGTTGTAAATATTCATAGCCGCTCTCGATAAGTCCCCCAGGCGGGCGAGATTATACGCAGCACCCCGCCTTGTCACACCCTTTGGGGCAATTACCCGTTAACTAAGCCGACATTCCCCAGATGACATCCAAATTCGTGGAAGTTGTACCGCCGTTCCACCGCCAAGGGAACTGCATCCCTTCCGCAGCCATCCGAGGGTCTGATTTTGGAGATCGGTCCTCGTTTGGAAGGCCATTTGCCCAGATTTTCCGCCATTCAGACACACCCCTCCTGTCGATTTCACCTGGCCGTCGATTTCCTCGGCCTACGCCGGAACGGGTCTTCGTCGTAGATCATCAATCAGGCTCAGGATTTTCTGGAACAAGCTTCTCGGCACGGCAACTTCGGCCAATTGGAACGTGACGTACCGGCCATGGCGGACGACCTTGGCTCCGATCTTCACCAGTTTCTCCCGCAGTGTAGTCAGTGACCAATGCTCCACCTCCATCGGCAACGCCAGCGTCCGCATGAAGTTGGCGAGGTTGTATGCCAGGGTGTGAAGCTGGAGCCGGACCTCGTTGTTGCGGAACCCGCGGCATGACAGCCGGGTCCATTTGATCGCGTTCTTGCCTTCCTTGATGTACTGCTCCGCCGTCCCTCGGTGATTGTAGAAGGCCACGACCCGCTCCGCCGGTCGGCTCAGGTTGGTGACAATGAAGCCGACGCGGGGATACAGTTCCCCGGGATGCCACTCCACCTTGGCGACGACCCGGCGCTTCCTGTCCCACGAGCCTGCCTGATAGCTGAAGCTGGCATGGAAGCGGCGAACATGATTCGGCGGGCGACCGACCGGACGGGAGAGCAGATGGGCGATGTTTTCTTGAAGAACCGCGTTGGCCTTGAGACGGATGGCGTACTTGTAGCCCTCGGTTTCCAGGAACTCATAGAGGTCCGGCGAGGCAAAGGCCGCATCGCCTCGGAAATAGCGCCGCAGCTTCCGATCACGATACCGGGCGACCACGGGTTCCAGAACGTCGAGCCAGCCATGAGCGCTATGGACGTTACCGGGTCGAAGCACGCACCGCTCCAGATCGCCAAACTGGTTGAACACGAAGAGTGGATGGTAGCAGGTGCAGGCGAAGTAGCCGTTGTAGGCAGTGCCCTCCTGTTCGCCATGGGTTGGGCTGACCGAACTGTCCATGTCGAGCACGATCAGCTTCGGTGGATTGTGGTCATGAACCCGGTCGATCCAGATGCCCGAAAGGTCAGCGAGCGCGGCAAGGTTCTCGTCGGCGGCAAGAAACTCCGTCTCGAAGCGCCCCATCTGGCTGGTGGAAGCGGCCTGTTTTGCAACAGCGTGACCACCGACAACCCAGCGCATCGCCGGGTCACGTCCCAGGCGGTCGGCGTCGTTCACGTCCTCATAGCCACCGAGGCGGCCGAAGACGGACTGGCGAAACAATCCTGTCAGCGCATGCCGGCCGTTCTTGCCGGTGCGCGGGTCAACGAGACCATCGCCAACCATGTCGGTCAACCCGAGCGCGTCATCGAGTTCACGATAGGCGAGCAATCCGGCGTCGGTGGTGATCCTGGAGCCATGAAACTCGAGCTTCAGGCGGCGGTCGAAATCAAGCCGCAAAGGCTCGTTCTTAGATTCACCCGCCGGGTCCGTCATCGGTCGCGCCTCCAGATGCATTCAACACATTGATTCTTGTAGCAGAATCAGTGAAAGCCCGCATCAATTGGTGGAGACATCCGGGAAATGTGGGTTCAAACGATCGATTGCGCGATCCGGCGGTGAAACGGGCCAACCGCCAAAAATGGCGGGAATCCTGGCCTCCCGGCGCCTCACGCCGAGCCGCGGGGCCGCCACCGGCCCGTGGACGCCACCAGGGCGATGGCGGCAAGGGCGGCGCCGATGAGGATACCGAGAGTCCACGGCGCCAGCAGACAGCACCCGCCGACCGTCAGCAACCCCCGCGCCCACCAGGGAAGGGCGCTTCTCCAGTAACCCTCGACCGCGAGGGCCAGGCAGACGACGCCGGCGAGGGCGGTCGCGAAGGCGACGGCGATCCCGCCCGGGGAGCCGACGAGCAACAGTTCCGGCCCGTAGACGAAGGCGAATGGCACGATGAAGGCGGCCAGCGCCAGGCGCACCGCGAGGACGGCGATATGGAGCGGATTGGCCTCGGCGAGGGACGAGGCGGCGTAGGCCGCCACCGCCACCGGCGGCGTGATCGCCGACATCACCGCGTAATAGAGCAGGAACATATGGGCCGATAACACCGGCACCTCGAGATCGGCGAGCAGCGGCCCCAGCAGGACGGCGGCGAGGATATAGGCGCTCGGCGTCGGCATGCCGAGGCCGAGCACGATGGTCAGGGCGGCGGCGATGAGCAGCGAGGGGAAGAGCTGGGCTTCGGTGATGGCGTAGATCACGTGCGCGAACTTGAGCGCCAGTCCCGTCATGGTGATGCCGGCGATGACAAGCCCCGCCGCGGCGCAGGCCCCGGCCACCGGCACCATGCGATAGCTGGTCTCGGCCAGCGCCTTGAACAGCTTGACGGGCCCGACGCGCGAGTGCTTCCGCAAGCTGGCGACGGCGAGGACCGACACCGTGCCCCACACCGCCGCCATCGTCGGCGTATAACCGGCGAGCAGGAACACCGTCAGCACCACCAGCGGCACGAAGAACAGCCCGCCACGACGCAGCGTCGTCCAAAGCCCGGGGATCTGGTCCTCGTCCAGTCGCGCCAACCCGATCTTGAGGGAGCGGAAGTGGACCTGGGCATAGACGCAGACGTAATAGAGCAGCGCCGGCAGGAGGGCGGCGATGGCGATGTCGCGATACTCGATGCCGGTATAATCGGCCATGATGAAGGCCGCCGATCCCATCACCGGGGGCACCAGGGAACCGCCCGTGGAGGCCGCGACCTCGACCGCGCCCGCCAGCGCGCGGTGATAGCCGAGCCGGCGCATGATCGGAATGGTGATCGAGCCGGTGGTCACGACGTCGGAGGTGGGACTGCCGGAGATCATGCCGTAAAGGCCCGAGGAGACGACGGCGATCTTCGCCGGCCCCCCCGGCCGGCGGCCGCTGATCACGGCGGCGAAGTTGAAGAAGAAGTCGCTGCCGCCGGCGACGCCAAGCACGGTGCCGAAGAGGACGAACAGGAAGGCGTAGGTCGCGGCGACGCGCACCGGCAGGCCGAGGATGCCGTCGGTGGTGAACACCATGATGTCGATGAAGTGCCGATAGTCTATGTAGCCGTGCCCGAGCACGCCGCTCAACATATGGCCGAGGAAGTTGTAGGCGACGAAGATCAGCACCACGACGGTCAACCCCAGACCGGTGGTGCGCCGCGTCACCTCCAGGGTCAATAGGAAGAGCGCGGTGGCGAACAGGAGGTCCCACCCGGAAAGCGGATCGAGAAGCGAGATGCGCTCGTCGATGGCGCCGGCGTTGACGGCGAAATAGATGCCGACGGCGACGCTTAAGCCCGCCAGCGCCCAGTCGATCTTCGATGGCCGCTCGGCATCGGAATCGGCAAAGGCGCCGACGGTAAGGAAGGCCAGCGCCAGCATGCCGCAAAGGAAAATCGCCGTAAGGGTCCAGGGAGCGATGATGATGACCGCCGCCGCCAACAGCACGTAGACGGCGATCGCCGCGGCGAACGGCGTGATCAGCCAGGCGAGCCGGCCCTTGGGCCGGCGGCGGACGCCGACCGAAAACCAGGTGGCGGGGGCGAACAGCTTCAACCGGGCCACGGCCAGCCCTTAGTACTTACTTTCATAGAAGGATAGTACATCCGGAGGTAGGTACCCGCGGCCGCCAGGCGCGGCGTCGGCGGTCCGGGATCCCCCGCTGACCGCGCCGGCGCCGCGCCTTGGCGCCTTACCGCAAAAGCCCGGCCTCGCGCAGATATTTCGCGGCGCCGGGATGGAACGCGACGATCGCGGGATCGGCCATCATCTGCTTGGTGACCTTTTTCTTGAGCAACCGATGCGCCGCCTTGAACTTGTCGATGTTGGTCAGGATCCCCTTGGTCAGGTTATAGGCCGTTGCTTCGTCCATGTTCTCGTTCACCAGGATGACGGTGCCGACGCAGACCGTCGTCACGTTCCGATCGAGGAACTCGTACTCTTCCGCCTTGACCAGGCAGACCTTGCCGCCCATGAAGTCCGCCACCTTCTGGACGACGCTGAACGATGTGTTCAAGAATACCGGCGTTATGCCCTTGGCGATCTCGCGCACCCGGGGATGGTTGTAGGCGATGCCGAAATGGGCCATGTCGATGCGCCTATCGAGCATCAGCGAGACGATCTCGCGCGAGGCGGCGCGCACCACCTGACCGCCCCACTTCTCGATGTTCTCGAGGCTCGCGCCCATGCCGGCCAACAACATGGCGCTGATATCGCCGTCCATGTTGCCGCGCCGGTTGATGGCAACGCGCAGCGGCGCCTTCTTGGCGACGATGTCGGAAAACGCCTTGATCCCGTGCTTGTCGGCGAAGGACTTGTTCAACAGCACATGGGTCATCTGGAAGCGGGCCGAGGCGCCGTAGGTCCTGAGCAGGACCCGGACGTTCTTGATCGGCGCCTTGAAGGGTTTGCGTCCCATGTAGGCCGCCGTCAGCTCCATGTCGGCGGCGATGCCCATGGGCACCTTGCCGCTGGCGACCAAGGACACGTTGGCGAGACCGCCGGAGGAGGTCTGGTAGGTGATGGTGGAGCCGGGATAGGCCGCGGCCAGCGCCGCGTCGATGCCGGCGCCAATCGTCGACCACAAGCCGCCCGGGCTCGCCCCGGTAAGCGTCAAATTATAGGGCTGGGCGCCGGCCGGTCCGCCAAGGACCGCCAGCGCGCCGATAATGGCAAGAAACAATGTCCGCATTTTCGCCTCCCCGATGTTTATGTCTCGTCCGGACAATTTCGCAATCAAGGGCGCGATTTTGCCATGCTCCGGCGTTGAAGCAAAGCGTTGTTAGGGGGTGTCGATGGGACCAGCGATCCCGGAGACCGCGCCCGGCCGGAAAGCGATCCAATGCCGGGCGCTCAAGAGCCGGCGTCGTTCGGTGGTGCGGAAAGTTCGTGGACCGCCCACAGCGCCAGCGTGAAGAGCGCCAAGGCGCCGGCCTGATGGGCGGCGGCGAGGGACACGGGAACGACCAGCAACAAGGTGGCGATGCCGAGCCCCGGCTGGAGAACGGCCATGGCCAGGGTGAGGCCAAGGGCCAAGCGCGCGCGCGCCGGCAATTCGAAGCGCCGTGATATGAGCCACAAGAGGATGACCGCGGCGAGGGTGAGGATACCGAGCACGCGGTGGTCGAACTGTACGGTGGCGACGTTCTCGAAGAAATTGGCCATCGGCGGGTCGAGGAGGAAGATTTCGTCCGGCACCCATTGCCCGCCCATGAGGGGGAAGGTGTTGTAGCTGAGCCCGGCGTCAATCCCGGCCACGAAGGCGCCGGACATCACGGTGAGGGACACCAAGGCGATGACCAAGATGGCGAAACGTTTCAACCCCGGGTTCGGCCCCGGGACCCGGGACCCGCGCGCCCGGACCCCCCGGCCGGCGGCAAGGCCGAGCGCGATCCACAGGATATAGGCGTAGATCGCGAAGGCGGCGGCAAGATGCGCCGCCAGGCGGTACTGGCTGACGGACGGGTCTTTGACCAGGCCGCTCTTGACCATGTACCAGCCGAGCCCCCCCTGGAGCGCGCCAAGCACGAAGATGATCCCCAGATGGAGGCCGAGTCGCTTGCCGATCCTCCCTGTGGCGAGGAAATAGAGGAAGGGGACGAGAAACACCAAACCGATCAGCCGGCCCCACAGACGGTGGGTGTACTCGAACCAGAAGATGAGTTTGAAATCGTCAAGCGTCATGCCGGTATTCAGCACCCAGTATTCCGGATAGCGCTGGTAATCGCGGAAGAGCTGCTGCCATTCGCCGTCGCCGAGCGGCGGCATGATGCCGAGGAGGGGTTTCCATTCGACCATGGAAAGCCCCGACTGGGTAAGCCGCGTCACCCCGCCGATCACCACCATGGCGAAGATCATGGCGCCGCAGACGAACAGCCAGATCGCGATCCGCCGGTCGGCTCCGTCGCTCGCTGCCCGGGCGCCGGCCGGTGCCGATGATGCCAATCCTCGTCTCCTCTTCTCGACCGCCCCCGCCTGTGCGCCCGGAGCCGCTTCGCCGTGGCGAAGGCCCGACCCGTGCGGGCACCGCCTCGGCCTCCGCGTTCGATCGCGCCGGAGAGCCCGCGCCCCGCTCTCCACCGCCAGGCGATAAACACCCGAAGGCCGTGGTGAAAGGTGGTCCGGCGGGGGAACTATCGGCGTTTTCAGGACCGGGCACAAGACGCGGCTTGGGCGCGTCGGGAGGCGCCGGGCGGAACCGTCCAGGGCCGCCGGGGGGCTGAAAACCGGGCCAATACGATATACATAATATTTTTGTGGTTTATTGAATTTCACACAACAAACGTTGACAAATTATATATTCACATTATAATCTTGTTGTAATTGGTATTTTACAGATGTTATCTGTGTTAATGGAGTGACGCCATGTCTGAAGTGACCGTCGAGTTTCCGGGCTCCGGGGCCGGCAACGGTGCCGGCGTGCTGGCGGCCGAGCCTCTCGCGCTCCTGACCGATATCGATGAGTTTCGCCAAGGTTACGGCAAGTTCAAGTCCGGTGAGTGGGACAATTCGAAATGGCAGCCCTTCCGGCTGCGCTACGGCGTTTACGGCCAGTTGCAGCCCGGCGTCCATATGATACGCATCAAGTTCCCGGGCGGCATCATGGATGTCGACGGGGCGCGGGCGGTCGCCGAGGCCAACCGGCGCTGGGCCGGCGCCAAGCTCCACCTGACGACGCGCCAAGCCATCCAAATCTACTACATCTCGCCCGACGACGCGCCCGAGGTGCTGGAGTATCTCTGCGAACGCGGCATCACCACGCGGGAGGCCTGCGGCAATTCGCTGCGCAACATGGACTCCTGCCAGTTGGCGGGGGTCTGCCCGCGCGAGCACGTCGATGCCGGCAAGGTGGCCCAGCGCCTGGCGCTGAGTTGGATCCGCCACCCCCTGGTCCAGCACATGCCGCGCAAGTTCAAGACCACCGTCTCGGGCTGCGAGACCGACTGCGCGTCCACCCACATCCATGACCTCGGGCTGATCGCCACCAGGAAGGACGGCAAGGTCGGCTTCAAGGTGTTCGCCGGCGGCGGCACCGGCGGCATTCCGGTAAGCGCGGTCGAGGTCGCCGATTTCGTCACAGAAGAACAACTGCCCGCCGTGGTCGAGGCGCTGGTGCGCCTCCATCAGCGCTACTCCAACCGCAAGAACCGCAACAAGGCCCGCATCAAGTTCCTGGTCAAGCGCTTCGGGGCGGAGAAATTCCGCGCCCTCTTCGAGGAGGAATTCGCGCGCGCTCTCGAGCTGCCGCAGCGTCCGTGGGAGCCGCTCGAGTGGCGCCAGCCGACGGAAGCGCCGGAGCCGATCTCCCCTGGCGGCGTCGTCGCCCAGCATGACGGCAAGGCCTGCGTCATCGTCAATCCCCCCCTTGGCCTGTTGACGAGCGATGAGTTCGAGGCCCTGGCGGACCTGGCCGAGCGTTACGGCGCCGACAGTTTGCGCGTCACCCGCGACCAGAATCTGGCGATCACCGGGCTCGATCCGGAGACGGTGACCGAAATTGTCGGCGTGGTGCGCGGGCTTGGATTCGGCGTCGAGGACGAACCCGGCGACGTCGCCAATGTCGTCGCCTGCCCCGGCACCTCGACTTGCGGCATCGGCATCACCAATTCGCAGAATTTCGGCAAGGAGATCCTCGATCAGGTGCAAAGCTACACCGCCAAGCCGAACCTGACGGTCAATGTTTCCGGCTGCCAGAACGGCTGCGGCCTGCATCATGTCGCCGATTTCGGCTTCCGCGGCATGGGCAAGAAGATCGGCGGCAAGAACGCGCCGCACTATCAGATCTACTTCGGCGGCGATGCGCGCAAGAACGGCCATATCGGCCTCACCGGGCCGATCGTTCCCGCCCGCCTGGCGAAGACGGCGCTCGATTTGGTGCTCGATGGCTATGCCACCGGCAAGGTCAACGGCGAGACCGTGCGCGAATGGGCGCTCAGGCTCGGCAAGGATGGGCTCAAGGCCCTCGTCAAGCCGATAGAGGGCGAGATCGATCCCGAGAACGAAGGCCTGTTCTTCGACTTCGGCGAGGATTGGACGTTCTCCCCGCCCGCCGGCCGGACCGCCGAGTGCGCCGCCGGTTTCGAGGACGACGATCTCATGCGGGACCTGGCGGATGACGGCCTGATCAACATGGACCGGGCGCTTGCGGCCGATCGGAACGAACGGGCGTTGGTCTTCGCCCGCGAAGGTTTCCGCTATGCCGCGGAACGGCTCAGGATCCGGGTCGGGCTTCCGGGGACGGACGATGATTCGGAGGAATTGGTGATCAGCACCATCCGTGGCGCCGATGAGGATGATACCGGGGTCATCGACGCGCTCGACGGTTACCTGGAGACCCGCGTGGCGGCGGAAGCGGGCGGCGATCCCGCCCCTTACCGCGAGGCCCTCGCCCTTTGGATCGACACCGCCGCCGAGATGATGGCGCGGCCGGTGACGGTGGAAGCGTTCGATCCGACGGCGTTCGACAAGAGCGGCGGCGTCATGGACCTGATCCGCGGTAGCTGAGCCGGCGGCCGATGTATCCCGTCATCCTCGATCTCGGGCGCGTCAGCGTCGCCCTCGTCGGCAACGGCGAAGCCGCCGCCCGCCGCCTGGCGGGTCTCGACGCCGCCGGCGCCGGGGACGTCGGCGTCTTCGCCGAGGCCCCGTGTGAAGAACTAGCCCGCCTGGCCGGGGCCAGGCTCGTCCGCCGCCTGCCGAAAGCGGAAGAACTCGCCAAGGTAAAGCTCCTGCTGATCGCCGGTTTGGATCGGCGCGCCCAGGCGCCCCTCGCGACGGCGGCCCGCGCCATGGGGATCCTGGTCAATGTCGAGGACCAGAAGCCCTGGTGCGATTTTCACCTGCCGTCGGTAACCAGGCGCGGCGATCTCATGATCACCGTCTCGACCAATGGCAAGAGCCCGGGCCTTGCCCGGCGCGTCCGCCAGTTCATCGAGCGCCGGTTCGGGCGCGAGTGGCGGGACCATCTCGATGAGCTCGCGGTGAGGCGGGAAAACTGGCGGGCGTCTGGGGCCGATGCGCCGGCGCTGCTGCGATTGACCGACGATCTGATCGCCCGCCGCGGCTGGTTGCGCTGAACCAAATAACCGCCGATATCTCGTTTAACGGCGGAACGGGCGATCCGACATCAAACGGACCCCGTGCCGCAATCTTGCGCGGCGACACTGCATAGGAGGAAACAAATGCAAATTTCGAAAACTCGTACCACCGGCTTGTTGGTAGCCATGTTCGCTTTGGTTGCGGGCCCGGTAGCAAGCGTCTCGGCCCACGAGATCTGGGTCACCAACATCAAATCGGGCGATGTGACCGTCATCGATGTCTCTTCGCTCAAGGTCAAAGCCACCATCAAGACCGGCAAGGGAGCCCATAACGTCACCATCACCCCGGACGGCAAGCAGGCCTTCGTCGCCAATGTCGGCGAAGCCACCGTGAGCATCATCGACACCCGCAAGAAAAAGGTCGTTGGGACCGTGGCGGCGGGTAAGAAGACCCATGACGTCTCGGTCTCGCCCGACCAGAAGTTGGCCGTCGCCGCCAATGTCGGCACCGACACCGTTACCCTGATCGATGTCGCCAAGAAACGACCGCTCGCGACCCTCAAGACGGCGGACGGCGCGATCATGTCGCTGTTCTCGCCCGACGGCCGGCTCCTTTATGTCGCCAATGCGCGCGCCGGCAACATTTCGGTCATCGACGTGAAGTCCCGCAAAGTTACCAAGACCCTGCCGGGCGGCAAGGGGATGATGGCGTTGGCGCCGACCCCCGGCGGGAAGCGCGCCTGGCTGACGGCGCCGGGCAGCAACCAGCTCATCCTCCTCGACCTGATCAAGGCCGAGAACGTCGCGGTCGTCGACGTTGCCGGCCAGCCCCACGGACTGGCCTTGAGCCCGGATGGCAAGAAGGCTTACCTGGTGCAGCGAAAGTTGAACCAGATTTCGATCATTGACACGGCGTCGCGCAAGATCATCAAGAGCGCAAAGGTCGGCAAGCGCCCGGACATGCTTGCCATCAGTCCCGATGGAAAGACCCTCTATGTGACGAGCCGTGACGAGGATAAGCTGCTGGTGGTCTCGGCGGCGAGCCTGAAGGTCAAGGCGGAAGTGGCGACGGGTAAAGAACCCCATGGGGTGGCGTATCGCAAATAGTAGCGCGCCTGGCGCGATCGACGGCGTCCCGATACCCTCCTTGGGGCGGCGAAGGGGCAAGGGCGGATGAGCGTATCGTTCGTGGACGGGACGGCGCCGGCCCGTCCGCCGGCCCAGCTCCTGGTCGCCGGATCGGGGCTTTTGGCGCTCACGCTTGGCGCCGTTTACCTTGGCGGCGACGGTTGGCGGCAGGCCGCGCTCTTCATCATCGGCGGGCTGCTCGGCGTCAGCCTCTATCACGCCGCCTTCGGTTTCACTTCCGCCTACCGCAAGCTCTTCCTCAGCCGCGACGTCGCCGGCGTGACCGCCCAGTTGGTCATGCTCGCCGTCGCCATGGTCCTGTTCGCCCCTGTCTTGGCCGAAGGCGAGGCCTTCGGCCAAGGCGTGGTCGGGGCGGTGGCGCCGCTTGGTGTGTCGGTGGCGGTCGGAAGCTTCCTCTTCGGCCTCGGCATGCAGCTCGCCGGCGGCTGCGGGTCGGGCACGCTCTATACCGTCGGCGGCGGTAGCACGCGCATGGTGGTCACCCTCGTAGCCTTTTGCGCCGGCGGCTTCTGGGGCAGCCTCGATCTTGCCTTCTGGTCGGGCCTGGGGGATTGGGGAAGCATATCGCTGGCGCGGGAGACCGGCTGGGGGGCCGCGCTCGCCCTGCAATTCGCCGTCCTGCTTGCTCTCTGGCTCGGTCTTCGCGCCTGCTCTCGCGGCGCCGCGCAAAGCCCGCTCTGGACCCGCGGATTCGGTTGGCGGGACGTGCTCGCCGGCCCCTGGCCGCTGCTGCTTGGCGCCGGACTTTTGGCGCTGCTCAACTGGGCCACCCTGGTGGTCGCCGGCCATCCCTGGTCGATCACCTGGGCCTTCACGCTGTGGGCGGCCAAGATCGCGGCGGCGCTCGGCTGGGATCCCGCCACCAGCCCGTTCTGGACCGCGCCCTTCCCCCGTGGCGCGCTCGGCGCCAGCGTCTTTGACGACGTCACCTCGGTGATGAATTTCGGCATCATCATCGGCGCCTTGACCGCCGCCGGGCTGGCCGGCCGCTTCCGGCCCGCCGCCGGGGTGCCTTTGCTGTCGCTCGCCGCCGCGCTCACCGGTGGGCTTCTCATGGGTTACGGCGCGCGTCTGGCGTTCGGCTGCAATATCGGGGCGTTTTTCTCCGGCGTGGCGTCGACCAGTTTGCACGGATGGCTGTGGATCGTCTGTGCGCTGGTAGGCACCTGGGCCGGCGTGCACCTGCGCCCGTTGTTCGGTCTCAGGAACTGATCGCGGAGGATTGTATTGACAGTGGACGGGGACGATATACAAGCTTATACAACGACGAAACGGCGGATTCCGCCCAGCCTTTGGGCACATTTGAAGCCGAGGGACGAAGCAAGCTCTCAGATAGCGTCAAACAGACGGACGGACCGGGTCTTGGGCGATGGGGTGAATGGTGGGCCTCGTCCGCGCCCAGGCTTGCCGGGAGACCACGTCGGTAGGTTTAGAACCTGTTAGGAAAGTTCGAGTTATTAGCGGTTAGGAGAGCTTGAGGACCATGGACGCAAGTTCGGTCGGAGAGTCTTAGGGCCATGGCAGGAAATGCCGCGATAGACTTGACCAGTCCTCCCCGCCAGGAGGTCGAGAGCGTCGTCATCCGTTTCGCCGGCGATTCAGGTGACGGCATCCAGATGACCGGGGGGCGCTTCACCGATGTCACCGCCCTTGCCGGCAATGACCTCGCCACTTTTCCCGATTTCCCCGCCGAAATCCGCGCGCCGGCCGGGACCACCTACGGTGTTTCCGCCTTCCAGATCAATTTCGGCGCCCGCAATATCAAGACCTCGGGCGACGCGCCCGATGCCCTCATCGCGCTGAACGCGGCGGCGTTGGCGGTCGAAATCCGGGATCTCAAGCCGGGTGGAGTGGTGATCGTCAATACCGGCGGTTTGGCGGAGAGGAACCTGCGCAAGGCCGGGCTCGAGGGAAATCCGATCGAGGACGGGACGCTGAGCAATTTCCGCGTCATCGCCATCGACATTTCGAAGCTGACGCTGGAGGCGGTCAAGAACAGCGGGCTGAACAAGAAGGACGCGCTGCGCTGCAAGAATTTGTGGACCCTCGGCCTGGTCTACTGGATGTACGACCGCGACCGGCAGCCGACCATCGATTGGCTCAACAAGCGGTTCGCCAGTCACCCCGAACTCGCCGCCGCCAACGTCGCCGCGCTGAACGCCGGGCACGCCTTCGGCGAGACCGCCGAATTGGCGGACGGCATTACGCCTTACACCGTCGCTCCCTCCCATTTCGCGCCGGGAGAGTACCGTACCGTCCATGGCGCCGAGGCGATGGCCTGGGGCCTGATGGTGGGGGCTCGCCTCGCCGGGCTCGATCTCGTCTTCTCCTCCTACCCCATCACCCCGGCGTCGGGCGTGTTGCATGCCTTGGCTAAGCTGAAACATTTCGGCGTCACCACCTTCCAGGCGGAGGACGAGATCGCCGCCATCTGCGCCGCCATCGGCGCGTCTTTCGCCGGCTCGCTCGGCGTGACGTCGAGCTCGGGCCCGGGCATGGCGCTCAAGACCGAGGCGCTGGGACTGGCGATCAGCGCCGAGTTGCCGCTGGTGGTGATAAACTCCCAACGCGCCGGGCCTTCCACCGGCATGCCGACGAAGACCGAACAATCGGATCTCTATCAGGCGGTCTTTGGCCGTAACGGCGACAGCCCATTGGCGGTGCTGGCGGCGCGTTCGCCGTCGGATTGCTTCGACGTGGTGATCGAGGCGGTGCGAATCGCCACCAAATACATGACTCCGGTGATCGTGCTGGCGGACACCTATATCGCTAACGCGGCCGAGCCGTGGCTGATCCCGAACGTAGACGAGCTGACCCCTTTCCCGGTCGAGTTCCGTACCGAACCCGAGGGCTTCCATCCCTACCTTCGCGACGAACGGACCCTGGGCCGGGCGTGGGCGGTCCCCGGCACGCCGGGGTTGGAGCACCGCATCGGCGCCCTGGAGAAGGATTACGATACCGGCAATATCTCCTACGACCCGGCCAACCACCAGCGCATGACCGACGCGCGCGGCGCCAAGATCTCCGGCATCGCCGACGATATACCGCTCCAGGCGGTGGAGGCGGGCGAGGAGAGCGGGCGGCTCTGCGTCGTCGGCTGGGGGTCTAGCTACGGGCCCATCGCCCGCGCGGTGGGCAACCTGCGCGAGGAAGGGCACTTGGTCTCCCACATCCACCTCCGGCACATCTGGCCGTTGCCCCGCAACCTGGTGCGCCTGCTCCGGGGATTCGACAAGATTCTCGTGCCGGAGATGAATACGGGTCAATTGCTGACCCTGCTGAGGGCCGAGGCCCTGGTGCCCGCCGAAGGACTCAGTAGCGTCACCGGCAAGCCCTTCAGGATCAGCGAGATCGAGGAGGCGATCCGCCTCCGCCTGGGAGGGTGAGATGACCGTCGAGACAATGGAACCAAATCTGACGCCGAAGGACTTCGCCTCCGATCAGGAGGTCCGCTGGTGCCCCGGCTGCGGTGATTACGCCATTCTCAAGGCGGTCTATAAGACCCTGGCCGATATCGCCGTCCCCAAGTCCGATGTCGTCTTCGTCTCCGGGATCGGCTGTGCGTCCCGCTTTCCCTATCACGTCTCGAGTTACGGCTTCCACACCATCCATGGGCGGGCCCCGTCGGTCGCCACCGGGATCAAGCTGGCCAATCCGGACTTGAGCGTCTGGGTCGTCACCGGTGACGGCGACGGGCTGTCGATCGGCGGCAATCATATGCTGCACGTGCTGCGCCGCAATGTCGATCTGCAGATCCTGCTGTTCAATAACGAGACCTATGGGCTGACCAAGGGACAGTATTCGCCGACCTCGAGGGTGGGGACGGTGTCGCCGTCGACGCCGATGGGCTCGGTCGACTACCCGGTCTCTCCGGTGGCCTTCGCGCTCGGCTCGGGCGCCCGCTTCGCCGCCCGTTCGGTCGACACCATGCAGCGGCACCTGCCGGTGGTGTTGAAGCGCGCCCATGAACACCGCGGCGCCTCTTTCGTCGAGATTTTCCAGAACTGCATCGTCTATAACGACGGCGCCTTCGACGACTTCACCGAAAAGGCAGTGGTGGACGACACCCAGATCCACCTCGAGCACGCCAAGCCCCTTATCTTCGGCAAGGAGGGGGAAGAGCGGGGCATCAGGCTCAAGCCCGGCGTGATCGAGCTCGAAGTGGTGCGCTTGGGCGAGGGCGGCATCGGGATTAAGGATCTGCTCGTCCATGACGAGACCAACCGGTCGCTCGCCGTCATGCTGGCGGCGATGGCGCCGCCCGATTTCCCGATGGCGCTCGGCGTCCTCTATTGCGACCCGGCGCCGGGCTACGAAACCCTGGTCAGGGATCAGATCGAGGAAGCCAAGGCCCGGACCCCCAACGGCGATCTCAACGCCCTCTTGCGCGAAGGCTACACCTGGACCGTCGGTTAAAAGCTACCGGCCGGTAACTCCCGCCAAGCACTGACCCACCAAGCACTGAATCGAGCGGCCCCCTCCGCGCCCGCCGCCAACCGTGGCCGGCGAAAGCGGGCCCTATCCTCTCCGTGCCTTCGACGTCCCGGCGCCCGTTGTCGTCTTTCGACCGTTCACGGCGATGTAATTAGACGCGCGGCGCGGGATCGATTAGTAATCTTCGGGCTGTCCCATCAACCGGTTCGAGGCGCGGTAATGTCCGTCAGTGTTGCCATCGTTGGAAGTGGTCCCGCCGGGTTCTATACCGCGGACGCATTGGTCAAATCGGACGCCGATTATCGCATCGACATCATCGAACGCCTGCCGACGCCGTTCGGCCTCATCCGTTACGGCGTCTCGCCCGACCATGAGACGACGCGGAAGGTGTCGAAAGCGTTCGAGCGCACGGCGCTCGCCGAATCGGTACGCTATTTCGGCAATGTCGAGCTCGGCCGCGACGTCGGTTTCGAGGAGTTGCGTTCCCTTTACGACGCGGTGGTGCTGACCTTCGGCATGCCGCGCGACCAGATGCTCGGTATTCCCGGCGACGACAAGGCCGGGGTGATCGGGGCGGCCGCCTTCGTCGGCTGGTACAACGGCCATCCCGACTTCACCGGCCTCGACCCGGACCTCGACACCGAGGCGGCGGCGGTCATCGGCGTCGGCAATGTGGCGCTCGACGTCGCCCGCATCCTGGCCAAGACGAGGGCCGAGTTGACCGCCACCGACATGCCGGACCATGCGCTCGACGCCATCGACAGCGCATCTTTCAGCGATATCTATATTTTCGGCCGCCGCGGACCCGTCGAGGCCAAGTTCTCCAATGTCGAGTTGCGTGAAATGGGTGAGTTGGAGAACGGCGTGCCCGTCGTCGACGGCGCCGTGATCCCCGATGCCGTCACCGGCGAAATGGCGGAGCGGGATGTGCGGCTCAAGGAGAAGAACCTGGCGACGCTTCGGGAGTTCGCACGCGCCGAGGCCAAGCCCGGCAAGACACGCCTGCACTTCCGGTTCTACGCCGCCCCCGTCGAGGTCCTCGGAGACGAGAGGGTGGAAGGGCTCCGGCTCGAACGCACGGCCGTGGTCGAGGGGCGCGCCGTCGGCAGCGGCGAGTTCTTCGAGGTCCCCTGCGGCCTCGTCCTCCCGGCGATCGGCTACCGCTCCGCCCTGGCCGACGGCGTGCCGCTCGACGCCAAGCGCGGCACCGTCGAGAACACCGACGGGCGCGTCGCCGACGGGGTTTATGCCGCCGGCTGGATCATGCGGGGGCCGACCGGCGTCATCTCGTCCAACCGGACCGATGGACGGTTGGTGGCGAGCCACATCGACGCCGACATCAAGGACGGGAAAAAACCCGGCCGCGAGGGCCTCAAAGCGCTGCTCGCCGCCCGCGGCGTCAATTTCATCGGCTATGCCGATTGGCAGAAGATCGAAAGCGCCGAGATCGCCGCCGCCCGCGCCGGCGCGCCGAGGGGCAAGTTCGTCACCGTCGACGACATGCTGGCGGCCGCCGGCGCCGAGACCGCGCGGCGGGAAGCGGGTTGAGTCAGAGGCGGGTTTCTAGGATCCCGGGGCCGGATGATGGGGGTGTCGGCGGCTTAGACGCTCGCGTGGCGCGCCCGGGCGGCGCGCTCTATCGCCGCCGCCGCCAGCGGCTCGATCTCCAGGCGCTCACCGATCAATTCGACCAGCGCCAGTTCTTCGTTCGATGCCTTGCCGTCGGCGGCGGCGACGTCGCAGGCGAGCACATAGGCCGTCTCCCGAAGCTTCTCGGGCAGGCCCGCCAGGATCAGGTCGAGGGCGGCTTCGAACCCATCGTCCTTGGTGAGAAGCTCGGCGCAATCCTGCGCCGCGCTGGTCAGCTCGTTGTGGTCAAAGTCCTTGAACACCGGCAGGTACTTGACCATTTCGCCGATCTTGCCGAGCTCGGCGTCGGACATGTCCCGGTCCGCCGCGGATACCAAGACCATGGTGTAAATCAGTGCCGTGTGATGATCGATCATGGCCGTGTCCGGAAGCTTTTATACCAAAGGTCCTTTGGTATTACCCATCGCCGCGTCGGTATCCACTCTCATCGCAGGGTGACAGGGGGTGCCAGGGGCCGTCAAGAGCCGATTGGCCCCAAGGGGCGATCGCCAGGGTGCATCGGCACCAAGGCATTCGGCCGCTAGGCCGGGTCGGAACCAAGGAATTCGGCTATGCGGGCGGCGGCGGCGGCGAGGCCGGTGCGCTCGACGACGGCGTCTTCGGGAAAGGCGCCGTTAAAGCGCGACGGCATGGCCCTATCGAGCATGACGAACACTCCCCTATCGTCGGCCCGGCGCACCAGGCGGCCATAGGCCTGTTTCAGGCGCAGCCTGGTGATCATCTCGTCATAGCCGCGCCCGCCGAAGGCGGCCCGCCGCGCCCGGTGCAGGATGTCGGGACGGGGCCACGGCACCCGGTCGAAGACGATGAGCCTGAGGGATTTTCCCGGCACGTCGACGCCGTCGCGGACGGCGTCGGTGCCGAGCAGGCAGGCGTCTTCCTCGGCGCGGAATATGTCCACCAGCGTCGTCGTGTCCAACTCGTCGACATGCTGGGCGTAGAGCGTGACACCGGCCTTCTCCAGCGCCGGCGCGATCCGCTCATGCACGGCGCGGAGCCGCGAGATCGAGGTGAACAGGCCGAGCCCGCCGCCACCCGAGGCGGTGAACAGGACGCGGTAGGCCGCCGCCACCTTGTCGGCGTCATCGCGGGCGACATCGGTGACGACGAAGATGCGGGTCTGGCGCGCGTAATCGAAAGGCGAGGGAACCCAGGCGCGCACCGGCCGGCCGGCCAGGTGCAACGCCCCGGTAGCGATCTCCGCCGCCCGCCAGTCGGCCTCGTTATCGCCGGTGCCGTCGCGCAGACTGGCCGAGGTGACGACGATGCCATGGGCCGGCTCGGCGACGTGACGGATGAAAGGAACGGTCGGATCGACCCAGTGGCGGTGCATGCCGACATCGGTCTCCCGTCCCGCCTCGCGGTCGATCGCGAACCAATCGACGAACTCCTCGGGCGTTTGGCCCGCCAAGGTCTCGATCATCGATCGCCAGCCGATGATGGGGATCTTCGCCCGGCGCTCGAGGCTCCTGAGGCCTCCCTCGATGCGAAGGCGGGTCGGTGTGTCGAGCTTGTCCGCCCCTTCGTCGATCATGGCCCCAAGGCGCCCGCCAAGCGCCGCCAAGGGCCCGGCCAACGCCGCCAGCGCCGCGTCCAGCGCGCCGGCGGCGTCGATCAGGCCGTCGACGGGCGGCGCCTTCTCGGTCTCCAACCCATAGGGGCCGTCGGCCGATCTGGCGCGGGCCAGGACCTGTTGGCGCACGCGCCCGAGGAACGCCTCCGCCGGGCCCCGGGGGGTGTCGGCGGCGAGGCGCCTGAGCCAATTCTCGCCTGGAAGCTTCCGTGCCGCCCGCAGCAGTTCCTCGAGCGCCGCTTCCGCCGCGTCGTCCGTCACCGTCAGATCGCCGATGCGGCGTTTCAGCCCCCGCGCCCGCCCCCTCTGCCTGCCGCCGCCATCCTCGGCGCCCAGCAGCCAGCGGCGGAGTTCCGCCGTCTCGCGGCCCGAGAGACGGGCCGAGAACGCCGCATCGGCGGCGGCGAACACGTGATGGCCTTCGTCGAACACGTAACGCATCGGCAGGTAGGCGTCGTCGAGACCGCCGAGCGCCGCCTGGGTCATCACCAGGGCGTGGTTGGCGACGACGATCTCGGCCCTTCTCGCGCGCCGCACCGTCTTCTCGATGAAGCATTTGTGGTAATGGCGGCAGGCCGAATAGACGCATTCGCCGCGCCTGTCGGCAAGGCCAAGCGTGCGGGCATATCCCAGAAGGTGTGAAAGCCAGGCGGGGAAATCGCCGCCGATCATGTCGCCGTCCCGCGTGCTGGCCGCCCAGCGCGCCATGAGGCCAAGGGCGATGGCTTCCCTGTCCTGGCCGGCCTGGCGGTTGACCGCTTCCTCGAGGTTCAGGAGGCAGAGATAGTTCTCGCGGCCCTTGCGGACCACCACCTTGCTCGCTTTCCTGACCGGATCGGGAAACAGGCGGTCGAGCTCGGTGTCGATCTGGCGCTGGAGGTTTCGCGTGAAGGTGCTGATCCAGACGGGGGCCTGGTTCTTCTCGGCCCAGAGGCTGGCCGGCGCGATATAGCCGAGCGTCTTGCCGACGCCGGTGCCGGCCTCGGCGAGGACGAATCTGGGTTCGCCTCGCACCTCGCGGGGGGCGAAGGCGGCGGTGACGGCGGAGGCGTAATCGGCCTGCTGGGGACGGGCCTCGGCGCCGTCGCCAAGGAGCGCCGCCAGGCGTGCCCGCGCCTCCGCCGGTTCGACGCCGATGTTGCCGGGCGGTGTCTCGGGCCCGCGTTCGGACCATTCGGGAAGCCGCTCCCAGACCTTCAGCCCCGCCGCCGCCATGCCCTTCCCCAGGTCCCCGCCCTCGATGCCCAGCGCCGCCAGCACCAAGGGCCCCCAGGCCCATTCGGCGGCCGCCATGGCACCGGCGATCGGAACGGCGTCTTCTATTTCCTTCGGCAACCCCGCCGCCAGTTCGTCGAGGAGGGCGGCGGCGGCCTGACCGAGCGTCTTGGCTTCGTCGTCGTGGCTTTCGGGCGGCGGAAGGCCGAGCGCCGCGGCGACACCCCTTGGCGTCGGCAGCAGGAAGGAGACGGGGCGAACGAAGGCGAACAGTTCGAGGACATCGAAGGCCGCGAACGGCGGGCAGCCGAGCCGGCGCGCCGTCGCCGGAATGTGGCAGACGATCGGCGGGGGGGACTTCACGAAAGCCGCCGCGTCGGCGTGGGAAAGCGTGCGGACCTCCCCTTCGGGCGAGATGGCGGTAGCGCCACCCGTTCCGGCCACCAGGGCCGGCGCGTCCGGGACCGAGACCCGTCTTGGCGGTGGATGGGTTGGCCTGGCTATGCTTTCCCCTGCGCGGCTCATGGGGGAAGTATACGCCCTCGCGCCGGCGCCGACCATGGCACGACGCCGGCGCCCGTCCCTTGGCAATCGCCGCGGTTGCGCTTGGCGCCGCCTTGCGCCGATCATGCGATGCCCCTATATCGAACCGGACCGGGGTTCGGACGATGTACGCCCCGGCACGCCATTTCAGCGAGGGGAGGAGGTGATGGAAATCGCCGTGCTTGTATTCGACGATCTCACGATGCTCGACGCCGCCGGGCCGCTCGAGGTGCTCGCCCGGCTTCCCGACGCCAAGGTCAAGATCGTCGCCAAGGACAAGGGGCCGCTCCGCGCCCATAAGGTCAGCGGTGGCATCGGTCTGATCGCCGATCACGCGCTCTCGGACGTGCCAAGCCCGGACATCCTGCTGGTTCCGGGCGGTTTCGGGACGCGAGAGCTGGCCGGCGACGGGACCGTCACCGGCTGGATCGGCGAGGTCCACCGCAACACGATGTGGACCGCTTCCGTTTGCACCGGCGCGCTGCTGCTTGGCGCCGCCGGGGTGCTGGTCGGCCTCAAGGCCACCACCCATTGGCGGGCGATGGATCGGCTCGCCGGCTACGGCGCCATCCCCACCAAGGAAAGGGTGGTGATCGACGGCAAGGTCATCACCGGCGCCGGCGTCTCCGCCGGCATCGACATGGCGCTGCGACTGGCATCGATGATCGCCGGCGACGATTATGCCCAGGCGATCCAGCTGCAGATCGAATACGACCCCGCCCCGCCCTTCGATGCGGGCCACGTCGATAAGGTGTCGCAAAAGGTCCGGGACTTGCTGATCCCCGTATGATCCCGTTTCGCCGCCGCGCCGGTTGACGGGTGAGGTCCTGCCGCCTAGGTTCGGGCCTCAAGTTTTGGTTTCCTCAAGCAAGAGCGTACGGGGTGGCGCCGGGATGAGCGATATTCTGAGGCCCGCCATGGAGAGCCGGGCCTGGCCGTTCGAGGAGGCGCGAAAGATCCTCGACCGTCTGGGCGGCGGCGGTCCCACGGGTCTGCCCGGGAAGGGTCACGTGCTGTTCGAGACCGGTTACGGGCCCTCCGGCCTTCCCCATATCGGCACCTTCGCCGAGGTCGCGCGCACCACCATGGTGCGCCACGCCTTCGCCCGGCTTTCCGCCATACCGACGCGCCTGATCGCCTTTTCCGACGACATGGACGGCCTTAGGCGCGTGCCCGACAACATCCCCAACCGGGAGATGCTGGCCGAGCATCTCGGCAAGCCCCTGACCGCCATCCCCGACCCCTTCGGCACCCACGAGAGCTTCGGCCACCACAACAACGCCCGGCTCAAGGGGTTCCTCGATGAATTCGGCTTCGACTACAGCTTCGAGAGCGCCACCGAGTGTTACCGCTCGGGGCGATTCGATGAGGCGCTTTTGAACGTGCTTCGCCATTACGATGAGATCACCGAGGTCATCCTGCCGACGCTGGGGCCTGAGCGGCGCGCCACCTACAGCCCCTTCCTCCCCGTCTGCCCGCGGAGCGGACGGGTCCTCCAGGCGCCGGTGATCGCCCGCGACGGGGACGCCGGCACCATCACTTACGAGGACGAGGACGGCGGCACCCACGAGGTTCCGGTGACCGGCGGGCATTGCAAGCTGCAGTGGAAGGCCGACTGGGCGATGCGCTGGGTGGCGCTGGGCGTCGATTACGAGATGTCGGGCAAGGATCTGATCGAGTCGGTGAAGCTCTCGGGGCGGATCTGCCGCATCCTCGGCGCCAAGCCGCCCGAGGGGTTCACCTACGAGTTGTTCCTCGACGAGAACGGCGAGAAGATCTCCAAGTCCAGGGGCAATGGCCTGGCGGTCGAGGAGTGGCTGCGCTACGCGCCGGCTCAATCCCTATCGCTTTTCATGTATCTCTCGCCGCGCAAGGCCAAGCGCCTTTATTTCGATATCATCCCACGCCACGTCGACGACTATCTCTCCCATGTCGCCAAGTTCGCCCGACAGGAGGTTCCCGAGCGACTCGCCAATCCGGCCTGGCACATCCACGACGGCGCCCCGCCCCAAGAGGAGGCGCGCCTCAGCTTCGCCATCCTGCTCAACCTCGCCAGCGTCTGCAACACCGAGGACAGGGCGGTGCTCTGGGGGTTCGTTTCGCGCTACCTGCCCGAGGCGACGCCCGAGAGCGCGCCGGTCCTCGATTCCCTCGTCGGCCACGCGATCAATTACTACCGCGACATCGTCAAGCCGGCGAAGAGTTACCGCAAGGCGAACGAGATGGAGCGGTCGGCGCTCTCGGATCTGGCCGGGGCGCTCGAGGCCCTACCCGCCGGGGCCGGCGCCGAGGACATCCAGGCGCAAGTCTACGAGGTCGGCAAGCGCCACCCCTTCGGCGACTTGAAGTCCTGGTTCCGGGCGCTTTACGAGATACTCCTCGGCCAGACCCACGGGCCCCGCATGGGCTCTTTCTTCGTGCTCTATGGGCTCGGCGAGACCGTCGCCCTGATCCGCCGGGCGATCGAAGGCGAGGATCTGGCCGGATAGTGCTCTGATACCAAAGGTCTCAGATACGCGCACCCTTGACGCAGGTGCGGGCGAAGTCGAAGTAAAGCCCGCGCGCTTGCTTGTAGACCGGCCCCGGCTGCAGGTCGCGGTCCTCGATGCGGATCGCCGGCGAGACCTTGGCGTAATTGCCGGTCGAGAACACCTCGTCCGCGGCGCACACTTCGGCGTAACCGAGCGTCCGTTCGACGACTTCGGTGCCGGCGTCGCGCAACAGCCCGATCACCCGCTGGCGGGTGATGCCGTCGAGGAAGGTGCCGTTGGGCGCCGGCGTGTGCACGGTGCCGTTGGTGGCGATGAAAAGGTTGGCGGTGGCGAACTCGGCGACATTGCCGTTCATGTCGAGCACCACGGCGTTCTTGTAGCCCTTCTCCCTGGCTTCGCGGAGCGCCCGGGCGTTTTGGGGGTAGAGGCACGAAGCCTTGGCCTCGGTCGGCGCGGTCTCCGGGCTCGGCCGGCGGGTACTTGAAAGGCACGCCGAGAACCCCGTCGGCGCCGGCAAGGGCAATTCGAACAGGGAAAGGACGAACCGGGTGCTCTCCGGCTCGGGCTCGACGAAACCGTCCTCGGCATAGAAGAGGGGGCGGATATAGAGATCCGTGCCCTCGGGGAATTGACCGATGCCCTGCCACGCCAACTCCTCGATCTCCTCGGCGCTGACGGTGGGCGCCAGCCCCATCGTCAGGGCCGAACGGACCGTGCGGGCACAATGGCGGTCGAGATCGGGCGCGGCGCCGCCGAACGCCCTGGCGCCATCGAAAGCGACCGAGGACATCCACGCGGCGTGGGTCATCGGCCCCATGATCGGCGGATTGCCCTGGCGCCATTCGCCGTCGATGTAATGCAGTGCGTTCATTTACACCAGAGCACTATCCGGCCAGTGCCCAATCTTCGCCGCCCGCCACGCCTCGGTCGCGTCTCGAGAGGCCAGACACGGCTACTGGTTCACCCACACGATGCGGGACATCCAGACGATGTCATCGATGTTCAAGCTGATGGTGGGGTGGGCGGCGTTCACCGATCCGAGTTCCAGCTTGCGGGCGGTCTTGCGCGTCAATTCCTTGGCCATGACCTCGCCCTCGGCCGTCTTCACGACGACCCTGTCGCCGCGCCGGATGTCGGCCGCGGGGGAGACGATGATGGTGTCGCGATCCCGGTACACGGGCTCCATGCTGTCGCCCGAGATTTCCAGCGCGAAGGCGTTGGCATCGCCGATATCGGGAAACAGGACCTCGTCCCAGCCGGTGGCCACCGGATATCCGGCGTCGTCGAAATAGCCGCTCCGGCCCGCCTCGGCGTAGCCGATGATGGGAATCCTCTGCACGACGCCATCGCCGGTGCCGCCGAAAAGCGCCACGAAATTGCCCAGCGAACAACCGGTCGCATCGAGCACCTTGGACACGCTCTCGGTGCTCGGCCAGCGCTTCCTGCCGCCGGCGTTGACGCGCTTGCTCTTGTTGAAGGTGGTCGGGTCCAGGCCCGCGCGCCGCGCCAGTCCCGAGGGGGAGAGGCCGTTTTGGCGGGCAAGGGCGTCGATGGCGTGCCAGATGTCGGCGTGTCTCAACATGGCTAGCTCCCCTTATAACCACATCCCCGTGATGGCACTAGGAATTAAGCCTCAGGAAAGGTGCTTGCGCCTGTCGTCGATGGGCCCCGGGACCGCTCCGGCGACGGCCAGGCGGACGCCCGACCCGCCGGTTGTCATCCCCGGCACATGTGTTAGTACTCGCTTTCGCGCGAAAGCGGCTCGCCTGCGCGGCCGGGCGCCGCCGAAGCGACGCTGG